>JAIYDD010000075.1 GCA_027487675.1 Acetobacteraceae bacterium | reverse complement strand
GACGACATCCTCGACGCCTGCTGCGACGCCTGGAACTGGCTCACCAACCAACCCGAACGCATCACCGCCATCGCCCAACGACCGTGGGCACAGGTCAGTCAATGACGCCGGCCGTATCACTCCTCGTGCCGGGCATGCGATTGCCCCGGCGCGGCCGTGCCCCAAAGGCCGCGCCGCGGCGGCTCAGCCCCGCGCGGTGACCGGCAGCAGCACGCCGGTGACGCCGGACGCCGCGTCCGACAGCAGGAAGCCCACCACCGCGGCGATCTGCGCCGGCGCCACCCAGAGCGACGGGTCGGCATCGGGCATCGCGGCGCGGTTCTGCGGCGTGTCCACCGTGCCGGGCAGCACCGCATTCACCCGGATGCCGGTCGGCTTCAGTTCCTCCGCATAGGCTTCCACCAGCCGGTGCACGCCGGACTTCGACGCCGCATAGGCCGCCAACCCGGCCGGCGCCCGCACCCCGTTGGTCGCGCCGACGGCCACCAGGCTGCCGCGCCCGGCCGGGCGCATCGCCGCGATGGCGGCGCGCAGCACGTTGGCGGTGGTCATGGTGTTGAGGCGGAACATCTGCTCGAACAGCTCCGGCCCGCCCTCCTCGATGGTGGCGCCGGCGAAGCCGCCGACGGTATGGGCCGCGCCGTCCAGCCGACCGAAGCGCGCCATCGCCTGCGCCACCGCCGCCGCGCAGGCCGCAGGGTCGCCGAGGTCCACGCCGGGCAGCGCCAGGTGCCGGCCTTCGCCGGGCAGCGCGGCCACCATCGCCTCCAGCGGGCCCGCGGCGCGGTCGATCGCGACGAGGGCGGCGCCCTCCGCCGCCAGCAGCGCCGCCACCGCGCGGCCCAGATTGCCGGCGGCGCCGGTCACCAGCACCACCTGCGCCGTCGCGCCTGTCGTCTCAGCCATGCTCGTCCTGCCCCCCTTGGGCCGCGATGTGGTCCAGACCGCGGGCGAGCGCGCCGATCAGCAGCATGGCGATCCCGCCCCGCAGCACCAGTTCCGCCCCACCCGGCGTCAGCAGGGGCGCGAGCCAGCCGGCGGCCTCCCAGGCCGCCCATCCGCCGGCCAGGGCGCCGAGGGTCAGCAGCGCGCCCTTCATGGCCGCTCCGCCCGGAACACCAGGATGTCGCCGACGCGCTCGACCTCGCCCTCCAGCGTCACGCGGCTGGCGATCAGGTCGCGGAAGGCGGGCAGGGCGGGGCCGCCGGCGGCATCGCCCAGCACCAGGAAGGCATGGCCCGCGACCGGGCGGGTGGCGACGAAGACCGCCGGCATCTCGCCATCCAGGCAGAGCGTGGCGCAGGCGCGGTGCCCGATCCCGGTCCCCGGGCGCATGCCGCCGGCGGCGCATTTGCCGTCGCAGATCTCGCCCTGGATGCGCCAGCGGCCGAGCGGCTGCCGCGCCGGGGCGCGCGGCGCGGGCGCGTCGGCGATCGGGCGGGGCGGGTCGTTGGTGACCAGCATCTCGATGCCGCCGCGGCGCAGGATGAAGCCCTCCGCCTCCACCAGCCGGCCGGCCAGCGCCCGCGAGCCCTCCGGCGCGCCGAGCTTGCCGTCGCGCGCCAGCAGCAGGGTGCGGCCGCGGTCGCCCGGGCGCTCGGGCGGCAGGTGCAGCAGCGGGTAGGGGGCATCGACCACCACGCCGCGCAGCGTGGCCGGCTGCGGCAGGTCGGCCGGCAGGGCCTCGCCGGGGACGGTGGCGAAGGCGGGGCCGGCGGGGTCGAAGGCGGTGGCGCCCAGCGCCAGGCCGAGCAGCGGGAAGCCCAGCGCCATGCCCGCCGCGGCGCCCAGCACGTGGCGGCGCAGCCCGGGGTCCAGCGCCTTCGACCAGCCGATGAAGAAGGGCGGGGCGGGCACGGCCGGATCCGGGCCGGGCAGCGCCAGCGGCTCCACCCGCGTGCCGGGCGGGTTGGGGCGGGGGTCGAGCAGCAGCCTCCCGTCGCGCAGCGCGAGCCGATAGGTCGCCAGCTTCTCGGTATAGGGCGGCGGCGCGCAGCCATCCTCCGGCCGGTACTGGAAGCCGTGCCAGGGGCAGGTGATGCAGCCATCGACGATCCGCCCCTCGCCGAGCGGGCCGTTCTGGTGGGCGCAGAGATTGCTCACCGCCGAAAGCCGGCCCTCGTGGCGGAAGATCGCCACCGCCTCCGCGTCCGCGGGGCGGATGGTCAGGGCGCGGCCCTCGGGCACCGCGGCGGCCGGGCCGGCATCGATCCAGGGCGTGTCGTCCGCGGGCGGTGCGGGGGGGGTGTCGTCCGCGGGCGGCGCGGGGGGGGTGTCGTCCGCGGGCGGCGCGGGGGAGGTATCGTCCGCGGGCCGCGCGGGGGCGTCGCCATCCCGGCCGCGCAGCGCGGCCAGCAGGTGCAGCGCCGCGACGCCGAGCCCGCCACCCACCACCACCGCGGCCAGCACCGGGCTCGCCTGGTCCTGCAGCGCCCCGAAGGCGACATGGGCAACGACCAGCGCATAAGCCGGGTAGATCGCCATGTGCAGCGCCTTCCAGGCCGGCGGGCCGAGGAAGGACAGCCAGACATCGTGGCTGGTCGCCGCCAGCACCAGCAGCACCAGCAGCGCCAGCAGGCCGGGCAGCACGAAGGGGATGCCGGGCGCGGCGCCGGGCGGCGGCTCGCTGGACAGCATGGCCACCCAGGGGTCGACGGGGCTGTAGTTGAAGTGCCAGCCCAGCACCTCCATCGCGTGGGACGCCGCGACCAGGCAGGTCGCGACGCCCAGGTGCCGGCGGTTGTAGAGCAGCGGCAGGAAGCGCGGATCGAGCCGCGCCAGCGGCCCGATCGCCAGCGCCAGCGTCAGCAGCAGAAAGGCGCAGCTGCCATAGGCCTTGATGGCGAGGCTCGACCCGTCCAGCGCCTGGTCCGGGTCGCCCAGCATCGGCGCCAGGTGCAGGAAGGCCAGCAGGTAGCCGAGGATGCCGATGGCCAGCACGGCGTCATAGGCGCGCTTGGCCGGCGTCCAGCCGACCGGGACATGGCGGGCGCTCATCGCGCGGCGACCGGCGGGCGCCCTTGGGCGGGCCTCATGCGCGGCCCGCCGGTTCGGCCAGGCGGCGCGGCGCCTCGTCCGGCGGGCCGCCGGCCATGGCAAGCGCCAGGACGAGGATCGCGGGGATGACCAGCGCCAGGGCCAGCCAGGCCCGCAGATGGGCGCGCCGGTGCCGCAGCCGCATCGCCCGTCACGCCCCGCGCCGCGCCAGCGCCGCCCAGCGCAGCGCGACCCAGGGCCACAGCAGCACCAGGCCCGGCAGCATCAGCGGGCGGAAGCCGAAGGCGCCGCGCGCCGCGGGCTCCACCCGGTCCAGGCCGAACAGCAGGAAGGCCAGCCCGACCAGCAGCCCGATGGCGCCGTAGCCGGTGGCCGCGGCGACCAGGAACTCGGCGAGGGGTCTCGACATCGTCACTCCGGAGGCTGTCGCGGCCGGCGTCGGGTCAGGCGCGCATCGGGTCTTCGCGCGCCGGCGGCGCGGCGTTACGCAGTGCAGCATCGACGCCGGGCGCGCGGGACAGCGCCCGGCCGATCAGCGCGTCGAGCCAGGACAGCGGGCAGCGCGACGGGTGGTAGGTGCGGCGCAGCGCATGTATCAGCCGCAGCGCCTGCTGCACCGCGGCTTCGCAGTCGCGCGCGCCGGACGCCCGGGCGAGGCCGCGCGCCCGCCCCGCCGCCAGGGTCAGCAGCGCCGCATGGTCCGCCGGGGACCCGGCCTGCGACGCGCCGATCAGCGCGCGCAGCCGCGACGCGTCCTGCCAGCCCATGCCTGAAGGCGCCTGGCCCATGCGTGCCCCGATCGTGACCTTCCTCAACGGGGGCGATGCTGCGCCGGCCGGGCGCCGCGGTCTTGCAGCCGCGTGCCACGCCATGGAACGGCGTTCCTGCGCAAGACCGCACAAGGCCGGCCGCGAGGGGGGGCGGCCCCCCCGCAGGCAGCATTTGACCGCGCCCCCGCCCCCCCGCCATGGTGGCGCCACGAGGAAGGATGGGTACCGAGGTGACGCAGCAGGTCGGCGCCTATGCGAGCCTGGCCGAGGTGTATGGCGGCGGCGGCTATGCGCGTTACACGCGGGCGCTGCGCCATGCCGGCAGCGGCCAGGTCACGCTGGTGCGCTTCGCCCAGCCCGCCGGCGACTTCCCCGACCCGCCGACCCCCGACTACACGCTGGCGATCAACGAAGGCGGCACGGGACGCATGCGCTTCGACATCGGCGCCGGGCGGATCGACGTGCCGTTCCGCCGCGGCGACATGGTGCTGAAGGCGCCCGACGTCGCCACCCGCTTCGCCGTGGATGCGGCGCATGGCAAGAGCTTCGTGTCCCTGCCCGCGCCGCTGGTGGGCTGGCTGGCGTCGCAGGCCGGGGGGGATGGGCGGCCGCCGTCGCTCGGCGCGCTGCATGCCGCGCCCTTCCGCTGCGCGCAGCTCGCCCGGCTGTTCGAGGTGCTGTGGGCCGAGCCGCCGGGCGAGAGCCCGCATCGCCGGCTGTTCGAGGATGGCGTGCTGCTGGCGCTGGTCGCGCGGCTGCTGGGGCTGGCCGCGCCGCGCGCGGCGCCGCCGCGGGATGTCGCGGCGCTGTCGCCCGAGCGCGTCGCGCGCGTCGAGGCCTTCGTGCGGGCGAACCTGGCGGAGAGCTTCGGGATCGAGGCGATGGCAGACGAGGTCGGCCTGTCCGCCTGGCATTTCTGCCGCGCCTTCCGCGCCGCCACCGGCCGCACGCCGCGCGCCCATGTCACCGCCTGCCGGATCGAGGAGGCGAAGCGGCTGCTGGCGGAAGGCACGCTGCCGCTGGCGCAGGTGGCGCAGGCCTGCGGCTTCGCCGACCAGGCGCATTTCACCACGGTGTTCAGCCGCCATGCCGGCGCCACGCCGGGGGCGTGGCGGAAGGCGCGGAAGGGGTAGAGCGTGATCGCCGGAGGGCGGAACGCTCGAAGGCGTGAATCACGCGAGAAAACAAATGGCCAGACCAGGATTGGCGATTCACTCATCGCCGATCGTAGTCTGGCGCGCGGGGCTATTCCATGCTCCAGCCATGGCTGACGATCAGCGACTGGCCGGTCATGGCATTGGACCCGGCGGCGGCGAAGAACAGCACCGCCTCGGCCACGTCATCCACCGTGGTGAATTCGCCGTCCACCGTGTCCTTCAGCATCACCTTGCGGATCACCTCCTCCTCGGTGATGCCGAGCGCGGCAGCCTGTTCGGGGATCTGCTTCTCGACCAGCGGGGTGCGCACGAAGCCCGGGCAGACGGTGTTGGCGCGCACGCCATGCGCCGCACCTTCCTTGGCCACCACCTTGGCCAGCCCGATCAGCCCGTGCTTGGCGGTGACATAGGGCGCCTTCAGCAGCGACGCTTCCTTCGAATGCACCGAGCCGATGTAGACGATGCTGCCGCGCCCGGCCGCATACATCGGGCGCAGGCAGGCGCGCGTGGTCAGGAAGGCGCCGTCCAGGTGGATCGCCAGCATCTTCCGCCACTCGGCCAGCGGAAATTCATGCACCGGATGCACGATCTGGATGCCGGCATTGCTGACCAGGATGTCGATGCGCCCCGTCGCCTCCAGCACCCGGGCGACGCCGGCCTCCACCGCCGCCTCGTCGCTGACATCCATCGCGACCGCTGTGGCCTTCAGGCCGTTCGCCACGAACTCCGCCGCCGTCGCCTCGGCCGCCGGCAGCGCCAGGTCGGCGATCGCGACCGTCGCCCCTTCCATCGCCAGCCGCAGCGCGATGCCGCGGCCGATGCCGCTGGCCGCACCCGTGACGATCGCGACCTGGTCCTGGAGCTTCGGCATGCGGCGCAATCCTCGCGGCGTCGGTGGGGGAAGGGTCATCGCAGGTAGTCGTGCACGACCTCGCCGAGGTCGAGCGTCAGGTCGGCGACGAGATGCACGGCCGAGACCACCTCGCGCACCGGCAGGTCGGCCACCGGCGCCAGCGCATGGGGGGCGAGTTCGAGCGCCGCGGGCCCCGTCCAGCCGCCGCGCGGCACGACGTCCGAGAGGCGGTAGCGCACCAGCTCGCAGATGCGCGGCGTGCCGTCGACATGCGGGATGACCTTGAGCAGGAAGCCGGGCTCGGCGAGAGCGGCGCGCAGCGCGGCATCGGGCACGGCGCGGTGCTTGTAGCCCATCGAGCCGGTGGCCACCCGGACGGGGCCCACATCGAGCGTGCCGAGCAGCGTGTCGCGTTCCACCCGCAGCGTCGGCGCGGCGAGCTTCTTCGGGAAGCCCCACAATTCGCGCCCGCCCGCGATCGGCGGGTCGTCGTCCAGGAACATCGCGTGCACGTAGCCGCCATGCTCCTGGCCGAGCCGCACCGGGATGACCTGGCCGCTTTCGGTGTAGTCGCCGAAGCCCGTGGAATCGGGCATGCGGATGAATTCGTACTTCACCAGCGGCGCGTCGAATTCCAGCGGTTCCGGCACCACGCGGCGCAGCGCCTCGGGGTCGGTGCGGTAGGTGATGATCAGGTATTCGCGGTCGACGAAGCGATAGGGGCCCATCGGATAGGACGGGTTGGTCAGCGGCATGGCGAAGGCCTGCGCGCGGATCTCGTCTCGGGTCATCGGGCGGGCGCCTCCGCCAGGTAGTCGTGGATCACCTCGCCCGGTTCGAGCGTGCCGTCGAAGACGACATGCACCGCGTCCAGCACCTGCTCCACCGGCAGTTCCGCCAGCGGGGCGAGTGCGTGCGGCGAGAGGCTGAGCGCGGCGGGGCCGCGCCAGGCGCCCTTGCAGCGCAGCTCGCCGAAGCGGAAGCGCACCAGCTCGCAGATGCGCGGGCGGCCATCGACATGCGGGATGATCTTCAGCGTCACGCCCACGCCGGCCACCGCGTCCAGCGCGGCTTCGGGGTCCGCCGCGCGGTGCTTGAAGCCGATGCTGCCGGTGGCGACGCGCACCGGTCCCACATCGAGCGTGCCGAGCAGCGTGTCGCGCTCCACCCGCAGCGCCGGGCGCGCCAGCTTCTGCGGGAAGCCCCACAGCTCGCGCCCGCCGGAATTGGCGGCATGGGCGTTGACGTGCATGGCGTGCACGTAGCCCGCGGCGTCGCCATCCGGCAGCCAGGCCGGGATCACCTGCGCCACCAGCGCATAGTCGCCGAAGCCCGTGCTGTCCGGCATCCGCGTGAACAGCAGCCGCGCCTCGGCCCCGCGCGGCGCCAGCGGTTCGGGCAGCAGGCGGCGCAGCCGCGCGGCATCGGTGCGGTAGGTAATGGCCAGCACCTCGCGGTCCACGTAGCGATAGGGACCGGCGGGATAGGACGGGCTGGTGCGCGGCATGGCGAAGGCGCCGGCGCGCACATCGGCGGCGCGCATCAGGCGCGGGCCCGGCGCGCGGCGCGCGCGGCCAGCGCCGCCGCATCCGATATGGCCGGCGCGGCCTGCGGCGCCGGCGCGGCGACGGGCGCGGGCAGGGCGGCGCGGCGGCGCGCCTCGCCGGGCACGTCGAAGGTGCGCGCGCCGAGCTCGGGCGGCATGGGCGCCAGCCAGGGCGCGGCGAGCAGCGTCGCCTCCGCGTCGCGCCTGCCCTGCGCCCAGCGCTCCTCCATCGTGCCGCGGCTGAAATCGTAGTCCTTGGAATGGCCCTGGCATTCGTCGGGGCGGTAGATCAGCTGGGCGATGTCCATGGTCGTCACGCAGCCGAAATGGTAGAGGAAGCGGCCTTCCGGCGTGTCGCGCAGCTCGGCCGGCAGCTTCTCCCACAGCGTGTTGATGTTGTGGCGCACGTCGTGCTGCAGGCGGACGGTGTCGGTGGCGGCGCGGGTGCGGCTGCTGTAGCGGATGTCCTTCTCGCGCTCCGCCACGTCCGACAGGTTGGCGGGCGCGGGACCGCGGGCGTGGAAGACGTCGACCTGGAAGGTCAGGCGGCTGCGGCGGGGGATCTTCTCCAGCACGTATTGCAGCGGGGTGTTGGAGACGAGGCCGCCATCCCAGTAGTGCTCGCCGTCGATCTCCACCGCCGGGAAGCCCGGCGGCAGCGCGCCGGAGGCCATGATGTGCTCCGGCCGGATGCGGGTCTCGGCGCTGTCGAAATAGGCGAAGTTGCCGGTGCGGACATTGACCGCGCCGATGCTGAGCCGCGTCTCGCCGGCGGCGATGCGGTCGAAGTCGACGAGGGATTCCAGCGTCGAGCGCAGCGCGTCGGTGTCGTAGACGCTGGTCGGCCCTTCCATCGCCATCCAGGCGAGCGCGTTGCGCGGGCCGAAGAAGCCGTCCTGGCCGAAGACCAGCGCGCTGGCCGCGCCGAGGCGCCGGCGCTGCGCGGGGAACAGCGGCAGCGTCATCTCGAGCCAGTTGCCCCAGGGCGAGGGCGGGGAGGTCACCTTCTCCCAGAAGCTGCGCAGCTGCGCGACGCGGCGGGCGGGCGGGTTGCCGGCGATGATCGCGGCGTTGATCGCGCCGATCGAGATGCCGGCCACCCAGTCCGGCAGGTAGGGCGATTCGGCAAGCCCTTCGTAGACGCCGGCCTGGTAGCTGCCGAGCGCGCCGCCCCCTTGCAGCACCAGGGCGACCGCCTTGTCGTAGCTGGCGGGTCGTGGGGGGGCGATGGGCATGGCGTGCTCTCCTTCCGGCGCGACGGCGCGGCGCGCCCTGCGGCGCAGCGCCACCTGGCGCGGCGCGGCCGCGACGGCGCCTGAACCTGCTTCGCCCGCGCGCCGGGCCGCGTTACGAGGCGCGGCGATGCGCGGTCCGCATCGAATCGCGCCGCGCGGCGGCAAGGCGCGGCCGGCCCGCGCATCGCCGCACCGGATGGCGGCGCCGCGCCGCGGCCGCGCGGCCGGTCAGGCGCGGTGCGCCGCCCGGCTGTCGGCCGGCGCCTGGTCCCGGTCCCGCATGCCGTAGTCGCGGAGGACGGCGCCGATGCGCAGGCGGTAGTCGCGGAAGGTCCCCGCGCGCCCGCGCGCCTGGGTCGTGCGATGGCCGGGCCGTTCGCGCCAGGCGCGCACCGCCGCCTCGTCCCGCCAGAAGGACAGGGACAGCAGCTTGCCGGGCTCGGCCAGGCTCTCGAAGCGCTCGACGGAGATGAAGCCGTCCATGGCGGACAGCTCCTCCCGCAGCGCGGCGGCGAGGTCGAGGTATTCCTGCCGGCGGCCCTCGGCGGGCCAGACCTCGAAGATGACGGCGATCACCGGCCGGTCCCGTGCCGGACCAGCGGGGCATGCGGGGCGGAGACGAGGCGGAGGAAGATGCGGTCCTCCTTCAGGATGAAGCGCTCGCGCCGGGCGAAGGCGAAGTTCTCGCGCCCCAGCGGGTCCTCGCGCAGCCGGGCGCGATAGGCTTCGTAGGCGGCCAGGTCCTCGATGCCGTAGACGCCGTAGGCGGTGGTCGCCGAGCCTTCATGGGGGCCGAAATAGCCGATCAGCCCGGCGCCGCAGCGCGGGATCGCCTGGCCCCAGTTGCGGGCGTATTCGGCGAAGGCCTCCGGCCGGCCGGGGTCGATCCGGTAGCGGATGAAGCAGGTGATCATGGCGGGGCGGCTCCGTTCGGGTGGGGGTGTGATAGCGGGCGGGGGGCGGCGGATGCTTCGGCGGCGGCCGAAGCATTCCGTCGCGCGCTGGCGCATGATGGGGCCGCCATGCTGACCGTGACCGCCTTCGCCGAGACCGCCGCCCTGGTCGGGGACCCCGCGCGGGCGAACATGCTCGCCGCGCTGATGGACGGGCGGGCGCTGACCGCGCGGGAACTGGCGGAGGCCGCGGGAGTGGCGCCGCCGACCGCCAGCGCCCATCTGGCGCGGCTGACCGCGGCGGGGCTGCTGGCGATGGAGCGCCAGGGGCGGCACCGCTACCACCGGCTGGCCTCGGCGGCGGTGGCGCAGATGCTGGAAAGCATCATGGCCGTCGCCGCTGCCGGCGCGGGAATCGGCGCCGCTGCCGGCGCGCGGGTGGGCGCCGCGGGCGGCGCTGGGGTGGGCGCCGCCGGCGGCGCGGGGATGGGCGCCGCGGGCGGCGCGGGGATGGGTATCGCCGGCGGCGATCTCGCCCTGTCCCGGCCCGGGGCGCCGCGCGTCGGGCCGCGCGACGCGGCGCTGCGCCGCGCCCGCACCTGCTACGACCACCTGGCCGGGCAGGTCGCGGTCGCGATCGCCGACCGCATGGTGCAGCGCGGGCTGGTCGAGCTGTCCGCCGATGGCGGGGCGGTGACCGAGGCCGGCATGGCCTTCCTGCACGGGCTGGGGGTGGAGCTGGACGCCGGCGCGTCGCGCCGGGCCGGCCGCGGCCGCGTGTTCTGCCGGCCCTGCCTGGATTGGAGCGAGCGGCGGCCGCACATCGCGGGCGCGGTCGGCGCGGCGCTCTGCCGGGCCTGCTTCGCGCAGGGCTGGATCCGCCGCGTCGAGGGAACGCGGGCCGTCGCGGTGACGCCGGCCGGGCACGTGGCGCTCGACCGCGCCTTCGGGCCGGCGCCGGTCTTCGACTGATCGGCCGGCACCGCTCAGCCCGGGGCGAAGGCCAGCCGGTCGCGCAGCGAAGCCACCACCGCCACCGCGTTGCGCCGGCCGATGAAGCGCGGCGCGGCCTGCATGGCGGCCGCCGAGATGCCTGCCCGGGACGCCGCCAGCTCCGCCACGCGGGCGACGAATTCGGCCGGCGTGCGGTAGAGCAGCACCACGCCTTCCTCGGCGTGCTCGGCCATGGTGGCGCCGGCGCGCGCCACCACCGCCCGCCCCGCCGCCAGCGCGTCGCACAGGATGCCGGTGCCGCGGCCATTGTAGTGGCGCGGGTCGTAGGGCAGCAGCACGGCGTCCGCCGCGCCGACGAAGGCGCGGTATCCGGCATCGTCCAGCCGCCCTTCGCGCAGCGTCACGCAGCCCAGCCCCGCCAGGCGGTCGAGCGCGGCGCGGTGGCGGCGCGTGAAGCCGTCATGCGGCGGCAGCGCATGCACGCGCAGCTCCACCCGCGCGGCCAGGCCCGGCGCCGCCTCCAGCGCCGCGGCCAGCTCCGGCAGGTCGAGGAAGCCCTTGCCCAGCCGCGCCTCGCCGAGGAAGGCCAGCGCCAGCCTTTCGCCGGCCGGGGGCTCCGCGCGGCCATCGGCCCAGGCGGGCGCGGGCAGGCGCAGCACCGGCACCGGCAGGCCGAGCCGCCGGCCGAGCTCCCCCGCCACCGTCCGCGTCTCCGCCCACAGGAAGATCGATCGGCCGTGCTGCGGCGTGCGGGCCAGCGCGGCCAGCACCTCCATCGGGTCCGCCCCCTCGGCCGCGAAGGGCATCTGCCAGGGATGGTTGGGGATGCACAGATGCAGCGCGGCGGGCAGCGCCGGCATGGCCTGCGCCACCAGCAGCGCCGCGCGCAGCAGGCCGGGATCGGCGCTGTGGGCCAGCGCATGGGTGCCGGGGCCGCCGAGCGCTTCCAGCGTCTCGCGCAGCGCCGGCGCCAGTTCGGGGCCCAGGTCGCGCGGACGGGGATCGCGCGGGCCGAGATCGAAGAAGGACCGGGCGAAGCAGCGGCGCAGCGCGACGCCCGGCGGCAGGCCCTCTCCGTCGAAGCGGGCATGGCAGGCCCAGGCGACCTCCGCCCCCAGCGCCTGCGCGCCGCGCGTATAGGCCAGGGCGAGCGGCAGGTAGTGGCCGCGGGCTCCCTCCAGGCAGGGGTCGAGGATCACCAGCCGGTCGATGCGGTGGTCGGGGATGGGCGCGGGCACCGCCGCCGGCTCGGCCATGGCGGCGGGGCGCTGCGAGGGCTCCCCGGCGGGCGCCAGCAGGACCCAGCCCGGGCCGGCTTCGGCCACCGGCTGGAACCCGAGTTCGGCGAGCGCGTCGGCCGCCGCGACCGCCTCGGCTTCCAGCAGCAGGCCGGCGCAGCGGCGCAGCAGGCCGCGGCGCGCGGCGAGGAAGCGGGCCGGCGTGCCGGCATCGACGAAGCGCGCCAGCAGCCTTTCCTTCGCCGCCGTGCCGAAGATGCGGGCCTGCAGGGCGGCGAAGGACATCGGGGCGGGGGCGGCGCCGGGCGCGGCGCCGAAGGCCTGGAGGACGCGCAGCGGCTCGCCGCGCATGACCAGGTTGAAGGCGCTGCCCGCGCCGAAGGCTTCGGGCCGCAGCTCGGCCGCCGGCGCGGCGCTGAAGGTGACGAGAAGCGGCGGGCCGGCGCCGCGCGACGCCAGCTGGCGCAGCGCGGCCACCGGCGTCGGGGCGGTCGGGGCGATGTCCGGGCCAGGGCTGGGCGGCATGGGGGCGCATATGCCGCGGGCTGCGCCGCCGCGCCATCCGGGCGGCCCGGCCTGCGCCGCCATGCCCTCAGCCGGACCGCGCCGCGCGGCGGTTGCGCCAGCCGACGGCCAGGACGATGAGGAGCCCGAGCAGGTCCGTCAGCAGCCCCGCATCCACCAGCGCGACGCCGGCCAGCGCCAGCGCCACGCGTTCCGCCCGGCCGAGCGGCGCGAAGATCGCCCCCGCCGAGCCGAGGCCGAAGGCGACGACGCCGAGCGCGGCGCTCGCGAAGGCCAGCGCGATGGACAGCCCGTCGCCGCCGAGCAGCAGCAATTGCGGCTGCAGCACCATGAAATAGGCCAGCAGATAGGCGGGTGCCGCGATCACCATCGCCAGGAAGCCCGTGCGGAACGGGTCAGACCCCGCGATGCCGGCGGCGGCGAAGGCGGTGAGCGCCACCGGCGGCGTCAGCCCCGCGAAGAGCGAGAAGTAGAAGATGAACATGTGCGCCGCGAGCAGCGGCACGCCGAGTTCCGCGAGCGGCGCCGCGCAGACGGCGGCCGCGATGATGTAGGCCGCGATCCCCGGCACCGCCATGCCGAGCAGCATCACCACCAGCATGGTGGCCACCAGCGCCGCCAGCAGCGAATCGCGCCCCAGCGCCACGACGAAGCTGGACAGCTCGATCCCGAGCCCGGTCACCAGGATGACGCCGACCAGGATGCCGGAGACGGCGCAGGCCAGCCCGATCTCCAGCGTGCCGTCGATCAGCCCCGCCATGGCGTCGCGCAGCCGCGGCAGGGTGAAGGCGTCCCGCGCCATGACCAGGCCGCCGCCCAGGATGATCGCGGTGGCCTGCAGGGCGGCGTGTTCCAGCGGATAGGCATCCGCGATGCGCCAGACCAGCCAGGTGACGCCGACCAGCACCGGCCAGTAGGCCAGCAGCAGCCGCCAGGCCGGCGTCTCCTCCCGCATCGCGCCCACGCCGATGCCGAGGCGGATGGTGGCGCCGTACACATAGGCGGTGACCGCGATGTAGAACAGGATGGCCGGCAGCACGGCGGAGGCGACGATGTCCGCGTAGGGGACGTTGGCGAGTTCGGCCATGATCAGCG
Source organism: Acetobacteraceae bacterium (assembly GCA_027487675.1). Taxonomy (GTDB): domain Bacteria; phylum Pseudomonadota; class Alphaproteobacteria; order Acetobacterales; family Acetobacteraceae; genus Falsiroseomonas. The sequence continues at coordinate 30,164 of JAIYDD010000075.1, read as the reverse complement.
CGCCCGCGCCCATCACCGGCGGCGTCAGCGCGCCGCCGGTGGAGGCCACCGCCTCGATCGCCGCGGCGCGGGTCTTGCCGTAGCCGACCTTCTCCATCAGCGGGATCGTCACCTGCCCGCCCATCATGACGTTGGCGACGTTGCTGCCGGACACCGTGCCGACCAGCGCGGACGACACCACGGATATATACGCGGGCCCGCCGCGCAGCCCGCCGGCCATGCGGATCGAGATGCGTTCGAAGAAGACGTCGCCGCGGATCAGGATCAGCGCCTGGCCGAAGGCGACGAACAGGAAGATCCAGCGCAGCGCCACCTGCGTCGGTTCGCTGAACAGGCCGAGCTCCGTCATGGTCAGCGTGCCGACCACGCGGCGCAGCGTCAGCGTCGGGCCGAAATCCCAGCTCTCCGGCAGTATCAGCCCGGCCAGCGCATAGGCCATGGCGGCAATGCCGATCAGCGGCAGGATCCAGCCCATGGCGCGCCGCCCGGCTTCCAGCAGCAGCGCCAGGAACAGCAGCCCCATCCACACATCGGGCGGGCGCGGGATGGCGGCGCGGCGGACATACTGCGCGTAGTCGAGGTTGGCGTAGACCAGCAGCGAGACGCTCGCCGCCGCCAGCAGCCAGTCATGCCAGGGCACGCGCTGCGACGCGCCCGGCGCCAGCTTCCGCGGCGCGAAGCGCAGGAAGGCCAGCACCATCACCACGGTCAGGAAGCCCATCGCATGCAGCAGCGGGCTGATCGGGTTCAGGTAGAGCAGCCACAGCTGCACCCCGAGCCCCGCCACCCCGATGCCGAGCCAGAGGCCGAGATCGAGCCCCGCCAGCGCGCGCCGGTGGGTCACCCTTGCGCGTTCGTCAGGATGCCCGCTTCCACGAAATAGCGCGCCGCCCCCGGATGGAAGGGCACCATCGCGGCCTGCGCGCGCACCATCGCGGCCGAGAGCAGCCGCTGCGAGGCATGGCGCTGCACCAGCTCCTCCCGCGCGTCCCAGATCGCCTTGGTGGCGCGGTAGACCAGCTCTTCGGGCACGCGGGCGCCGATCCAGTGGTGCACGCCGGCACTCGGCCACAGCATCTCCGCGGTCTGGGTCGCATAGACGCCGGCGGGCAGGGTGGCGGCGTTGATGTAGGGCAGGTCGCGCGTCACCGGCGCCAGCTCCTCCGCGGTGAAGGAGACGAAGCCGACATTGCGCGAAGTGACCTGCTCGGTGATCGCGCCGGCCGGATGCGCGGTGCCCCAGATCACCGCGTCCACGTTGCCGGCGGCCAGCGCGTTGAAGCCCTGGCGCGGATCGGTGCGCAGCACGTTGCCGAAGTCGCGATCCGTCATCCCCAGCGCGCGGATGGTGGAGGTCACCACCGCCTCCGCCCCCGACCCCACGGGCCCCAGCGCGATGCGCCGCCCGCGCAGATCGGCGAAGCGGCGGATCGGGCTGTTCGGGTTGACGATGATGCCCTGCGGCGCGTCGTAGCCCGGCATCCAGGACAGCAGCTCGGGGAAGGGGCGCTCGCGCTCCGCCTCGAAGCGGCCGTGATGCACGGAGTACGCCCCGGCGGTGTTGCCGTTCGCCGCCTCCACGTCGCCGGCCTTGATCAGGTTGGCGTTCTCGATCCCGCCCTGCGTCGCGATGACCTCGACGCGGACATTGGGGATGGTCCGCTCGATGATCGCCTTCTGCGCGACGCTGATCGCGTAGATCGGCTGCACCGGCTGGCTGGCCGCGATGCGCAGCGTGAAGCGGTCGCCCGGCGACCAGCGGCGCTGGCCGAGCGCGGGGGCGGCGAGCGCGGCGGCGGGCAGGGCGGCCAGCAGGGCGCGGCGGCGGATGGCGGTGGTCATCGCGTTGTCTCTCCCGATATGTGCGGCGGTGTCAGGTGCCGAGCGTCGTCGGCAGGAACAGCTCCTCGACCGTCAGCGGCCGGGGCGAGAGGCCCTGCGCATGGTGCCAGCGCGCCAGCGCCTCGATCGCGCGGCGGTTGCGCGCCACGCCATAGGGCCAGTAATCCTCGCCGAGTGCCTCGCGTGTGCGGGAAAATTCCGCCGGCGCCCAGGGCAGCGCGATTTTCAGCGCCTGCACGATCGCCAGATCGGCGATGGCGAGGTCCTTCGCCGCCGTGAAGGCCGCCATCAGCGACATCGCCAGCCATGGCTCTCGCGCCGCGACATCGCGGCGGATGCCCATCAGGTGCATCACCGGGAAGATGCCGGTGCGCTTCGCATAGTCGCGCTCCCGCGCCTCGTAGTCCGGGAACAGGCGCAGCAGCCGCGGATCGCCCTTGGCGAGCAGTTTTGGAGGTTTGTAGGCCAGCAGCGCGTCGATCTCGCCGGCCAGCAGCATGTCCACCAGGAAGCGATCCTGCGGCGCGCGTTCGACGGAAAAGCCCGCGGGCAGGTCGGGCAGCGGGATGTGGCTGCGCTCCCGCTCCTCCACGTCGCCCACCACCCAGGTCGCGTCGCGCGCCGCCAGGCCGTGCTCGTCCTCCATCAGCCCGCGCGCGACGACGGCGGCGGTCATGGAGTATTCGCGCACGCCGATCCGCCGGCCGCGCAGCTGCTCCGGCGCCGTGATGCCCGACCCCGCGGCGACGAACCAGGCGCCGTGCCGGAAGCTGCGCGAGGGGAAGATGGGCAGCCCCAGATACGGGCAGGCGCCGCGCGCCGTCAGCGCCATGTAGTTCGAGAAGGACAGTTCCGAGACGTCGAACTCGGCATGCCCGAGGGCGCGGGAGAACATCGTCTCGATCGGCATGTCGTGCAGCCAGACGGGATCGCAGCCTTCCACCGTGACGCGGCCGTCGATCAGCGGGCGCGTGCGGTCGTAGTCCCACACCGCGATGGTCGGCCGCAGCCGTGCCATGCGTCTCCTCCCCGGTTCGTGGGCGGCGGCGCGCGTCGCTACTCGACGCGGATGTTGTTGGCGCGGATCACCTCGGCATAGACATCGGCGTAGCGCCGGATCTCCTGCCCGAAGCGCTCGGCGGGGTGCGCCAGCACGGTGAAGCCCATCTCCTCCAGCCGCCCGCGCACCTCCGGCCGGTTGAGCGCGGCGATCCAGGCGGCTTCCAGCCGCGCGCGCGCCGCGGCGGGCACGGCGCTGCGGCAGACCAGGCCGAACCAGCTGTCGGACAGCACCAGCGGGAAGCCCAGCTCCGCCATGGTCGGCGTGTCCGGCAATTCGCGCACGCGGCGTTCCGCGCTGATCGCCACCGCCCGCACCTGGCCGAGCTGCGCGGGCTGGATCATGTCCGGCAGGTTCGCCAGCATGAACTGCAGCCGCCCGCCCACCAGGTCGGTGTGCGCCTGCGACGGGCTGGTGTAGGGCACATGCGTCGCGTTCAGCCGCGCGATCTCGCGGAACTGCTCCCCGCCCAGATGGTTCGAGGTGCCGATCCCGTAGGAGCCGAAGGACAGGCCGGCCCCGGCGCGCCGGCCGGCTTCGAGAAAACCGGAAAAATCGCGCGCGACGGAAGGATGCACCGCCAGCACATGCGGCACCACGGTCGCCATCACCAGCGGCGCGAAGTCGCGCAGCCCGTTGTAGGGCGTGTTCTGGCGCAGCGTGACGTTCGCGGCGAAGCTGTTGGCGACCATGATCATGGTGTGCCCGTCGGCCGGGGCGCGGTGCGCTTCCTGCGTGCCGACCACGGTGGCGCCGCCCGGGCGGTGCTCCACCACCACCGGCTGGCCCAGGTCGCGCGTCAGGATCTCCTGCACGATGCGCACCACCGGGTCCATGGTGCCGCCGGGCGGGAAGGGGATGATGACGCGCACCGGCTGGGTCGGCGCCCAGGCCGCTTGCGCGCGCGCCAGCCCCGGCAGGGCGAGCGACGCGGCGCCGAGGCCGAGCACGCGGCGGGAAAGGCGGATGCCGGACGTCATGCGCGAATGCTCCGTATGCCCCCCATTCGGTCGCGCAAGCCTCGCCCCGCGTCAAGCGGCCATCCGCTCGGGCGGGCGGCGCGCGGCGCCGCGCCTGCCCGCGCGCCGGGCAGCGTGCGGTCAGCCGGCGGGCAGCACGTGCTCGGCCTGGATGCCGCGGCAATCCATCTCGTATTCCAGGTCCACCACCGGCGGGCGGCAGAACTGCCAGGTCACGCCGTGCCGCGCCGCGCCGCGCGCCACGATCTCGGTGGCCAGGAAGGGATGGATGTCATGCACGGTGTAGACCTGCACGCCGGTCGTCGCCGTCCAGCCGGCGCCCAGCACGGCCATCCGCCGCTCCATCTCGCCCAGCACCCAGCGCGCCTTGGCCAGCATCCCGGCCGGCGAGAGATCGCCGAGCGCGACGGTGTTGTCCCGGTAGTTGCCGCGGCCTTCCGCCGCCTCGCCGCTGCCGGCGACGGCGAAGGAGGGCGGCGCATCGGCGGCCGGCACGCTGACGACGAAGGCGTGGAAGCAGGGCTCGGCCGGGGGCGCGAGCTCGGGGCAGACATTGCTGCGCGCGACCGGGTTCAGCCCGTCGCGGAACAGCCCCCATTCGCCGAGCACGCCGCCATAGACGCGGTTGAAGGCCGCGAAGCCTGCCTCCGTGAACGGCGCGGGGGAGCGCAGCTCGCAGGCCGCGAAGGCGGCCTTCGGCCGGCCGATCCCTTCCAGCACCCGCGCGATGCGGCCAAACCCCTGCATCAGCGGCACGGGCTCGGCGAAGCGGTAGCGGTGCAGCGCGAAGCCGGGCTCGGCCGCGACGCCGGCGCTGTACTGGTAGACGCCGGGGACGAAGCGGAACCCGCCCTCCGGCACGGTGACGGCAGAGCCCATTCGATGATCCTCCGGCGGGATGGTCGGGCGCCGATGCTGCGCAGCCGGCGCCGCCGCGGCAAGCCCCGTCAGCGCGCCGCGCGGATCGCCTTCCACACCGCGTCCGGCGTCATCGGCAGCGGCAGCGCGCGCACGCCATCCGCGGCCAGCGCGTCCAGCACGGCGTTGACGACGGCGGCCGGCGCGCCGTTGGTCGGCAGCTCGCCCACCCCCTTGATGCCGAGCGGGTTGTTCGGCGTCGGCACCGGCACCAGCACATGCGCGAAGCCGGGCAGCTCCTCGGCGCGCGGCATGGCGTAGTCCATCAGCGTCGCGCTCAGCAGCTGGCCGTCGGCGTCGTAGCGCGCGGCCTCGCCCAGCGCATTGCCGATCCCCGCCGCCCAGCCGCCATGCAGCTGGCCGGCCAGCAGCATCGGGTTCACCACCGTGCCGGCATCGACGGCCGAGCAGAAGCGGTCCAGCGCGACCTGCCCGGTCTCCGGATCGACCTCGACCTCCGCCACCGCGACGCCGGCGGGCCAGCTTTCCACCGTCCCCTCGAACTCGGCGCGGCCCTCGATCCCGCCGCGATGCGCGGCGACGGCGGCGAGCCCGATCCGGCGATCGGTGCCCGCCACCTCGTAGCCGCCCGCGCGCCATTCGATGTCGGCGCGCGCCGCTTCCAGCAGCTCCGCCGCCGCGTCGCGCCCGTTCTCGATCGCCTCCCGCGCCGCGCGCGCCAGCGTGCCGCCCGAGATGATGGTCGAGGACGACCCGCCCGTGCCGCCGCCGCGCGCCAGCGCCGTGCTGTCGCCCTGCGTCACCTGCACCATGTCGGGCGTCACGCCGAAGACCGCGGCGATCACCTGGGCATAGGCGGTGGCATGGCCCTGGCCCTGGCTCTGCGTGCCGGTGCGCGCGGCGATGCGGCCATCGGGCAGCACCTCGACGACCGAGGTCTCGTCGCCCCAGCCGCCCGTCGCATGCAGGTGGCAGGCGATCCCGATGCCGCGCCGCATCCCCCGCGCCGCGGCCGCCGCGCGCCGCGCCGCGAAGCCCTCCCACCCCGCCAGCTCCAGCGCCGCGTCCAGCAGCTTCGCATAATCCCCGCAATCGTAGCGGTAGCCGAGCGGCGTCGTGTGCGGGAAATCCGCCGGCCGCAGCAGGTTCAGCCGCCGCAGCGCGACGGGGTCGCGCCCGGTCTCGCGCGCCGCGATGTCCACCAGCCGCTCCAGCAGCACCAGCGTCTCCGGCTTGCCGGCGCCGCGGATCGCATCCACCGGCGCGGTGTTGCTGAAGGCGCCGCGCATCCGGATGAAGGCGGCGGGGATCGCGTAGAGCCCGGACAGCACCTTCGCCATGCCGGCCGTCGGGATGGTGGGGTTCACGGTCGAGACATAGGCGCCGAAATTCGCCACCGCCTCCACCCGCACCGCCAGGAACCGGCCTTCGGCGTCGAGCGCCAGCTCGGCCTCCGCCACCAGGTCGCGGGCATGCGCGTCGGCCAGGTGGTGCTCCGTGCGGTCCTGCTCCCAGCGGATGTCGCGCCGCAGCCGGTCCGCCGCGAAGCAGGCCAGCGCCTGTTCCGGGTAGGGGTTGAGCTTCGGCCCGAAGCCGCCGCCGACATCCTGCGTCACCACGCGCAGCTTCTGCCGCGGCCAGTGCAGCACGTGGTCGCAGAGGATGCGCTGGATCAGGTGCACCCCCTGCGAGGGCGTGGTCAGCGTGACCTGCCCCGTCGTCGCGTCGAAGGCCGCGATCGCGGCGCGCGGCTCGATGTAGCCGGCCAGGATGCGCGGCGAGCGCAGCGCGACGCGCGCCACATGCGCGGCGCGGGCGAAGGCGGCCTCCGTCGCCGCCGCGTCGCCGCGCCGGTAGTCCAGCACCAAATTGCCCGGCGCCTCGGCATGCAGCGCCGGCGCGCCGGGGGCCAGCGCGGCGTCGCCCTCCACCACCGCGGGCAGCGGGTCGTAGTCCACCTCGACCGCCTCCGCCCCGTCGCGGGCGGCATGCAGGGTCTCGGCGACCACCATCGCCACGATCTCGCCCACATGGCGCACGCGGCCCTGCGGGATGGGCAGGCGCGGCGGCTCGGCGTGGCGGCGGCCTTCGGCGTCGCGCAGTTCCGTCACCGCCGGGTTGTGGCCGAGCGCGGCGGTGTCCTCGGCCGTGAACACCGCGACCACCCCGGGCAGCGCCCGCGCCGCCGCGGCGTCCACGCCCAGCACCCGCGCATGGGCGTGCGGGGAGCGCAGGAACACCGCATGCAGCGCCCCCGGCGTCGCGAGGTCCGCCGCATAGCGCCCGCCGCCGGTCAGCAGCCGCGGATCCTCGAGCCGCCGCAGCGGCGCGCCGAGCCCGGGAAGCACGTCGAAGGCCATGATCCTCTCCGCTGCGCCGTGGCGGGCCAGGGTCGCGGGGACTGGCCCGCGGCGCAAGACCGCGGCCCGCCGATGGGGCTGGCCCCTTGGCGGCGGACGCGGCAGGCTGCGTCCGTCACGCGGCCGCGTGACGCCCGGGAGGACCCGCGCTTGAGGCAGTCCCAGGTGAAGAGTATACGAAATCCTCGCTGCACCGGCACCCATCGGGGTCAGGGCGCCGGATGTACCCCGATGTGCCCCGCCCCCCAGGCCCCGACGCCGCATGTCTTCGCCCCCGCGTGAGTCGCCGGCCCTGTCGCGCAGCCGGCCGGCCGCCTATGGCTTCGGCCTGCTGGCCTTCGCCGCCGCGCTCGGCGCGCGCCTCCTGCTGGCCCCGGTGCTGCCGCCGGTCGGCTTCCCCTTCCTGACCTTCTTCCCCGCCGTGCTGCTGGCGGCCTTCGTGGGCGGGCTCGGGCCGGGGCTGATGGTCACCGCGCTCAGCACTGCGGCGGCGAACTGGTTCTTCATGCCGCCCTTCGGCGCCTTCGGGCTGGCCAGTGCCGCCGATGGCATCGCGCTCGGCTTCTTCGTCGCCGTGCAGCTGGTGAATTGCATCGTCATCCACCTGATGCGGACCTCGCTCGCGCAGGTGAAGCGCGAACAGGCGCGGGTGGCGGAGCTTTCGGCCGCCCGCGCGCGGCTGGCCACGGAGCTGAAGGACCGCGTCGCGGACCTGGCCCAGCGCGAAGCCGCGCTGGCGGAGAACGAGGCGCGGCTGCGCACCATCGTGGAGACGGTCCCCGTCGGGCTGGTGATGGCCGAGCTGCCCTCCGGGCGGATCATCGGCGGCAACCGCTATGTCGAGACGCTGCTGCGCCACCCCGTGCTGCGCTCCCCCGACATCGAGAGCTACGGCGAATGGGTGGCCTTCCATGCCGATGGCCGCCGCGTCGCCAGCCACGACTATCCGCTGGCGCGGATGGTCACGGCGGGGGAGGAGAACCCGAGCCTCGAAGTGCTCTACCAGCGCGGCGACGGCACGCTGGCCTGGACGCGCATCCTCGGCCGGCCGGTGCGCGACGCGCAGGGACGGCTGACCGGCGGCGTCGTCGCGCTGCTCGACGTGGACGCCGAGCGCCGGGCGCGCGACGCGCTGGCGGCCAGCGAGGCGCGCTGGCGCGACCTGCTGGCGCGCCTGCACGAAGGGGTCTGCATCTGCGAGATGGTCCGCGACGCGGCCGGCCGCGCCACGGATTTCCGCTACGTCGAGGTCAACCCGGGCTTCGAGCGCATGACCGGCATCCCGGTCGAGGCGGCGCGCGGCCGCCTGGTGACGGAGGTGATCCCGGGCATCGAGCGCGCCTGGATCGACGCCTATGACCGCGTGGTCACGACCGGGCAGGCGCGGCATTTTGAGATGGCGGTCGCCGCGCTCGGCCGGGTGCTGGATTGCCACGCCTTCGCGCTGGGCGGGCCGCGCTTCGGCGTCTCCTTCCTCGACGTGACGGAAGCGCGGCGGGCGGACGATGCGCGCCGCGCGCGGGAAGGGCTGGACCGCTACCTGCTGGCGCTCGACCAGCGGCTGCGCGACCTGGCGGAGCCGGACGCGATCATCGACGCCGCCTGCGGGATGCTGGCCGAGCAGCTCGGCGCCGCGCGCGTCGCGCTGCTGGAGCTGGACCCGGCGCGCGGGCCGGCGATGGCGGCCGGGGACCTCGACGCGGCGACGCTCCGGGCGCTGGAGGCGGGGAACACGCTGCTGCTCCGCGAAGCGGCGCTGCCGCGGGACGCGGCGATGGCGCCGGCCGCGGCGGGCAGCCGGCTGGCCGTGCCGCTGGCGCGCGCCGGCCGGCTGGTCGCGGTGCTGCTGGTGCAGGCCGCGGCGCCGCGGCTCTGGACCGCGATCGAGACCGCGGCGGCGGAGGCGACGGGCGCGCGGCTCTGGCAGGCGGCCGAGCGCGCCCGCGCCGAGGCGGCGCTGCGGGCGGGGGAGGAACGGCTGCGCCGCGCCCTTGAAGCCGGCCGCATGGGCACCTGGGAATGGGAGATCGCGACCGGCCGCGTGGTCTGGGACGCCAGGCAGTTCGAGCTGTTCGGCTTCGACCCCGCTTCCTGCCATCCCGGGCGGGACGCCCATCGCGGCCGCATCCACCCCGACGACCTGCCGGCCCTCGACGCCGCGGTCGAGGCCGTGCTGCGCGAGCCGGGGCGCATCCTGCACCACGAATTCCGCATCCGCCTGCCCGATGGCCGCATCCGCTGGCTGACCGCCTATGGCGATGCGCTGCGCGACGCGGAAGGCGGGGTGGCCCGGCTGGTCGGCCTGAACTTCGACGTCACCGCGCGGCGGGAGGCGGAAGCCGTGCTGGCGCGCGACCGCGCCGAGCTGGAACGCCTGGTCGAGGCGCGCACCGCCGCGCTGCGCGAGACCGAGGCGCGGCTGGCGCAATCGGCGAAGATGGAGGCGCTGGGCCAGCTGGCCGGCGGCGTCGCGCACGACTTCAACAACGTGCTGCAGGCGATCCAGGGCGGCATCGCGCTGGCCGCGCGGCGCCTGGCGCGCGACCCGGAGGGCGCGAAGCGGCTGCTCGAGCTGGCGGCGGACGCCACCCAGCGTGGTGCCGCCGTCACCGGCCGGCTGCTGACCTTCGCCCGCCGCGGCAAGCTGGAGACGGCGCCGGTCGACCCCGGCGCGCTGCTCGACGACCTGGCGCAGATGCTGCGCCACACGCTCGGCCCCGCGGTGGCGCTGGAGGTGGCGGCGGAGCCCGGCCTGCCGCCGCTGCTGGCCGATGCCGGCCAGCTGGAATCGGTGCTGGTGAACCTGGCCAGCAATGCGCGCGACGCGATGCCGCCTTGCGGCGGGCGCATCCGCCTTTCCGCCGCGCGCGCCGCCGCCCCGCCGCCGCAGCTGCCGGCCGGCGACTACCTGCGCATCGCGGTGGCCGATGACGGCGCCGGCATGCCGCCCGAGGTGCTGGCCCGCGCCACCGAGCCCTTCTTCACCACCAAGCCGCAGGGCAAGGGCACCGGGCTCGGGCTGGCCATGGCGCGCGGCTTCGCCGAGCAGTCGGGCGGCGCGCTGAGCATCGAGAGCGCGCCCGGGCAGGGCACCACGGTCGCGCTGCTGCTGCCGCGCGCCGCTGGGGCGTGCGCGACGGGCGCGACCGGGACGCAGCCCGCCCCGGCCGAGGCGCCGCCCGCAGCCGTGCTGGTGGTGGATGACGAGGCGGCGGTGCGCACCGTGCTGGCGGCCGGGCTGGCCGACCGCGGCCATGCGGTGACGGAGGCCGAGGACGGCCCGGCCGCGCTGGCGCTGCTGGACGCCGGGCTCGCGGTGGATGCGCTGGTGACGGACCTTGCCATGCCGGGGGGGATGGACGGGCTCGCCCTGGTGCGCGCCGCGCGCCAGCGCCGGCCGGGCCTGCCGGCGCTGGTGGTGACCGGCCATGTCGGCGACGCCGCGCAGGGCGTGCTGGAGGAAGCCGCCGGCACCGGCCCCTTCGCCGTGCTGCGCAAGCCGGTGAGCGTGGAGGCGGTGGAGGCGCAGCTGGCCGCGCTGGTGCGCAGCGCGGCGCGCGCGGCGTGAAGGGGGGGCGGCGCTACACCGCGCTGCTGTGCCGCGCCGGCGCCTGGCCCAGCTTCGCGTCGAAGCAGGCCGCGACATGGCGCACGAAGCGCCGCCCGGCCTCCGTCACCACCAGCCGCCCCGGCTCCAGCGCCGCCAGCCCGTCGGCCAGCAGGGGCGCGAGCCGCGCCTGCGCGCCGTCCCACACCGCCTGCGGCACGCGCCGCAGGTCGAGGGCGAGGTCGCACATCACCGCCTCGATGATGCCGCGGCGCAGCCGGTCCTCCTCGGTCAGCGCGAGGCCGCGTCCGACCGGCAGGCGGCCGCCTTCCACCGCCGCCAGATAGGCCCGCTCATCGGCCAGGTTCTGCGCATAGCCCTGCGGCAGCGCCCCGATCGCGCTGGCGCCGAGGCCGAGCAGCACCGGCGCGGCATCGGTGGTGTAGCCCTGGAAGTTGCGGCGCAGCGTGCCCTCCCGCAGCGCCACCGCCATCGGGTCGTCCGGCCTCGCGAAATGGTCGAGGCCGACTTCCACGTAGCCCGCCGCGCGCAGCGCGCGTGTGGCGGCCTCGGCCTGCTCCATGCGGGCGATGGCGCCGGGCAGTTCCTCCTCCCGGATCGCCTTCTGGTGCGGCTTCATCCAGGGCACATGGGCATAGCCGAAGACGGCGACGCGGTCCGCGCCTTCCGCCGCGGCGAAGCGGGCCGAGGCTTCCACATGCGCGGCGTCCTGGCCGGGCAGGCCGTACATCAGGTCGAAGTTCACGCCGCTTATGCCGGCGCGGCGCAGGCGCTGCACCACGCCTTCCACCATCGCCGCCGGCTGCACGCGGCTGATCCGCCGCTGCACCGCATCGTCCATGTCCTGCACGCCGAGGCTGGCCCGCGTGAACCCCGCCTCCGCGATCGCGTCGTAGAGCGGCGCGTCCAGCACGCGCGGGTCGATCTCGATGGAGAGCTCCGCCCCGGGCGCGAAGGCGAAGTGCCGCCGGAGCCTCGCCATGACGTGCGAGAGGCCGCGCGCGCCGATCGCCGAGGGCGTGCCGCCGCCCCAATGCAGCGACGCCACCGGCGCGCGCGAAGGCAGCGCCGCGGCGAGCAGCCCGGCCTCCGCGGCCAGCGCATCGGCATAGCGCGAGAGCCGCGCGACGGAGCGGGTGACGGAGGTGTGGCAGCCGCAATACCAGCAGAGCGACTTGCAGAAGGGCACGTGGAGATAGAGCGAGAGGCTGTCCGCCGCCGTCACCCGGCCGAGCCAGGCGCGGTAGGTCGCGTCCTCCAGCGGCCCGAAATGCGGCGCGGTGGGGTAGGAGGTGTAGCGGGGCAGGTTCTGGCGCGCATAGGCTTCGAGCCGGGCGCGGGGGTCGGGCAGGGCGTCCATGCGCCGCAGCCTGCCCCGGTGGCAAAGGCGGCGCCTTGCGGCGGATCAAGTCGGCGGGGCGGAAAGCGCTGGACTTCCGGCGCCCGCCGTGAACAGAATGGCAACGCCACCCCGCTTCCGCGCGCCTGCCTTCCCCTCTCCCCGCGCAGGGGTGAGTTCCGCGGCGCGTGCGTCGGGTGCGCCAGATACTTCCCCTCTCCCCCCGCGGGGGGAGAGGCCGGGTGAGGGGGGCCTGCGACGCCACGCGACCCCCATCCCACGTCGCGCACCAGGCCGCCCGCCGCACCCCGCCAGGCGACAGCGGTCGCCCGACCCCCCATCCGGCGCCGGGAGGCGCCGTCACCCACCGCTGCCGGTCCCGGCCCCCCACGGACCGCACGCCAAAGCGGCAAGGCAGCAGAACCGGCGGGCGCCCCATCGGGCACCGGACGCCACCCCGGCAAGCCACCCCGCATAGAATCGCCTAAATCGCCAAAAGACCAATGTGACACAGCTACTTTACCCGGATGCCACTGAATCAGAACGCCCAGCCACGTACGCCCTCCGCTGGTCAAAGTGCTAAACCGCCAACGCAACACAGCCACTTTGGCTCGCCATCCGCCGCCCCCCATGCCATCGCAGATGCGCCAGACCGGCCAAAGCGCCAAAAGGCCCATGTGGCACGGGCACTTCGCCCGGATATCGCTGGATGAGAACGCCCGGCCGCGTTCGCCGTCCGCTTCCCAAAGCGCCTGAGCGCCGAGGCGACACAGCCAGTTCGGCTTGCCGTCCGCCGCCGCCACGCCGCTGCGCATGCGTCAGATTAGACAAAGCGCCAAAAAGCCAATGTAACACAGTCACTTTACCCGTACATCGCTGAATCGTCACGCTCCGCCGCGCGCGCCCGCCAATGCCCAAAACGCTAAAGCACCAAATCGACAAGCTGACACAGCCACTTTGGCCCGCCGCGCGCCACCCTCACCCCGCCGCGCGTTCCAGCGCCGCCAGCCGCGCCGGCAGGTCGTCCTCCCGGCACGCCATCACCGCCCGCACCCCGACCCCGACCCGCCGCTTCGCCCGGTCGCCCAGCGCCACCCCATCCCCGGAATCGAGGTCCACCGCCAGCCCCGCCCCGCCCGCCTCGCCCAGCAGCACGCAGGTCGCGTCCTCGCCCTCCGCCAGCCGAAGCCGCTGCCAGGGCAGGGGCCGCGCCCCGCGCAGCCGAAGCCGCAGCGCCAGCCCGCCCGGTGGGCCGCGCAGTTCCAGCAGCACGCGCATCGGCGTGCCCGCCGGCACCCCCGCCGGCAGCAGCAGCGTCGCCACCCCGTCGCGGGTCCAGCAGCCGAACCCGTCCTGCCACCACCAGCCCAGCCCCTCCCGCACCGCCTCGCCCCAGGCGGCGCCGAGATCGGGCGGCGGCGCCGCAAGCCCCAGCGACAGCCGCGCGCCGAGCGGGAAGGCCGGCCGCGCCGGCGCCTCGGCGGGCGGCGCGGCCAGCGTGGTCGCCACCACCTCCGCCGCGTCGCGCCAGCTGCGCGGCACCGCACCCAGGTCGATCCGCGCCGCCGCCGCCGCCAGGTGATCCGGGTCGGTCACCAGCCGCTCCAGCGTCGCCACCAGCGCCGGCAGGTCGCCCGGCGGGAAGAACACCGCCCCCGGCGCGCCCGCCTCCACCAGCCCCGAATGCGCCGGCACGACGCAGGGCTTGCCGGCGGCCAGGCTTTCCGTCACGGGCAGCCCCCAGCCCTCGTGGAAGGAGTTGTAGACGCCGAACAGGCAGCGCTGCGTCAGCCCCGCCAAGGCGAGGTCGGAGACGCCCGCCGCCATCACCACCTTCCGCCGCAGCTCCGGCGAGCGTTCCCGCAAGGCCAGCGCCGCTTCCGCCCGCCAGCCGGCGCGCCCGATGCAGAGCAGCTTCGGCACGCGCGCGGGCCCGAGGCGGCGCACCAGCTCCAGCCAGGCCTGGAAGACCAGCAGGTGGTTCTTCCGCGACTCCAGCGTGGCGACGAACAGCACGAAGCGCTCGTCCGGCTGCACCAGGCCCAGCGCATCGGCCGCCGCCAGCGCCTGGCCCGCGCGCGGCGGCGGCTCGGCCGCGAAGGGCAGGGGGGTGGGGCGGGCGCGCAGGCCGAGCGGCGCGGCGAAGCCCGCGAACTCGCCCGCCGTCGCGCGGGAATTGCAGAACATGCCGTCCGCATGCAGCGCCAGCGCCGAGAACCAGCGGGCGTAGAGCTGCGTCGTCAGCTCCAGGCAATGCTCCGGCATCGCCAGCGGCACGCAGTCATGCACGAAGGCGACGTAGCGCAGCGCGACGCGCCGGCGCAGCAGGCGCAGCCCGCGCCAGTAATCCTCGATGCCCCAGGCATTGCCGAGATTGACCAGCACCGCGCCATCGACCAGCGGCGCGTCGGGCCGCGCATCCGGCGCGACCACGGCGCGCACCGCATCCCGCCAGGGCGGGTCGTCCTCCGCCGCGCCGAGCCGGGCGAGGTCCAGCACGCGCCGGAACCGCTCCGTCGAGACATGCCACCACCGCCAGGCGGAGGGATCGTAGGCCACCAGCAGCAGCGGCGCGCCGAGGCCCGGCAGGTCGAGCAGCGCGCCCAGCACGCCGGCCTGCACGCGCTGGATGCCGGTCGGCGTGCGGGCGTCGCGGATGTAGTCCAGCAGGTCGGTGACGTCGAAGGCCAGCTGCGTCGGCGGGCCGGGCGGCGGCAGGGGCAGCGGCGCCGGCGGTTCTTGGGGCGCGTCCAGCAGCCGGTGGCGGGTCAGCGCCGCTTCCCGCCGCAGCAGCGCGTCCTCCGGGGCGAGGGCGAGGGCGGCCGCCATCCGCTCCGCCGCCAGCCGCCCGCGGCCGAGCAGGCGCAGCGTGTGGCCTTCCTGCAGCAGCGGGTCCGGGTCCTGCGGCGCCAGCGCCGCGGCGCGGGCGTAATGGTCGAGCGCGGCGACCGGGTCGCCCTGTTCCTTCACCGCATGGCCGAGCTGGACATGGATCTGCCAATGCAGCGGGCGCAGCGCGAGATAGGCGCGATAGGCCGCCTCGGCGGCGCCCCAGTCGCGCGCGTCGCGCAGCGCATCGGCGCGGGCGAGCAGGTCTTCCGGCGCCTCGGGCGGGGTGTCCATGCGTGCAGGTTACAGCCCCGCCCCGCGCCGCCTCAACCGACCCGCGCCATCTCTTCTCCTCTCCCTCCGAGGGGGGGAGAGGCCGGGTGAGGGGGGGCTTCACCGATCCAGCCGCAGCCTGCCCGTTCGCGCCGCCGGCCAGTCCTTTACGCCGCCACCGCCTGCGCCACCGGCAGCCGCGCGCCGCCCTCGGCGAAGACATGCCACGCCTCCGCCGGCAGGCGCACCGGCAGCACATCCCCGATCGCGCTCGCGGCGATGGGCAGCCGCGCCACCAGCGTCTCGCCCCCCGGCAGGCGGCCATGGATGACGGTCTCGGAGCCCAGCGGCTCCACCAGGTCCACCGCCAGCGGCAGCGCGCCCGGCCCGTCCTCGTGCAGCACGTGTTCGGGCCGGATGCCGATGGCGAGCGCCGCGCCGTCGGCGCCGGCGCGCGGCCCGTCCGCGAAGGCCAGCACCGGCCCCGCCTGCAGCGCCGCGCCGCGCCCACCGAGCGCCAGCGTGGCCGAGAGAAAATTCATCGCCGGCGAGCCGATGAAGCCGGCGACATAGGTATCGGCCGGCACGCCCCAGACCTCCATGGGCGAGGCCACCTGCGCCGCGCGGCCCTGGTGCATCACCACCAGCCGGTCGCCGAGCGTCATCGCCTCCACCTGGTCATGCGTGACGAAGAGCGACGTCACGCCGAGCCGCTTCTGCAGCCGCCGGATCTCGGCGCGCATCTGCACGCGCAGCTTGGCATCGAGGTTCGACAGCGGCTCGTCGAACAGGAACAGCTTCGGCTCCCGCACGATGGCGCGGCCCATCGCGACGCGCTGCCGCTGCCCGCCCGAGAGCTGGCGCGGCTTGCGGTCCAGCAGGTGGCCGATCTCCAGCATCCCCGCGGCTTCGTCGACGCGGCGGCGGATCTCGGGGGCGGAGACGCGGCGGATCTTCAGGCCATAGGCCATGTTCTCGAAGACCGTCATGTGCGGGTAGAGCGCGTAGTTCTGGAACACCATCGCGATGTCGCGGTCGGCCGGTTCCAGCTGCGTCACGTCGCGGCCATCGATGCGCACGATGCCGGAGGACGGCGTCTCCAGCCCCGCCACGATGCGCAGCAGCGTGGACTTGCCGCAGCCCGAGGCGCCGACGACGACGATCATCTCGCCGTCCTGGACCTCGAGGTCGATGCCGTGCAGCACCTGCGTCTGGCCGAACTGCTTGCGGACGGAGGAGAGGGACAAGGTCGCCATGGCTACTTCTCCGTCTCCGTCAGGCCCTTCACGAACCAGCGCTGCATCAGCACCACGACAAGCACCGGCGGCAGCATCGCCAGCACGGCGGTCGCCATGATGACGTTCCACTCGTTCTGCTGGTCGCCCGAGCCGATCATCTTGGTCATGCCGACCACCACCGTCTCGAGGTCCTTGTCCGAGACGATCAGCAGCGGCCAGAGATACTGGTTCCAGCCATAGATGAAGAGGATGACGAACAGCGCCGCGACATTCGTCACCGACAGCGGCATCACCACGTCCCTGAAGAAGCGCATCGGCCCCGCGCCGTCGATCTTCGCGGCCTCCACGTATTCGTCGGGGATGGTCAGGAAGAACTGCCGGAACAGCAGCGTCGCGGTGGCGGAGGCCACCAGCGGCACGACGAGGCCGGCCATGGAATTGATCAGGTTGAGGTTCACCATCACCTCGAAGGTCGGGATGATGCGCACCTCGACCGGCAGCATCAGCGTGATGAAGATCAGCCAGAAGCAGACCATGCGCCCGGGGAAGCTGAAGAACACCACCGCATAGGCCGACAGCAGCGAGATCGCGATCTTCCCCACCGCGATCAGCACCGCCATCACCGCGCTGTTCCAGAGCATCAGCCAGACCGGCACCGCGCCCGTCTGCCGCACGCCGGACCCGCCGGTGAGCCAGGCGGAGAGGTAGTTGGCGATGGCCTCCGTGCCGAACCACAGCGGCACCTCGCCGCGGCCGATGGTGTTCACGTCATGCGTCGAGCCGACGATGGTGATCCAGATCGGGAAGGCGAAGATCAGCACGCCGAAGGCCAGGATCGCATGCGCGACCCAGCGGCTGCGCGCCTGGCGGCGTGCCGTGGCGCGGGCCAGCGCGAGGTCTTCCGCCGTGGTGTCGCGCATCAGCATCGAAGGGCCCCGACGAAGCCCTCTCCCCCCGCAGGGGGGAGAGGGTTGGGTGAGGGGGGAACAGGCTGGCCAGGTCGTCGCTGCATCGCCTAGCCTCGCATCCGATGCCCGCACCACCCGCCCACACCCGCGCCCGCCGCCTGCGCCGGGACGCGACGGACGCCGAGCGCAGCCTGTGGTCCGCCCTGCGCAGCCGCCAGCACGGCTTCAAGTTTCGGCGCCAGCACCCGATCCCGCCCTATACCGCCGATTTCGCCTGCATCGAGGCGCGGGTGATCGTTGAAGTGGATGGCGGGCAGCACGGCGGGGCGCGTGACGCGGCGCGGGACGCGCAGCTCGCGGCCATGGGCTGGCAGGTGCTGCGCTACTGGAACAGCGATGTCGCCGACAACGTGGAGGGCGTGCTCGCCGACATCCTTCGCCACGCGCGGATGCGTGCGAAGGGCTGAGGGACCCCCCCTCACCCAACCCTCTCCTCCCAAGGGGGGAGAGGGCTTTTCGTGCGCGTCCATCAGTAATGCACCTTGCGCTCGATGAACCTGAACTGGATCGCCGTCAGCGCGATGACGATCGCCATCAGCACCACGGACTGCGCCGCCGAGGCGCCGAAGTTCAGGTTCTGCACCCCGTCCACATACACCTTGTAGATCAGCGTCTCCGTCGCCTTGCCCGGGCCGCCCTGCGTCAGGGCGTGGATGATCCCGAAGGTGTCGAAGAAGGCGTAGACGATGTTGACCACCAGCAGGAAGAAGCTGGTCGGGGCCAGCAGCGGGAAGATCACCGTCCAGAAGCGCCGCACGGGGCGCGCGCCGTCGATGGCGGCGGCTTCCAGCACGCTGCGCGGGATCGACTGCAGCCCGGCCAGGAAGAAGATGAAGTTGTAGCTCACCTGCTTCCACGCCGCGGCCAGGATCACCAGCAGCATCGCCTGGTCGCCATTGACCTTGTAGTCCCAGCGGATCCCCATGCCGTTGATCAGCTTGCCGAACAGGCCGATCTGCGGATGGAACATGAACAGCCACAGCACGGCGGCGACCGCGGGCGCGACCGCATAGGGCCAGATCAGCATGGTCTTGTAGGCATCCGCGCCGCGGATCGCCTTGTCCGCCTGCACCGCCAGGAACAGTGCCGCGCCGAGCGCGATGACGGCGACCGAGGAGGAGAAGACGACGGTGTTCCAGACCGCGGACAGGTAGTTCGGGTCCGACAGCACGTCCTGGAAATTCTCGAAGCCGACGAATTCGCGCGACAGGCCGAAGGCGTCCTCGCGCAGGAAGGAGCCGTAGATGGCCTGCCCCGCCGGCCAGAAGAAGAAGACCGCGGTCACCAGAAGCTGCGGCATCAGCAGCAGGTAGGGCAGGGCGACACCCTTGAAGATGACCTTCTTGCGCAAGGCTTGCCCCTCTTGTCGAAACGCAAAAGGGGGCGGGCGCGCGGCCCGCCCCCCCGGCGATCGCGCCCGCGGTTACGAGCCGCGGTTCTGCCGCTCGAAGTTGCGCAGCACCACGTTGCCGCGCTGCACGGCGTTGTTCAGCGCCTGCTCCGCGGTCTGTTGGCCCTGGAAGGCACGCTCCATCTCCTCCTGGATGATGGTGCGGATCTCGACGAAGCCACCCAGGCGGATGCCCATCGAGTTCTCGGTCATCTGCCCGCCGCCGCGCAGCAGCTGGCGGATCGGGATGTCGGCGCCCGGGTTCTGGTTGTAGAAGCCGGACTGCTCGACGGCCTGGAAGACGGACTGGCGGACCGGCAGGAAGCCGGTGTCGACGTGCCAGCGGCGCACGATCTCGGGCTGCGCCAGGAAGCGGAAGAATTCCGCCACGCCGCGGAACTCATCGGCGCTGCGGCTGGCGTTCGGGCCGCGGTTCATCGTCCAGAAGCTGGCGCCGCCGATGATCGAGTTGATCGGCGTCGTGCCCTGGTAGTAGGGCAGCATGGCCACGCCCCACTGGAACTGCGCCTCGCGCTGGATGCGCGCGCGCAGGCCGGAGGAGGCGAAGATGATCGCGCATTCGCCCGAGGGGAACAGCGCGTCCGCCGCACCGTCGCGGCCGCCGTAGCGGAACAGGCCCTCGCGCTGCCAGCGCACCAAATTGTCCAGGTGGCGGACCATCGCCGGGTTGTTGATGCGCAGCTCGGCGTTCAGCCCGCCGAAGCCGTTGCCCTGGCTGGCCAGCGGCACGTTGTGGATAGCGCTGAACTGCTCCACCTGCACCCAGGTCGGCCAGGCGGTCGTCATCGGGCAGGTGCTGCCGCCGGCGCGCAGCGCGCGGGCGGCCTGCTCCAGCCCTTCCCAGGTCTCGGGGAAGCTGTCGGGGTTCAGGTTGGCGCGGCGGAAGGCGTCCTTGTTGTAGAACACCACGGCGGTCGAGCTGTTGAACGGCATCGACATCATCCGCCCGTCGGCCAGGCTGTAGTAGCCGCGCACCGCCGGCAGGTAGTCGTTGAAGTCGATCTGCACGTTGTTCTCGGCCAGCAGCTCGTGCAGCGGCTTGATGGCGCGGCCGGCGGCCATCATCGTGCCCGTGCCCACCTCGAACATCTGCACGACGTGCGGCGCCTGGCCGGCGCGGAAGGCGGCGATGGCGGCGACCATCGTCTCGGGGTAGCTGCCGCGGAAGGACGCCACCACGCGGAAGCGGTTCTGGCTCTGGTTGAACTCGTTGGCGAAGCCTTCCAGCATGCCGCCCAGCGGCTGGGTCAGGCCGTGCCAGAACTGGATCTCGACCGGTTGCTGCTGCGCCATCGCGGGCGCGGCAGCGAGGCCGAGCGCAACGGCGCCGGCCATCATCGTGCGGCGGAACATGGGCTTTCCTCTCCCTGGGCAAGCGTTGGCCGCGGGCTGGTATCGGGACCGCGTTGCATCCCTTTTACAGATATATGACGGTCAGATGAAGGCCCGGCTCAACGGCTCATGACGCGGCGGTCATGCGACCTCCGCCGCCGCGCGCAGCCCGGCGATCATCGAGGAGCGAAGAAGGTGCTCCCGCGCCCGCGCCGGGTCGGCCGCGACGGCCTGCAGGTCGGCCAGCAGCGCGGCGCGCCGCGCGGGGTCCGATTCCCGCATCCGCGCCCGGTTGCGGTCGGCCTGGGCGATGATCTCGCGCTCGGCCACCGGCCGGCGCCGCCGCGTGTAGCGGTCGAGCAGGCTGTCCGCCGCCTCCCCGCGCCAGACCGGCGCCAGGTGGGCGGCGAGCTCGAAGGCATCGTGGATGCCGCCATTCATGCCCATGCCGCCGGCGGGGCTGTTCAGATGCGCCGCATCGCCGGCCAGCAGCAGCCGCCCGCGGCGGTAGTCGGCCGCGATGCGCTGGTGGATGCGATAGGGGCGCAGGTCGCGCACCTCATAGGGCACCTCCCGCGGCAGGATGGCCTGCAGCTTCGCCTCCACCACCTCCGGCCGCAGCGCGTCGTCCACGCTCTCGCCCGGCGCGGGATAGAGGCTCGCGCGCCACAGCCCGGGCACGCGCAGCAGGCTGAAGGTGCCGCTGAAGGCCGGGTGTCGGGTCCAGACATAGGTGACGTTGGACAGGCCCTCCATCGCCGCGGCGAAGTCGAAGGACGTCGTCGCCAGGATCGTCGTCTCGGGATAGGTGTCGCCGGGGAAGTCGAGCCCCATCGCGTGGCGCACCACGCTGCGCGCGCCGTCGCAGCCGACCGCGAAAGAGACGCGCAGCGGATCGAGCCCGAGGCCGGACAGCGTGACGCCGTTTTCGTCCTGCGCCACCTGCTCGACGCGCGCGCCGAAGCGCAGTTCCACCGTGCCGGCGTGCCCGGCCGCCAGCTTCGCCAGCACCAGGCGCGAGAGCTTCAGCTGTTCCGCCTGCAGCCTGTAGGGATGCGCGGTGTCGGCGGCGAGCACGGACAGGTCGAAAACCGCCCGCGCGCCGTCCTCGTGCCGCCGCACCTGCCAGCTGGGCGTCACCAGCCCCTGCGCGACCAGCGGCGCGCCGAGGCCGAGCGTGTCGAGCAGGTCGAGCGTCGGGGGGTGGAAGGTGGAGGCGCGCAACTCCTCCGCCAGCACCGTCTCCGCCTCGATGACGAGGGAGGGCACGCCGAGGGTCGCGAGCCTCAGCGCCAGCACCAGCCCGACCGGGCCGGCGCCCACGATGCCGATGCGCGTCTCCCGCATGCGTCCGTCCCCGCCGTCCCGGCGCGCATCGCAGCACGGCGCGGGGCGGGCGGCTAGCCTTCGCGGGCCAGCAGATCCTCGAGGTAGCGGCCATAGCCGCTGTTGCGCAGCGGCGCGGCCAGGGCGCGCAGCTGCGCCGCGTCGATGAAGCCCATGCGCCAGGCGATTTCTTCGGGTGCGGCGATCTTCTGGCCGGTGCGCTTCTCGATCGCGCGCACGAACTCGCCGGCTTCCAGCAGGCTGTCATGCGTGCCGGTGTCGAGCCAGGCATAGCCGCGGCCGAGCCGCACGACGCGCAGCGACCCTTCCTCCAGATAGGCACGGTTGAGGTCGGTGATCTCCAGCTCGCCACGTGCGGAGGGCTTCTGGGCCCGCGCGAAGGCCGGCGCGCGATGGTCGTAGAAATAGAGGCCCGTCACGGCCCAGGAGGAGCGCGGGGCCTTCGGCTTCTCCTCGATGGTCAGCGCGCGGCCTTCGGCGTCGAACTCCACCACGCCGTAGCGTTCCGGATCGGCGACGCGATAGGCGAAGACGGTCGCGCCGTCGCCGGCGGCGTTGCCGCGGGCTTCCTTGCAGCGCGCCTCCAGCTCGTCGCCATAGAAGAGGTTGTCGCCGAGGACGAGGGCGCTGGGTTCGGCGGCCAGGAAGTCTTCCGCCAGGATGAAGGCGCGCGCGATGCCGTCCGGCTTCTCCTGCACCTGGTAGGCGAGCCTGAGCCCCCAGGCCGAGCCGTCGCCGAGCAGGCGCTGGAACAGCGGCAGGTCGTGCGGCGTGGAGATCAGCATGATCTCCCGGATCCCCGCGAGCATCAGGACGGAGAGCGGGTAGTAGACCATCGGCTTGTCGTAGACCGGCAGCAGCTGCTTGGAGACGGCGAGCGTCGCGGGGTGCAGCCTGGTGCCCGCCCCGCCTGCCAGCACGATGCCCTTCATGGCGCCTGTTCCTTCTCCCCGCGCGGCGGCCCCAGCAGGATGTCGAGGCAGCGCGCGAGCGAGCCGCGCCATCGAGCGGGCCGGATGCCATGGAGGCGCGCGATCCTGGCGCAATCGAGGCGGCCATCGGGCGGCCGTCGGGCTTTCGTCGGATACTGCCCGGTGGTGATCGGCAGCAGGCGCGGCCGCGGATGGCCGCGGGCGGCCGCCTCGGCCAGGATCGCCTCCGCGAAGCCGTGCCAGCTGGCGTGCGGCGCGCCGGTCAGGTGGAAGATGCCGAAAGCCGCGTCGCCCGCCGGCGCCGCGACGAGCCGGGGCGCCATGGCGGCGATGGCGTCCGCCAGGTCCTCGGCGAAGCTCGGCGCGCCGAGCTGGTCGGCCACCACGCGCAGCTCCTCCCGCTCGGCTGCCAGGCGCAGCATGGTGCGCATGAAGTTCGCGCCGGTGGCGCTGCACACCCAGGCGGTGCGCAGCACCAGGCTGCGCGGATGCGCGGCCAGCACCGCGGCCTCGCCTGCCGCCTTGCTGCGGCCGTAGATGCCGAGCGGGTTCGGCGCATCCGTCTCGACATAGGGCGCGCCCTTCAGCCCGTCGAAGACATAGTCGGTGGAGAGATGCAGCAGCGGCACGCCGGCGGCGGCCGCGGCGCGGGCGAGGTTCGCGGCGCCGTCGCGGTTGACGGCGAAGGCGGCCTCCGGCTCGTCCTCCGCGCGGTCGACGGCGGTGTAGGCGGCGGCGTTGACGACGAGGTCCGGCCGCGCCGCGTCCAGGGCGCGCGCGACGCCGTCGGCATCGGCGATGTCGAGCTCGGGCCGGCCCAGCGCCACCACCGCATGCCCGTCGCGCGGCAGCCGGGCGCACAGCGCCTGCGCCAGCTGGCCCTGCCGCCCCGCGACCAGCACGCGCATGGTCAGAACACGCGGCCCAGCGCGGCGAGGCCGGGCCAGCGCCGGTCCTTGTCCGACAGCGTGGCCGCGGCCGGATCGACGCCCCAGTCGATGCCGAGCGCCGGGTCGTCCCAGGCCAGCCCGCGATCGGCGGCGGGGTCGTAGAAGGCGCTGGCCTTGTAGGCGACTTCCGTGTCCGGCTCGCGCGTCACGAAGCCATGCGCGAAGCCGGCGGGGACGTAGAACATCAGCCCGTTCTCCGCCGACAGCTCGGCCAGCGCGGCGCGGCCGAAGCTGGCCGAGCCGCGGCGCAGGTCCACCACCACGTCCAGGATGCGGCCGCGCAGCACGCGGATCAGCTTGGCCTGGGCGCTGGGCGGCAGCTGGAAATGCAGCCCGCGCACCGTGCCCACGGCGCGCGACAGCGACTGGTTGTCCTGGACGAAATCCTCCTCGATCCCGATGCCGGCGAAGTCGCGGCGGCTGTAGGTCTCGACGAAGGCGCCGCGCGCATCGGCGAAGCGGCGCGCGGACAGCAGCAGCGGCCCGTCCAGGCCGACGCCCCAGGCCTCGATGTTGCCGCAGCGCCGCGCCGGCGCGTCGACGAGCGAGGTTTCGTTCACCAATCGCGCGGGTCTTGAGAGATCGTTCGGCATCCTGGCTCCGGATCCCCGATGCAGCGCGCATAACGCAGCGCGCGAGGCAGCGCAACGCAAACTCCACCCTGCATCGCCGTCGCGCTTTGTCGCCCGCCTTCATCCATCCCACGAGCCGGGCTTCGGCGCCTGGCCCGCCAGGATGCGGTCCAGCAGCGCGAGCTGCCGCGGCAGGCAGACGGTCGCCAGGTCGTAGCGCGCGATGGCGCTGGCGCGCGCGGCGGCGCCGATCGGCGCATGCGCCGCCGGGTCGGCCAGCACGGAGAGCGTCGTGCGCGCGATGGCCTCGGGGTCGAAGAAGGGCACCAGCAGCCCGGTGCGGCCATGCGCGATCGCCTCCGCCACCGGCGGCGTGTCGGAGCCGACGATGACGGCGCCGCAGGCCATCGCCTCGATCATCGACCAGGACAGCACGAAGGGATAGGTCAGGTAGACATGCGCGGCGGTGACGCGGAACAGCTCGTGCAGCGCGTCATGCGCGACGCGGCCGGTGAAGTGGATGCGCGAGAGGTCGAGCTGCCCGTCCAGCTCCGCCAGCATCTTCTCCCGCCAATGCGCGGCCCCTTCGGGCTTCTTGCCGTAGGAGACGCCGTCCGCGCCCACCACCACCGCCTGCAGGTCCGGCCGCGCGCGCTGCATGATCGCCAGCGCGCGCAGGAAGGACGGGAAGCCGCGATAGGGCTCCAGGTGCCGCCCGACGAAGGAGATCACGGGATCGCCCTTGCGGAATTCGCGGCCCTGCGGCGTGCGGAAGACGGCGCCGGCGCGCGGCGCGCAGCGCGCGGTGTCCACGCCTTCGTGCAGCACGCTGATGCGCGCCCGCGCCCAGTCCGGGTAGCGGCTCCATTGCCAGCGCGTCGGGCTGATGCCCCAATCGGCCGCCTGCAGCGACAGCAGCTGCGTCGCGTTCATCACGCGGACGCGTGCCGCCTCGTCCAGCCCGACCGGCTGCGCGGGGTCGAAGCCCAGGTCCTGGCCGTGCGCGTTGTAGTAGAACTCCCAGTAGTAGACGCAGCGCGCGCGCGGAAACACGTCCTTCAGGAACAGCCCCTCGCCCCAGCCGGGGTGGCAGACGATGAGATCGGGGCTCAGCCCTTCGCGGTCGCGCAGCTGCACCAGGCGGTTGGCCAGCTTCTGGCCGCGGCGGATCGCGCCCTCCAGGCCGCGGATGTAGCGATGCGTCTGCGCGCCCGGCCCGTCCGGCGCGCCATAGGCCACGTAGCGCACGCCGGGCGCGGCATAGCCTTCCTTCTCGCCCAGCGCCCAGACCTCGGCGCCCGGGCGCTGCGCGAGCGCGGGCGCCAGGTGCGCCCATTGGCCGGGGAAATTCTGGTGGATGAACAGCGCCCGGACGGGGCGCGGCTTGGGCTCTGGCATCGCATCCGGGCGTGGCATCGTCGGGCGGCAGGCTGCGTGCCGCCCCCGCGCCGGTCAAGCCAGGGCGCCAGCGCCAGCCGCAACCGAAGGTCGTGCCGTCCCGGTCCGGAACCAACGCTGGCGTGCCGCGTTGCGGCCGGCTGGATCAGGGGGAGAGGGCATGGCGCGGCGGCGGGACCAGGACCGGGCGGGGCGCGAGGCGCTGTGGTGGCGCGATGCGGTCATCTACCAGCTGCACCCGAAATCCTTCATGGATTTCAACGATGACGGCATCGGCGACTTCGCCGGGCTGATCCAGCGGCTGGACCATGTCGCGGGGCTCGGCGTCGATGCGGTGTGGCTGCTGCCCTTCTATCCCTCGCCGCTGAAGGACGACGGCTACGACATCAGCGACTACACCGGGGTGAACCCGGACTACGGCAAGCTCGCCGATTTCCGCCGCTTCGTGCATGAGGCGCATGCGCGCGGGCTGAAGGTGATCACGGAACTCGTCGTCAACCACACCAGCAGCGACCATCCCTGGTTCCAGCGCGCCCGCCGCGCGCCGCCCGGATCGCGCGAGCGCGACGTCTATGTCTGGTCCGACGACGACCGCAAATACGCCGGCACGCGCATCATCTTCTGCGACACGGAGGTGTCGAACTGGTCCTGGGACCCGGTGGCCAAGGCCTATTACTGGCACCGCTTCTACAGCCACCAGCCGGACCTCAACTTCGACAACCCCCGGGTCATCGCCGCCGTGCTGCGGGTGATGCGCTTCTGGCTCGACATGGGGGTGGACGCGCTGCGCCTCGATGCCGTGCCCTACCTGGTGGAACGCGAGGGCACCGGCAACGAGAACCTGCCCGAGACGCATGCCATCCTGAAGCGCATCCGCACGGAGCTGGACCGCCGCTACCCGGGCCGCATGCTGCTGGCCGAGGCCAACATGTGGCCCGAGGACGTGCAGCAGTATTTCGGCGCCGGCGACGAATGCCACATGTGCTTCCACTTCCCGCTGATGCCGCGGATGTACATGGCGGTCGCGCAGGAGGACCGCTTCCCGGTCACCGACATATTGCGCCAGACGCCCGACATCCCCGAGGGCTGCCAATGGGCGATCTTCCTGCGCAACCACGACGAGCTGACGCTCGAGATGGTCACCGACCGCGAACGCGACGCGCTGTGGAACATCTACGCCGCCGACAAGCGCGCGCGCATCAACCTCGGCATACGGCGCCGCCTGGCGCCGCTGATGGAACGCGACCGGCGGCGGATCGAGCTGCTGAACGGCCTGCTGCTGTCGATGCCCGGCACGCCGGTGATCTACTACGGCGACGAGATCGGCATGGGCGACAACGTCTATCTGCGGGACCGCGACGGCGTGCGCACGCCGATGCAGTGGTCGCCCGACCGCAATGGCGGCTTCTCGCGCGCCGATCCGGCTGCGCTGGTGCTGCCGCCGATCCAGGATGCGCTCTACGGCTTCCAGGCGGTGAATGTCGAAAGCCAGCTCAAGGACCCGCACAGCCTGCTGAACTGGACGCGGCGGATGCTGGCCACCCGCAAGCGCAGCCGGGCCTTCGGCCGCGGCGCGATGCGGCTGCTCTACCCGGGCAACCGCAAGGTGCTGGCCTATCTGCGGGAGCATGAATCAGACGTCGTGCTCTGCGTCTTCAACCTCTCGCGCTCCGCGCAGGCGGTGGAGCTGGATCTCTCCGCGCTGGCCGGCCGCGTGCCGGTGGAGATGCTGGGCGGCACGCCCTTCCCGCCGATCGGCACGCTGCCCTACCTGCTGACCCTGCCGCCCTATGGCTTCCACTGGTTCGTGCTGGCCGAAGGCGCCGCGCTACCCGCCTGGCACGAGCCGCCGCCGGAACCGCTGCCGGAGCTGCGCACCTTCGTCGCCCGCGCCGGCGCCGACTGGCTGGGGGCGGAGGCGCAGGCGGTGATTGCGCGGGAGATCCTGCCCGCCTGGCTGCCGCGCCGGCGCTGGTTCGCGGGCGACGCGCAGGGGGCACGGCTGGTGCCGCTGGCGTCGCTGGGCCAGGCCGGCGAGATCCTGCTGGCGGAGGTGGAAGCCCCCGGCCCGGATGGCGCGCCCGCCCGCTGGGCCCTGCCGCTGGCCCGCGCGGAGGAGGAGGACGCCGCGCGCCTGCCCGGCCAGCTGGCGCTCGCCCGGCTGCGCCAGGGCCGCCGCGTCGGGCTGCTGACCGATGCGACGGCGACGGATGCCTTCCCGCGCGGCGTGCTGGCCGCCTGCCGCGCCGGCACGGTGCTGCCCCTGGCGGAGGGCGAGCTGCGCTGCATCGGCTCCCCGGCGCTGGCGGCGCTCGAGCTGGGCGAGGCGCCGGAGGTGCGGCGGCTGGGCGGCGACCAGGCCAACACCTCGCTGATCATCGGCGAGGCGGTGGCCCTGAAGCTGTTCCGCCGCGTGCTGCCCGGGCCGCATCCGGAAGCGGAAATGGCGCGGCACCTCTCGGCCATCGGCTATGGCGGCACGCCCGCCCTGCTGGGGGAGGTGCAGCGGATCGGGCCCGACGGGCTGCCCTGCACCGTGGCGCTGCTGCGCGCCTTCGCCCGCAACCAGGGCGATGCCTGGGCCTGGACCCTGGACTGGCTGGCCCGCACGGTGGACGAGGCGGCGCTGACGGAAGCCGAGCCGGAAACCGGCGACGCGCTGGCCGGCTATCGCCCGCTGGCCGAGGCCATGGGGCGGCGCCTGGCGGAGCTGCACCTGCTGCTGGCCCGCCCCACCGACGACCCGGCCTTCGCCCCCCAGGCGGTGGACGGTGCCATGGCAGGGGGGTGGGCGGCGGCGGCGGCGGCCCGGGTGGAGGCGGCGCTCCGCCTGCTCGCCCGCCCCGGCATGCTGCCCGATGGGCCGGGGGCGGAGGCGGCGGCCCGGCTGCTCGCCGCGCGGTCGGTCCTGCCCGGGGCGGTGCGCGCGCTGGCGCCCGACCCCGCCGGGATGCTGGCCACCCGGCTGCATGGCGACCTGCATCTCGGCCAGGTGCTGGTGGCGATCGGCGATGCGCAGCTGCTGGATTTCGAGGGCGACGCCGCCGCGCCGCCGGCCGAGCGCCGCGCCAAGGGCAGCCCCTGGCAGGACGTCGCGGCGCTGCTGCACAGCCTGGACCGCGCCGCGGCGGTCGCCGCCGCGACGGAGGAGAGCGGCACCGCGACCGCCGCCCCCACCCCGCGCCGCACCGCGCTGATCGCCGCCTGGCGCGCGGCGGCGGAGGAGGCGTTCCTCTCGGCCTACCGTGCCGCCTGGGAGGCCGAGGCGGGGCCCCTGCCGCCGGGCGCGGCCGTGGCGCTCGACCTGTTCCGCATCGAGGAGGCGGCGTCGCAGGTGCTGGCCGAGGCCGGATCGCGCGCCGCCTGGCTGCACGTGCCGGTGCTGGCGCTGGACGCGGCGGCGTCGCGTTTGCGCGATTTGGGGGCGACATCTGCAACCGATGAGTGATTCCGTGACTTGAGCAGTCCGACGTATACACTTAGACGCGAGCCCGGGCCGCTCCCGCTTTCGTGATCGGGGCGCGGCCCGGCGCCGCACCCCAGCGGCGCCCCCGCCATCCGGCCCGGGAGCCCCGCATGGAACTGAACCTTCTCGTCCGCGGCCAGTCCAACGCGATCCTGATGATGGAGAGCAATGGCTGGGCCGGCAGCGGCGCCCTGGTGCGGGAGGTGCAGCGCCTGCTGGGCTTCGACGGCACCGCCGACCGGGTGAACCTCGTCTATGAGCGCTACGATGCCGGCAGCGCCACGGCGCATAGCGGCACCGCGCTGATCGGCGAATGGCTGCGCCCGGTGGGCGGCGACTGGCGGCAGGGCTGGACGACCGGGTCGCAGGAACAGGCGTTGCTGAACAGGGTCAACGGCCTTCCCGCGGCCCGCAAGGACGACCCCACGGCGGTCTTGTGGTTCCACAGCGAATCCGACACGCGCAACGCCGGCCTGACCGAGGAACAATGGGTCTCCGCCGTGCGCTACGACGCGCAGCAACTGCGTGGCGCGCTGGGGCAGGGGGCGGAGACCACGCCTTATGTCTTCGTCTCCGCCATGCCCTATTGGGGCTCGCCGCAGGGCCATGACGCGATCCGCCAGGGGATGGAGCGGCTGGCGGCCGATGCGTCCTTCAACGCCCGCATCGGCGCGCGCACGCTCGACACCGACATCGACAACGACAACTACGACGGCAACGAGGCGACGCGCGAATATGGCGGGTCGCACATGGATGCCGAGGACGGCATGCAGACCGCGATGCGCGCCGCGCGCGCCATCGCGGAGGAATTCGCGCCCTATGCGAAGCCCGGCTCTCCGGTGGCGCAGGCGGGCGGCAACATCGCCGACCAGGGGCCGCAGGTGGTGCGCGCGACGCCCACGGGCGGCAACGTGCTGCTGGTGGACGTGGCGCATGACGGCGCCGGCGGCTTCGCGGCGCTCGATCCGGATGCGGCGCGCGGCGTCGGCTGGTCGGTGCAGGGCGCGGGCGGGACGGTGACGGGCAGCGCCGTCTCGGTGGTGGATGGCGACACGCTGCGCATCGAGTTCTCGGGCGCGCTGCCCTCGGGCGGCACGCTCTACTACGGCAAGGGCTATGGGCGCCTGGCGGGCGCCGACGGCACCGGGCGCGGCAACGCGGTCCATGACGACCAGGGCCTGCCGATCTGGGTGCGGGCGGAGGGGCTGCGGATCGGCGAGACGGTGACGACGGCGCCGACGACGCCGACCACGCCGACGACGCCGACCACGCCGACCACGCCCGTGACGCCCCCCACGCCCCCCGCCCCGCGCGCGCCGGCGACGCTGGCGGCCGGCACCGGCCCCGACACGCTGGTGCTGCGCCTGTCGCAGGATGCCTGGGCCGGCGATGCGCAATACGCCGTCGCGGTGGATGGCGT
>JAIYDD010000044.1 GCA_027487675.1 Acetobacteraceae bacterium | reverse complement strand
CATAACCATCCAGCCACCCTTCCCACCGATCACCACACCACCACACCCCTCACAGGACACAGCAGCACAGATCACAGCTAAGATAGGTAGCCCTATCCTCTTCCCTCAACAGATGCACAAATTGAATGAGCACCCCACCGTCCCAGGCCGGCGACCCGATCAGGGTCTGACCAGCCAAGGGCACCACCGCAGCGGTGATGGGGGATCCGCCTTCAAAGGCGGAGCGTGCATGTAGCGGTTCGCACCGCCGTCTACAAGCCCCGCCGCGTCCGGCTTCACGTCAGGACCGCGTGGTCCGTCGGTGGGCGGGCTTTTATGCCCGGCCCCGGGGGGAGTCAACGCGATGGCTTCATGACAGTGGCATGGCAGCCATCCCTCCCACGCACATTGACAGAGCCTGAGACCGTCACCCGAGCGAACCAGTCAAGCCGTTGACTTTGCTTGCTTCCCCCCCGAGGGTCCGCGCCCCGCCGCAAGGACCGCGCCAAGCATGCCGAAGTCGCCCCGCCTCGCCCGCTGCCTTCTCGCCGCCCTGGTCGCCGCCCTGGTCGCCGCCCCGCCCGGGATCGCCGCGGCAACCGCGACGCCGGCGGCCGAGCGCATGGTGCAGGTGCGGCGCGGCGACACCCTCGCCGGCCTGCTTGGCGCCGCGGGCATCCCCGCCGCCCAGGCGCAATCCGCCATCGCGGCGCTCGCCCCGCATTTCCCGCCCCGCCGGCTCGCCATCGGCCAGGAGATCGGCCTGCGCCTGGACCCTGGGGACGACAACGCCCTCCTTCGCCTGGAGATCGCCCTCGCCCCCGGCGACACGCTGGTGCTGGAACCGGCCGGGGATGGCTGGCAGGTCGAGCGCCAGCGCCTCGAAGGCCGCCCGCACCTGGCCCGGATCGAGGCGTCGATCGATGGCGGCGTCTTCCCCAGCCTCACCCGTGCCGGCCTGCCCGCGCCGCTGGTGCACGAGCTGATCCGCGCCCTTTCCCACGAGGTCGACTTCCAGCGCGACATCCAGCCGGGCGATCACATCGCCGTGGCCTTCGAGCGGCTGCGCGCCGCGGATGGCGCCCTGCTCGGCCATGGCCGCATCCGCGCGGTGGTGCTGCACCTCTCCGGCCGGCCGGTCGAGCTCTGGCACCACGAGGACGAGGATGGCGAAGCCGCCTGGTACCACCCCGATGGCCGCCCGCTGGCCGGCGGCTTCCTGCGCACCCCGCTGGATGGCGCCCGGGTCAGTTCCGGCTTCGGCATGCGCCGCCATCCCGTGCTCGGCTTCAGCCGCCACCATGCCGGGGTGGACTTCGCCGCCCCCGCCGGCACGCCGGTCTTCGCCGCGGCCGATGGCGTGGTCGCCGCGGCGCGCATGGAGCGCGGCTATGGCCGCACGGTCCGCCTGCGCCATGCCGGCGGGACCGAGACCGTCTATGCGCACCTCTCCCGCATCACCGCCGGCATCGCGCCGGGGGAGCGGGTGCGGCAGGGCGACGTGATCGGCCAGGTGGGCTCCAGCGGGATGGCCACCGGACCGCACCTGCATTTCGAGATCCGCCTCGCCGGCCGTGCCGCGGACCCCGCCCGGGTCGCCCTGCCGGCCGGCGAGCGCCTGCGCGGGGAGGCGCTGGCGGGCTTCCATGCCGCCCGCCGCGACCTGGCGCGGCAGCTCGCCCGCATCACGGCCGAGCGCACCGAGGTCGCGCTGGCGCCCTGACGGAGACGAAGGCGCCGTCGCCGCCCCCGGGGTGCAGGGACGGCGACGGCTGGCGCCGCGGCAGGCTGGGGGCAGTTGGGGAAGGGCCCCGCCGCGGCGTTCCCGTGGCGCGCGGCCCGGACCCCTGGTCCGGGCCGTCGGCCGATCGCGCGGTCCGCGCGTCAGCGCATCGCGGTGATGTCGATCACCTCGCTCGGCGGCAGGCCCTGCACGGCGCCGGCGGCGGCGAGCGCGCCGGTCTCGAGGTTCACCATGTGCAGCGTGCCGCCGGCCAGCACGAAGCCGCGGTTGCCCTCGGCCAGGATGTCGAAGGCGACGCCCGCCGGCACGCCCGTCCCGAGCATCCCCTTCGGCTGCTGCACCCCGTCATTCGGCGGCGCCTGCAGGTTGAGCGCGCCCACCAGCGTGTCGATGGTGTAGAGCGCGGTCGCCGTCGCGCCCGCCATGCTGTTGGTGTAGGCGCCGGCGACGATGCGCGGCGTGGTCTCGGCCAGCGGCGTGCCGGCCTGGTACTTCAGCGCGCCGTCGCGCACCGCCTCGCCGGTGTCCACGTTCACGCGCAGGTTCTGGCCGGACATGCCCATCAGGCGCAGCCGGTTGGCGACCGGGTTGAAATCCACGACGGCGCGGCCGCCGCTCTCGAAGGGGGTGTTGAGGCGGGAGACCTGGGTGGCGGCGCCGGTCGCCGGGTCGATGGTGACGATCTGGCCGCGCTCCGTCACGCCGTAGATGCGGCCATCCTGCGGGCGCTGGTCGATGCCGAGCAGCCTTCCGTCGGTGCCGGTGACGCGGATGGGGGCGGCGGCGCGCCGCGTCTCGGTGTCGATGCGGACCAGGCTGTTGTCGGCGGTCAGGCCGAGCAGCGTCGCGGCCTCGGCGCCGCCGGTCAGGGCGAGGCCGGCGGCGAGGGCGAGGATGGGGCGGATCATGGGTGGTCTCTCCGTTCGCTTCGCGGGTCCGGCTGCGGACCCGACATGGGCGCTACGGAGGAAGGGGGTGGGTTGGATGCGGAGGCGATCGTGAATGTTTCGCCATCTGTCCGGAAGGTGCTCCGCACCCCCCGTACCCGCGCCAACCCCCGGTGCAGGGCCGAGGGCCCCTGGACCCCCATCGGCTGGGCCGGCGCCAATCGGCGACGGTCCAGGCCCGGTTCGGGCCTGGTGGTGGGGGTCCGGGGGAAGCAAAGCCTCCCCCCTCTTCTACCCGCCGACAGCCGGCGCCAGCCGCCCGATGAACTGGATCGGCCCCGTCGGCCGCCCGATCGGGGAGCCACCCGGCGGTTCCAGCGTGATCTCGATCAGCATCCCCGGCTGCGGCCGGATCGTCGCGGGCCGCACCGTGATCCGCCCATCCGCCGGGATCAGCCCGAGCGAGGTCGGCGCCGTGGCGCCCTGCGGCAGCGCCCACAGCTCCAGCACCCGGTCCGGCGGCGGCGCGCGGGTGTTGAGGGACGCCAGCCGGATCGCCTGCGCATCCGCCTGCACCAGCCAGGCCGGCGCGTCGCGGTCGGTCAGCAGCACCGTCATCAGCTGCGGCGCCGGCGCCGGGCGCAGCAGCAGCAGCGCCGCCAGCCCCGCCGCGACCGTCCCGGCCCCCAGCGCGCCGATCCGCCAGGGATCGCCGAGCCACCGCCACGCGGGTCGCGCGCGCCTGGGCGCCGGCGGGTCGAGCGCCGCCTCGATCCGCCCCCAGAGGTCCGGCGGCGGCGCCTCCCCCGCCGCAATCGCCGTGAGCGGCGCCAGCCGTGCCTCCCATCGCGCCACCGCCTCGGCCAGCGCGGGGTCGCGCGGCAGGGCGCGCGCCACCTCCGCCGCTTCCCGCGCCTCCAGCGTGCCGAGCACGTATTCGCCGGCCAGCGCGTCCCGCGCCTCGGGGTCGGTCGGGATCATGCCAGGCACTCCCGCAGCCGCAGCAGGCCGCGACGGATCCAGGCCTTGACCGTGCCGAGCGGCTGGTCGAGCCGGGCGGCCACCTGCGCATGGCTCAGCCCATGCACGAAGGCGAGCAGAATGCCCTGCCGGTTCTTCTCCTCGAGCGTCGCGAGGCAGTCGTGCAGCCGCCGCGACTCCTCCGCGCCCGCCAGCCGCTCCAGCGCCTCCGGCGCCACGGCCTGGTCGCCGAGGCCGGGATCGTCGCTCGGCATCTCCCGCCCCCGGGCACGCGCGATGTCGAGCGCGGCGTGGCGGATGATGGCGGCCAGCCAGGCGCCGGCAGGGCCGCGGGAGGGGTCGAACTGCCCGGCGCGGCGGGCGATCCGCACGAAGCCGTCCTGCACTGCATCGCCGGCCGCGTCGCGGTCGCGCAGGATGGCATTGGCGATGCCGAACAGCCGCGCCGCCTCCCGCTCATAGACCGCGCGCAGCGCCGCGCGGTCGCCGCGCGCGACGGCGGCGAGCAGCGCTTCGGTGTCGCGGGGGGCCGGCATGCGGTTCAGCATGCGCGGCCTGCGCTCGGATGCAAGCCGGTCATGCCGACGCTACGCGCCGGGCGGCGCCCTGGATGCAGCCGGCCGCGCGATCCCGCCACCGGCGGCGCCCCGCCCGCCGTCCCGCCCCGGTCGGGGGCTACACGCCCCCGCCATCCACCACGAAATACTGCGCGGTGACCATCGCGCTGTCGTCGGCGCAGAGCCACAGCACCATCCGCGCGATGTCGGGCGGCATCACCTTCCGCTTGAGGCACTGCCTGTCCATGTGCTTCGCCACCGCCTCCGGCGTCGCCCAGAGCTGTTCCTGGCGTTCGGTGAAGACCCAGCCCGGCACCACCTCGTTCACCCGGATGCCGTCGGGGCCGAGGTCCCGCGCCAGGCCGCGCGTCAGCCCGCGCACCGCGGATTTCGCGGCCGTGTAGGCCGGCATGCCGCCCTGCGCGCCCATCCAGCTGACGCTGCCCATGTTGACGATGCTGCCGGCCCCGGCGGCGCGCATGCCGGGCGCCACCGCCTGGGCGCAGAAGAACATGTGCCGCAGGTTGGTCGCCATCCGCTCGTCCCAGTAGTCGGGCTCCACGGTTTCCAGCCCGTGGCGGTCGTCGCGGGCGGCGTTGTTGACCAGCGCCTCGACCGGGCCGAGCCGCGCCGCCGCCTCGGCCACCGCGTGCCGCAGGGCCGCGATGTCGCGCAGGTCGCAGGGGATGAACAGCGCGCCGGTCGCGGCGGCCACCCGGGCGCCGTTCGCCGCGTCGAAATCCAGGAAGGCGATGCGCGACCCCTGAGCGGCGAACTGCGCGACGATCTCCGCGCCGATGCCGGAGGCGCCGCCGGTGACGAGCACCGCGCGGCCCTTCAGGCTGGGATAGGTGGCGAAGCCGGTCTCGGCCATGTGGTGTCCGTCTCCTCCCGATGGCGCCCGCCCGGCAACGCGGGGCGGCGGCCTGGTGTTTCCTGCCGTGCGCCGCGGCTCAGCCCGCCAGCAGCGGCTGCGGGTCGAGCCAGACCTGGTACCAGGACAGCGAGAAATGCAGGTGCGGCCCGGTGACGCGGCCCGTGGCCCCCATCCGCGCGATCGGCTGGCCGCGCGCCACCGGCTCGCCTTCCGCGACCAGGCGTTCCGACAGATGGGCATAGAGCGTGTTCACCCCATGCCCGTGGTCGATCACCAGCAGCTGGCCGAAGAAGAAGAAATCGGCCGAGAGCGTGACGCGCCCGGCGAGTGCCGCGGCGACCGGCGTGCCGACGGGCCCCGCCACGTCCAGCCCGTAATGCGGCTGCCGCGGCTGGCCGTTCAGCACGCGCTGGCTGCCGAAGATGCCGCTGATGCGCCCGCGCGCGGGCCAGGCCAGCGGCTCGGCGAAATGGGTGGCCGCGGTGTCCTCGGCGCGCGCCTGGCCCAGCCGCTCGCGCTCCGCCGCGATGCGGCGCAACGCCTGCTCGTCCGGGGTGACCTGCGCGGGGGGCAGGCCGGTGATGTGCTGCACGTCCCACTCGCGCTTGCGCACGGCGATGGCGCGCGTCTCGGCGCGGCCGCCGGGATGGGTGACGGCGAGCGTGGCGCCGGGCGCATGGTCGCGCCCGAAGCCGAAGGCGAAGAGCCCCTCCGCGCTGACGCGGACGGCGCGGCCATCCAGCGCCAGCCGCGTGCCCGGCGGCGCGCGGCCGACCAGCAGCGCGCCCTGCGCGGGATCGCCGCGCCAGTCGAGCGCGGCCGCGGGACGCGCCAGCAGCAGGGCGGGGGCGGCGAGCAGCGCGCGGCGGGCGATCATGCGGGCGATCCCGAGGCGGAGGCGCGGACGGCCGCCGCCGTGCCGCGCCGCTGCGCTGACCAGGCACGGCCCCGCACCGCGGCGCGACGGCGGTCAGAGCGTTGTCCGGCCCGCGGCGGCGCCTCGGCGCCGGTCACAGCAGCGACCCCTGCGGGGGCGCCGCCGCGCGGCGGGGCTTGGCCCGCTTCGGCGCCTCGCCCTCCGCCACCGCGGCGACGCTGCCGTCGGCGAAGGCGATGGAGAGCGGGGCGCCGGGCGCGACGTCGGCGGCGCGGGTCAGCGGCTCGCCCTGCTCGTCGCGCACCAGGGCGAAGCCGCGGGCGAGCACGGACTGGAAGGACGCGCTGTCGAGCCGCGCCGCCAGCCCGTCCAGCGCCGCGCGCTTCTCCCGCAGCAGGCCCTGCACGGGCGCCGCCGAGAAGGCCTGCAGCGCGCGGGCGCCGCGGGCGCGCTGGGCGGCGCGGGCGAAGGCCGCCGCCTGGCGGTTCTCCAGCAGCGCCAGCGTGTTGCGCCGCGCCAGGATGGCGGCGCGGGGATGCGGCACGACCAGCGGCGCCAGCGCCTGGCGCTTGCGGGCCAGGAAGGCGTGCAGCGCCTGGGGCAGCGATTCGTCGGCCTCGTCCAGGCGGCGGCGGAGGTCCATCACGCGCGCCGGGATGTCGGGCAGGCGGCGTTCGAGGCGCAGCAGCGCGGTTTCGGCCGCGCGCAGCTGGCGGGTAGCCGCACCCCGCAGCCGGGCCTCGGTCTGCGCCAGGTCCGACAGCAGGTCGGCCCGCGCGGGGACGGCCATTTCGGCGGCGGCGGTCGGCGTGGGGGCGCGGCGGTCGGCGGCGAAGTCGATCAGCGTGGTGTCCGTCTCGTGCCCGACGGCGCTGATCAGCGGGATGGGGCAGGACGCGGCGGCGCGGACCACCACCTCCTCGTTGAAGGGCATCAGGTCTTCCAGGCTGCCGCCGCCGCGGGCGACAATCAGCACATCCGGGCGGGGGACCGCGCCATCCGGGCGCAGCGCGCCGAAGCCCGCTATGGCCGCGGCGATGCGCTCCGCGGCGCCCGCACCCTGCACGGGGACGGGCCAGAGGATGATCCGGCGCGGGAAGCGGCGCGCGAGGGTGGTGCGGATGTCCTGGATCACCGCGCCGCCCTCGCTGGTGACCACGCCGATGATGGCGGGCAGCATCGGCAGGGGGCGCTTGCGGTCCTGGTCGAACAGGCCCTCGCCCGCCAGCTTCAGGCGCAGCTTCTCGATCCGTGCGAGCAGCGCGCCTTCCCCGGCATATTCCAGCCGGTCGATCACCAGCTGGTATTTCGACCGGTCGGCATAGGTCGTCACCCGGCCGGTGGCGATGACCTCCACGCCGTTCTCGGGCTGCACGGACAGGCGCGGGACGGCGGTGCGCCAGATCACCGCCTCCAGCTTCGCCTGCTGGTCCTTCAGGGAGAGGTAGACATGGCCGGAGGAATGGCGCTTGCACTCCGTGATCTCGCCGCGCACCCGCACCCGGCCGAAGGCGCCTTCCAGCGCGCGGCGGATGGCGCCCGACAGGTCGGCGACGCTGAATTCCGGCACGTTGGCGGACGGGCCGGGCGGCGAGGTGTCCATGGCCGGACCCTATGCTAGACGCGGCCCGCGCGGAACCGGCCCGATCGGGGTCGTGATCCGGGGGGTGCGGCGATGCGGGTCCTGGTGGTGGGCGGCGGCGGGCGCGAGCATGCGCTGTGCTGGGCGCTGGCGGGATCGCCGCTGCTGACGAAGCTGTGGTGCGCGCCGGGCAACCCGGGCATCGCGGAGGTCGCCGATTGCGTGCCGATCGGCGCGGAGGACATCCCGGCCCTGGTGGAGTTCGCCCGCCGCGAATCGGTGGAGCTGGTGGTCCCCGGGCCGGAGGCGCCGCTGACGCTCGGCCTGGCGGATGCCTGCGCCGCGGCCGGCATACGCTGCATCGGCCCCTCGGCCGAGGCGGCGCGGCTCGAGGGCAGCAAGGCCTTCTGCAAGCAGGTGGCGGACGCCGCCTTCGTGCCGACCGCCGCCTGGGCGCGGTTCGAGGATGCCGATGCCGCGCGCGCCTACATCCACGCGCAAGGCGCGCCCATCGTGGTGAAGGCCGATGGGCTGGCCGCCGGCAAGGGCGTGGTGGTGGCGCAGACGGTGGCGGAGGCCGAGGCCGCCATCGCCGAGATCATGGAGGCCCGCGTGCACGGCGCCGCCGGCGCCTCCGTGGTGATCGAGGAATGCCTGGTGGGGGAGGAAGTGTCCTTCTTCGCCCTCTGCGACGGCACCACCGCCCTGCCGCTCGGTGCCGCGCAGGACCACAAGCGGGTGGGCGAGGGCGACACCGGCCCCAACACCGGCGGCATGGGCGCCTTTTCCCCGCCGCCCGCCTTCACCGACGCGATCCAGGGCGAGGTGATGGCGCGCATCA
The DNA here is from genome assembly GCA_027487675.1 of Acetobacteraceae bacterium. Taxonomy (GTDB): domain Bacteria; phylum Pseudomonadota; class Alphaproteobacteria; order Acetobacterales; family Acetobacteraceae; genus Falsiroseomonas. The sequence goes on along the minus strand of JAIYDD010000044.1, from coordinate 935 downwards.
TCCGCCCGACGCTGGCCGAGATGGCGGCGCGTGGCACCCCCTTCCGGGGCGTGCTGTTCGCCGGGCTGATGCTGACCGCGGCGGGGCCGAAGCTGATCGAGTTCAACGTCCGCTTCGGCGATCCGGAATGCCAGGCGCTGATGCTGCGCCTGCGCTCCGACCTGCTCCCGGCGCTGCTGGCCGCCTGCGACGGCGAACTGGCGCGCTTCGACCTGCGCTGGGAGAAGCTGTCGAGCCTGGTGGTGGTGATGGCGGCCGAGGGCTACCCCGCCGCCCCCCGCAAGGGCAGCGTGATCCAGGGGCTGGAAGCAGCGGCCGCGGTGCCTCACGCTCAGCTCTTCCACGCCGGCACGGCGCGGCGGGAGGACGGCGCGCTGGTGGCCGCCGGCGGGCGGGTGCTGTCGGTGGCCGCGACCGGGCCGACGCTGCTCGCGGCGCGGGATGCGGCCTATGCGGCGGTGGATGCGGTGGACTGGCCGGGCGGGTTCTGCCGGCGGGACATCGGCTGGCGGGCGCTGGGGTAGCGCCGGGCCGCATTCGCGGGACGTCACGCCCTTTTCGGTCACTGCGCCGGGTGGTGGGACGGTGCGAGGCTCTGCCTCGCGCTCCGGCCGGAGCTCCGCCCCTCGGACGCCGTGCGTCCGACCCCCGCCAAGGGGCAGCGGCCCATAGGCGCTGACTTATCGCCGAAGGGTCCGCGAGGTGGCCCGGGTGGAGGCGTTGCCTCCCCGGTCGAACGCCCTCGGCGTTCGACTCCCCCCCACCACCAGGGCTGCCGCCCTGGACCGGTGTCAGTAGAAAGAACAAGCAAATAAGGGGGTTCCATGTGTGGACGGCCCCCCGGATGCAAGATGCTTTGTTGAGAGCGTGCGTCCCGGTGCGACTGCGGTCATGTGTCCGGCCTGTTGATGCGGCACATGTCCGCTGGCCCAGAT
>JAIYDD010000183.1 GCA_027487675.1 Acetobacteraceae bacterium | reverse complement strand
GTCTTCATCATCGAGCGGGAATTCATGAAGGCCGCGGGCTTCGCGCTGGCCGGCGCGGCGCTGACCTTCTTCGGCTTCATGCACGGGGAAGCGGTGGGCTTCGCCGTCTCGCCGACCATCGCGGCGGCCTATGCGCTGGTCGCGGCGGGGCTGGTGGCCTGCGCGAAGTCCATGCCGGCGGTGCCGACACTGGCGCCGAAGCCGGCGGCGGCGGAGTGATGGCGGGCTGCCTATCCCGCACCCGGTCCTTTCCGCAGGAGGGGCTCCGCCCCTCCCGCACCCTCCCGGCCAAGGGCCGAAAGGCCCCTGGACCCCGGGTTTGCGCCGCTCGCTATTCGGCCTGGCCCAGGACCCAGCCCTCCCAGCGGCGGATCCAGGGGTCCGAAGGCACGTGGTCCGGCCGCACGCCGTCCAGCACGGCCACCAGGCAGAGCAGGCCCAGCACGCAATCCAGCCGGTCCTCTCCGGCCGCATCGGCGCCGAAGCCATCCGCCACCGCGGCCTGCAACGCCGGCGTTGCCTGCACCGACAGCCGCGCCATCGCATCGCGCAACGCCGGCCCCAGCGCGCGCCGCGCCGCCGCATCGCGCTTGCTGCCCGGCATCCGCAAGCCGACCTGCCGCAGCGCCTCGGCCGGATAGACCTCGGCCAGCACGGCGCGGCCGGGCGCCAGCAACGCATGCAGCCCGCCCTCGAACGGCCAGAGCGAGACCGGCGCGCCCGCCACCAGCGCCGGGATGATCCAGTCCCGCCAGGCCGCGATCGCCGCCTTGCCCGACTGGTTCGCCCCCAGCGTCCAGAACACCGGCGCCCCGGCCGGCCGCAGCGGCGTCGCGCGGTCGCAGGCGCGCGACAGAGAGGCCGGACCGGGCAGGCCGAGCGCCGCCGCATGCGCCGCCCGCGTCATCCCCTTCACGCCGCGCGCCGGGTAGAAGGGGCGTGCGGGGCAGACGGTGGAGAGATCGGCGCTGACCTCGAAGAAGCCAGGATCGGCGGCCAGGCTGCGCAGCAAAGCGGGGAAGTCGGGCTCGGCGCGCCCCGCGGCCCAGTCGCGCGGGACGCCGAGCGGCAGGTCGAGCCCCAGCGCCACCGGCGCGCCCCCGGCCAGCAGGTCGGGCAGCAGCTGCGCGGTGTCGCCGACCAGGCGCGGCGCCTCCGCGATCCAGCCCTCGCGGCCCCGACGCGCGACGCAGATCCAGCGCTTGCCCGGGCTCAGGCTCCAATCCGCATGGGCGGCCAGCATCAGCCGGCGGGCAGGCGGGTGTCGTAGGCGCTGTCGAAGAAGTCGCGCTCCAGCCGCGCGGCGCGGCGGAACAGAGACACCACCCGAGCGCGCCCGGCCGCGTCGAGCGCCAGCACCTCGCGGTCCAGCGCCGCGCGAAGGCCATGCACAAAACCCTCGAAATAGGGGCTGGCGTGCAGGTCCACCCATTCGGCGCACCAGAAGGGCTCGGCCGGGCGCGTGTCGCGCGCCGGGCGGGCCCAGGACAGGTAGACCCATTCGGCCACGCAGAGCACCGCCAGCTGGTCCGCATGGACGGGGCTTTCGGCGGCTTCCAGCATCAGCGAACGGAACCCCCGCGCGGCGTCCGACAGCGGCGGGTCGCGGCGCAGCGCCTCCGCCACGCCCAGCGCGTCGAAGGACCGCTCGAAGTAGGTGTTCTCCTCCGAACACAGCAGCCCCATGAACCGCCCGAGCGGCAGCCGCGCCGGCAGGTCGGGGGCGGTGTGGATGGCGCGGCCCAGCAGCGCGCAGAAGGCGCCGATGAACTGGTAGTCCTGCACCAGGTAGCGCCGCATCGCCTCGGGCGTCACGGCGCCGGCGTTGCATTCGATGCCGAAGCGGTGGCCGGTGGCGGCCGACCAGTCGGGCTCGGCGGCGGCGCGCAGCCAGTCGGTCGGGCGCGCGCCGGGATGGGCGGCGGCGAAGCCGGGCCAGTCGGGCATGCCGTCGTCCGGTGGGGGGATGTTCATGCGTCGGCCGGCTCCAGATGCGGGGCGATATTCCAGCGGCGGCCATGCCATACTGTGCCGAACGGCGGGAGACGAGGCATGGACCACACCGCGACCGAGGCGCCGATCCGCGGCCGGGACACGCTGCACCCGGACGGCCAGTATTCGGCGATCGCCAAGGTCTTCCACTGGGTGACGGTGCCGCTGATGGGCCTGGCGCTGGCCACCGGCCTGACCATCCGCTTCATCGGCCAGGACGCCAAGATGGCCTTCTACGCGCTGCATGAAAGCGTCGGGCTGATCATCCTGGCGCTCGCGCTGGCGCGCATCGCCTGGCGCATGGCGAGCCCGCCGCCCGCGCTGCCGGCCCACCTGCCGCCCGCGATGCGCCGCGTGGCGGGCGGGGTGCACCACGGGCTCTATGCCGCGCTGGTGCTGCAGCCGCTGCTGGGCTTCTTCACCACCAACGCCTATGGCTTCCCGCAGCAGGGCGCGACGGCCTTCCTGGGCTTCATCGACCTGCCGAAATTCATGGCGGCGAACGAGACGCTGGCGCTGGTGCTGCACTGGATGCACAGCCTGCTGGGCTGGGCGCTGCTGCCGCTGATCGGCGCGCATGTGGCCGGCGCCATCTACCACCACGCGGTGCGGAAGGACGGCACCCTGCTGCGGATGCTGTGAGGCGCGGCCCGGGGGGGCGCGCGCTACTTCAGCGGCTGGTGCGCCTTGTCGAGGAGCCGGCTGAACCAGCCCTTCTTCTCCGGCTCCTTCTTCTCGGCGGCGGCGGCGGCGCGGGCTTCCTCGGCGGCCTCGGCCTTGGCGCGCTTCTCCTTGTCGGCCAGCCACTTCTCCAGCGTCATGCCCGCCTTCGCGGCGCGCCGCGCCTCATAGGCGCGCTGGCCCTCGGTCAGCTCATCGGGCTTCGGCATGGCGGCGCTCCCTGGTCCGTGAGTGAATGGCGCGCCGATGGGCGCGCCGCAAGGGCTTGATCTTCCCCGCCGTGGCGCCGACGCTGCCGCCATGGAAGCCAGGGTCAAGGCGGGCATCTGGGTCGCGATGGCGATGCGGCTGTCCGACATTTCCGGCCGCCCGGCGGCGGTGCTCCGCAAGGGCGATGCCGATGCGGGCGGGATCCTGTGCGTGCTGCGCGGGCGGGAAGGGCTGGTCGTGCTGTCCCAGGCGCGCGACGCGGAGGGACGGCCGGCCTGGCTGCGCGCCACCGGCCAGGGCCCGGTGGGGCAGGACGCGGCGGATGCCTATGTGGAGCGCCAGCTGCGGCGCGATCCCGACCTCTGGGTGGTGGAATTCGAATCGCCCGACCTCAAGCCGCCCTTCGAGGCGCGGCTGATCTGAACCCGCCGCGCGCCGCTTGACACCTCCGCCCGCCCCCCCGATCCCGGGCGGCAGGAGGAACACGACCATGCATCGCCGCACGCTGCTCGGCGCGGGATTTCTGGCGCTCGCCACATCCGCCCCTGTCATCCGGGCGCGGGCCCAGGGCACGTGGCCGGACCGGACGGTCTCGCTCGTCGTGCCGTTCACCGCGGGCGGATCCACCGACATCGCGGCGCGCATCCTGGCCGAGCGCATGGCCCCGCGCCTCGGGCCCCAGGCGCGCATCGTGGTGGAGAACCGCGCCGGCGCCGGCGGGTCGCTCGGCGCCGACCATGTGCGGCGGGCGGCGCCGGATGGCCACACGCTGCTGGTCGGCACCGCCTCCTCCCACGCCACCAACCCCGCCGCGCTGCCGGCCACCACGCCCTATGACCCGGTCGAGGATTTCGCGCCGATCGCGGTGCTCGGCGGCGGGCCGATGGTGGTGGTGGTGCCGGGGCGGTCGCCGCACCGCACCCTGCCGGAGTTGCTGGCGGCGGCGCGCGCGCGGCCCGGCGCGCTGTCCTTCGCCACCTCCGGCGCGGGGGGCATCGGGCACCTGACGGCGGAATTCCTGCTGGCGCGCGGCGGCGGGCTGCGCGCCGAGCACATCCCCTATCGCGGCGGCGCGCAGGTTCTGGCGGCGATGGCGGCCGGGGAGGTGGACTTTTCCGTCGAGGTCCTGGCCTCCGCCGCGCCGCATCTGCGCGACGGCACCTCCCGCGGGTTGGCGGTGACCATCCCGCGCCGGCATCCGCTGATGCCGGAGATCCCCTCGGTGGCGGAGGCCGGGCTGGCGGGCGTGGACGTCACCACCTGGAACGTGCTGCTGGGGCCGAAGGGGCTTCCGGAGCCGCTGGCGGCGCGGATCAACGCCGCGACGCTCGCGGTGCTGGCCGAGCCCGCGGTGCGGGAGAGGCTGGCGGCGGCCGGCGTGGACGCCGCCGACCCGACCACGCCCGCAGAGACACGGGCCTTCCTGGCGGCGGAGCTGGCGAAATTCCGGGGGATCGTGCGGGAAGCGGGGATCCAGCTGGGGCGCTGACCCGCCTGCCTGGCCCTGATCGGCGAGGGGTGGATCGCCGACCCTGGTCTGGGACATGGGTGCATCGCGTGGATCACGGCCTTTGGCTGTCACGCTCGGACGGGGCGGTCGGCGGCGGCGGGCGCCAACATCCGGATTGCGAAGTGTTGACATACTTCGCCCTCAGGCGCCGGCGGCCGGCATCCGCCGGCCTTGGCTTCGCCGCATGAGCGGCGGCCGCCATTCGGCGGCTCGGCCAGCTTCGCTGGCCGCAGGTCAGAACCTACCGGGCTTGGCATAAGTCGCGCCGCGGCGCCGCCGACGGTCTGGCCCGGGACGGGCCTCGCCCGCCCCGGCGCCTGAAGGGCGCGCGCAGCGGCGCCCCGCCGCGCCTCACGCGGCGGCGCGGCCGAGCCCTTCCCGCACGATGTCCACCACATGCGCCGCGACCGCGCCCGCCGAGGCCGGGTTCTGCCCGGTCGCCAGCGTGCCGTCCCGCACGGCGAAGCTCTGGAACTCGGGCCCCGCCTCGAACCGGCCGCCCTGCTCCACCAGCCGCGTCTCCAGCAGGAAGGGCATCTCGGCGGTCAGCCCGACCGCCGCTTCCTCGGCATTGGTGAAGCCGTTCACCCGCCGCCCCGCCACGATCGGCGCGCCATCGGCCCGCCGCGCGCCCAGCAGCCCGGCCGGCCCGTGGCAGACCGCCGCCACCGCGCCGCCCGCCTGGAATACCGCGCCGACCAGCCGGCCGAGCGCCGGGTCCTCCGGCATGTCCCACATCGTGCCGTGCCCGCCGGCCAGGAACACGCCGGCCAGCCCCGCCGCCGCCGCCGCGGCGACCGGCGTGGTGGCGTGCAGCGCGGCCGCGGCGACGGGGTCGGCCAGGAAGCGCGCGACGGAGGCCGGGCGCTCCGCCGGGTCGGCCGGGTGGCTTGCCGGGTCCACCGGCGCGGCGCCGCCGCGCAGGCTCGCGATCTCCACCGCGAAGCCGGCGTCGCGGAAGGCCCAGTAGGGCGTCGCCAGCTCCTCGAAATGGAAGCCGGTGGCCCGGCCGGTGGCGCCCAGCCGGTCATGGCTGGTCAGGACGATCAGGATGCGCGGTGTCATCGGGGGGGTGGTCTCCGTGGGTGGGCTGCCGGCGCGGGGCCGGCGGGCGGTGGGGCGAAGATGGCCTGGCGGGCCCCCGGCAGGGCTCGGCCTGCCCGATCCGGCGGATCGGCCTGCGCGGGGCCGCCGCGATGCAACGGCCGGGCGGGCGGCGGGATGCACGGCCACCGGCCGGTCGCGCCCGGCCCGCCGGTGGCCCGTGCATCCCGCCCGCCGCCAGCCGCCCCGGCGGCGTGCGGCCGTTGCCGACCCTCGGCACCCGGCGGCCGCGCGGCGCCCGGCGCGCCGGGGCGTCGTGCCGCCGCGGCGGGATCGCCAGCGCCACGGCCTCCGTGCCGCCGATGCCGGCCACCCGCCGCGCCGTGCCCGGCGTGGGTGCCGGGGCGCGGGAGACGGCCGGGGCAGGGGGGCGGGCGTCGCGCGCGCCTCGGCCATCCCGGGCTTCGGCGCGGCGGCCGATGCGATCGCCCGGCGCGCCTCCACCACGCCCCTTGCGCCGCCCCGCCCGGATGCCCGACCCTGTCGCGCATGACCCGCGCGCCCGCGCCCTTCGCGCCCCTGCTGCTTGCCTTGGCCCTGCTGGCGCCCGCGCCCGCCACGGCGCAGCCCGCGCCGGGCGCCAACCCCCCGGGCCGCCCCGACCCCGCCGCCGCCCGCCGCGCCGAGCTCGACCGGCTGTTCGAGGCGCTGCGCGACGCGCCCGACACGCCGGCCGCGCAATTCGTCGAAAGCCGCATCCGCGCGGTGTGGAGCCAGGCCGTCTCGCCGGCCGCCGCGCTGCTGCTGCGCCGGGGCCTGCGCAACCTGCAGGGCAACGAGCCGGCCGAGGCGCTGGAGGATTTCGACGCCGCGCTGGTGCTGGAACCGCGGGCGCCGGATCTCTGGATCCTGCGCGGGCGTGCGCTCGGCCAGCTCGGCGACCGCGGCGCGGCGGCGCGCGACCTGCAGGAGGCGCTGCGGCTGGAGCCGCGGCATTTCGGCGCTCTCGCCGCGCTGGCCGATCTGCAGGAGGAAGCCGGCGACGTCGCCGGCGCGCTGCGCAGCTTCGACGCGGCGCTCGCGCTGCACCCGCGCATGCCGGGCGGCGCCGATCGCCGCCGCGAATTGCAGCGCCAGGCGGAGGGGGATGCGCTGTAGCAACGCGCGGATGGCGGCGCGCGCCGGGCCGGCGCCAGATGCACCGCAGATGCCGCCCCGCCAGGTGCCCCCCATGCCCGAAGCCCCGCTGACCGCACCCGACCCCGACGCCGCCCGCTGGGCCGCCGTGCTGGCGCGCGACCCGGCGCCCGGCTGCGGCCCCTTCCTCTACGCCGTCACCACGCAGGGGGTGTTCTGCCTTCCCGGCTGCCCCTCCCGCCCGCCCTTGCGCCAAAATACCCGCTTCTTCGCCGATGCCGCCGGCGCCGAAGCAGCCGGCTTCCGCGCCTGCAAGCGCTGCGACCCGAAGGGCGAGCGCGCCGCCCTGCACGCGGAGGCCGTGCGCGAAGCCTGCGCGATGATCGAGGCGGCGGAGGCGATGCCATCCCTCGCCGAACTCGCCGCCCGGGCGGGCTATGCGCGGCACCATTTCCTGCGGCTGTTCCGCGACGTCACCGGCGTGACGCCACGCAGCTATGCGGAAGGGGTGCGCGCCCGCCGCCTGCAATCCGCGCTGGCCGCCGGCGAGCGCGTGGCCGAGGCGGTCGCCGGCGCCGGCTTCGGCAGCGAATCGCGCGTCTATGAGGACACGTCGCGCCACCTCGGCATGACCCCCGGCGCCGCCCGCCGCGGCGGCGCCGGCGAGACCATCCGCATCGCGCACGCCGCCAGCGCCATGGGCCCCCTGCTGGTCGGCGCGACGGAAGCCGGCATCTGCTTCATCGGCTTCGCCGAACCGCCCGAGGCGCTGGAAGGCGATCTGCGCGCCCGCTTCCCGAAGGCGCGGATCGAGCCGGCCGATGCGGCGCTGGAAGGCGCGGTGCGCCAGGTCTGCGGCTTCCTTGCCGAACCCGCCGCCGCGCTGGCCCTGCCGCTCGATTTGCGCGGCACCGCCTTCCAACGCCAGGTGTGGGAGGCGCTGCGGCGCATCCCGCTCGGCGAGACGCGGACCTATGCGGGGCTGGCAGCCGAGATCGGCAACCCGGCGGCGGTGCGCGCTGTCGCACGCGCCTGCGCGCGCAACCCGGTCTCGCTGGCCGTGCCCTGCCACCGGGTGGTGGGCAGCACGGGCGACCTGACAGGCTATCGCTGGGGCGTGCCGCGCAAGGCGGCGCTGCTGGCCGGCGAGGCGAAGGCGCGGCGGCGGGGATGAGGCGCGCGCGCCGCAGGTGACGCGGGCGCGGCGGCTGCTACTGTGCGTGCCATGCGCATCCTCGTCGCCAACGCCAACACCACCGCCGCCATCACCGAGGCCTGCGCGGCCTCCGCCCGCGCGGCGGCCTCGGCCGGCACCGAGATCATCGCGGCCACGCCGGATTTCGGCCCGCGCGTGATCTCGACCCGCGTCGAGAACGCGATCGCGGCGCATGGGCTGCTGGACTGCCTGGCGCGGCATGCGGGGCAGGTGGAGGCGGCGATCCTGGCCGTCAGCCACGACACCGCGCTGGAAGCGGCGCGGCAGCTGATGCCCTGCCCGGTGATCGGCATGACGGAGGCCGCCTGCCTGACCGCCTGCCTGCTCGGCGGGCGGTTCTCCGTGCTGACGCTCGGGCTCGCCACCGGCTACGAGGAGCTGGTGGCGCGGCACGGCCTGGCTGCCCGCTGCGCGGAGGTGCGCGGCATCGCGGCGACGCCGCAGGACACGCTGGCCGATCCGGCGCGCGTGCAGGCCATGCTGGTGGCGGCGGCGGCGGAGATGGCGGCGCGCGCGGATGCGATCGTGCTGGCGGGCGCGGTGCTGGCGGGGATGAACCGGGTGCTGCAACCGCGCGTGCCCGTGCCGCTGCTGGACGGCATCGCCTGCGCGGTGCGGCTGGCGGAGATGCTGGTGACGCTCGGCCTGCCGAAGCCGGAGGCGGGCAGCTTCGCGGCGCCTTCGGGGCGGGAGACGCTGGGGCTCTCGGCGCCGCTGGCCGCGCTGCTGGCGCGCTGAGCGGGCGCCCGGCGCCGGAACCGCCCGCCGCGCGGCCACGTTTTGGCCGCGGCGCGGAGGGCGGCGGATGGAACTGGGCGACGGGCGGGACAGCCGGAATGTCGAGGACCGCCGCGGCGCCGGCGGGCTGCGGGGCGGCTTCGGGGGCGGGCTCGGCCGCGGCCGCGGCGGCATCGCGGTGGGTGGCGGGCTCGGCACGGTGGTGCTGCTGCTGATCGGGCTGTTCCTCGGCGTCGATCCCACGCTGCTGCTGCAGGGCGGCGCGCCAGGCGCCCCGCCGCCGGCGATCGAGGAAGCCCGCCGTCCGCCCGCCGACGACCCGGCGGCGCGCTTCGTCTCCCGCGTGCTGGCCGAGACCGAGGATGTCTGGCACCCGGCCTTCGAGGCGCTCGGCCGGCGCTACGAGGAACCGCGGCTGGTGCTGTTCTCCGGCGCGGTGCGCAGCGCCTGCGGGGTGGCGCAGGCGCAGGTCGGGCCGTTCTACTGCCCGCCCGACCAGCGGGTGTACATCGACCTGGATTTCCTGGGGGAGATGCAGCGCCGGCTGGGGGCGCCGGGCGATTTCGCGGCGGCCTACGTCATCGCGCATGAGGTCGGGCACCACGTCCAGAACCAGCTCGGCATCCTGGCGCGGGTGGAGGCGGAGAAGCGCGGCGTGGGGCGGGAGGCGGCGAACGCGCTGCAGGTGCGGGTGGAACTGCAGGCGGATTGCCTGGCGGGGCTCTGGGCGCGGCGTGCGCAGGATGCGCGGGGCATCCTGGAGGCGGGCGACATCGAGGAAGGGCTCGCCGCCGCGGCGGCGGTGGGCGACGACCGGCTGCAACGCCGCGCGGGCGGGGAGGTGGTGCCGGAAAGCTTCACCCATGGCAGCTCGGCGCAGCGGGTGCGGTGGTTCCGGGCGGGGCTGGAGAGCGGACGGCTGGAGGCCTGCGATACCTTCGGGGCTGGGCGGGGGTAGCACGAGACGGGCCGGGGCGTTGCCCGTCGGAGGCGGTGCGTCCGACGGGCCTACCGGTCTTCCTTCAGGCTACCTGTTCGCCAGTTCCGCCAGCACCGCCGCCAGCACCCGCGTCCCCGCCGCCAGCTGGCCCGGTTCCGAGTATTCGGACGGATGGTGCGACACCCCGCCCCGGCACGGCACGAACAGCATGCCCGTCGGGCAGACCGGCACCATGAACTGCGCGTCGTGGAAGGCGCCCGAGGGCATGCGCAGCGTGGACAGGCCTTGTGCCTTCGCCGCGGCCTCGACGGCAGCCGGCACCATCGGGTCGAAGGTCGCGGGCAGGGCGTGGAAGCGTTCGGTGACCGTCGCGGTGCAGGTCGTCATCGCCTCGGTCACCACGCGCGCGATGGCGTCGCCGCGGGTCAGCAGCACGTCCTTGTCCGGGTGGCGGAAATCGATGGTGAAGCGCACGCGGTCGGCCACCGAGTTCGAGGTGTTGGGGTGCACCTCGATGCGGCCGACGGTGAAGCGCAGCACGTCGGTCGGGTCCGCCATCAGCGCGTTCAGCGCGGAAACCGCGCGCAGCATGTCCTGCACGGCGTCCTTCCGCAGCGACAGCGGCGTGGTGCCGGCATGGTCGGTCTTGCCGGCGATCTCGACGACGAACCAGCGGCTGCCCTGGATGCCCTCGACCACGCCGATATCGAGGCCCTCGGCCTCCAGCCGCGGGCCCTGTTCGATATGCGCCTCGACATAGGCGAAGGGCGCGGGCCCATCCACCACGCCGAGGCCCCGGCGGGGGATGTCGGCTTCCAGCGCCAGGTGCTTGCGCAGTTCCTCGCCGAAGGACAGGCCTTCGTTGTCGGTCACGCCGTCCCAGGTGTCTGCGGGCTTGAAGCCGGCATAGGCCATGCTGCCCATGCAGCCAGGCGCGAAGCGGCCGCCTTCCTCGTTGGTCCAGGCCACCAGCTCGACCGGGCGCCTGGTGGAGATGCCGGCCTCGCGCAGCGCCTGGATCGCCTCCAGCCCCGCGATCACGCCCCAGATGCCGTCGAAGCGGCCGCCATTCGGCTGGGTGTCCATGTGGCTGCCGGTCAGCACCGGCGCCGCGCCGGCCTCCGTCCCTTCATGCCGCAGGAACAGATTGCCGAGCGCGTCCACCGACGGCGCCAGCCCGAGCGCCGTGCCCCAGCCCAGCAGCAGGCGGCGTGCCTGGCGGTCGAGGTCGGTCAGGCAGGCGCGGTTCACGCCATCGCCGGGGATGGCGCCGAGGGCGGCCATCTGCATCAGGCGGTCCCATTGCCGCGCCTCGCTCACCGCCGCCACCGCGTTCGGGGCCACGCCGTCCATCAGACCGTTCTCCTGGTGCCGCTCGCGGCGCCGCTTGCGCCGCGTGCTGTCGGCGCTTGTTTGATGCAACGGGCGCGGGGGATCAACCCGCGCCCGTCACGGGATGCGCACCGTCAGCCCGAGCAGCCGCAGCTGTTCCGCCGGCGGGGCGGACTGGAATTTCGGCAGCGCCGCGAAGGCGATGGGCTGGGGCGGGCGCAGCGCGATCTCGATCGCGCGGGGGTTGCGGATGAAGGCGGCGACCGGCTGGCGCAGCGGGGCGAAGGGGTCGGGCGGCGCCGCGCCCGGCTGGCGGCCGCGCGGCGCCGGGCCGGGCGGCGGGGCGCCGGGCAGCGGCATCGCCTCCGCCATCCGCGCCCATTCCTCGCGCACCCGGGCGGGGGTGCTGCCCTGGTCGCGCGCGGCCTTGGCCACCAGCCGCTCCAGCAGCCCCTGCTCGTCCCAGCGCAGCACGAGGGAGGCGAGCTTCGCCGCCGCCATCTCCGCCATCGCCGCATCCGGATCCACCGGCGCGCCGGCCTCGGCGGTGGCCGGGATGCCGTCGAGCTCGGCCGAGACGGAAAGCCGCCCCGCGCCGTCCCAGGCCACGAAGGCCGGCGCGACGGAAAGCCGCCCGCCGGCGCGCGGCACCTGGCCCTGCACCGACAGGCCGCCGGCGATGCGGTCATAGCCCAGCGCCTGCAGCCCGAGGTCCATGCCGGGGGGTAGTGCGAGCATCAGGGCTTCCACCGCGAAGCCGCCGGTCATCACGCCGTCCGCCGTCAGCCCGCCATCGGCCGAGAGCAGCCCGAGGCCGAGCAGCGGCCGGCCTTCCAGCGTCGCCTCCACCGCCTCGATCGCCATGCGCTGCGGCACGCCGGGGCGCGGGTCGGGCGGCTGGAGGTTGGCCAGCACCGCCGCCACCGTGCCCGCCATGTCGATGCCGCTGACGCCGACCCGCCCGAGCCGCACCTGGCCGGCGCCGAGCGGGCCGAAGGGCGCATCCACCCGCAGCCGTTCCAGCGCGATGCGGGTGTCGCGGCCGGGGATCCAGTCATGCATGGCGAAGCGGGCGAGCGCGACCTCCACCTGCTCGCGCGGCTCGGAGAAGGCGGCGTCCTCGATGGCGATGGCAGCGGCGCGGAACCCGGCGGGATCGGGCATGCCGCCGGCCATCGGCAGCTCGATCGCCTCCAGCGCCAGGCGGCCGAGCCGGAAGCCGAGCGTGCCGGCATTGGCTTCCGGCTCGAAGGCCAGCGCCTCGGCCACCGCGCTGTCCAGCGCGCCGGGGCGCAGGCCGCTGACCGCCAGCCGGCCGAGCGCCAGGCGGCCTTCCTGCGCATGGCTGACGCGCAGCCGGTCCAGCTCCAGCAGGCCGAGCTCCAGCGCGAAAGGGTCGAAGCCGGCGCCGGGCGGCGGCAGGGGCAGGCCGGCGACGACCAGCCGCGCGGCTTCCGCCGTCGCGACCTTGCCATCCTCCATCCGCAGCCCGGTCAGCTCCGCCCGGCCGATGCGGGTGGCGGAGAGGTCGGAGAGCCGGGCCTCGGCCACCGTCAGCCGGTCCGTCGCGGTCTGCACGGCAAGGCCGAGCAGGCGGGCGGTGCCGGTGACCGGGTCCACCTCCCGCCGCTGCCAGCTGAGGCGCGCCTCCGCGCCCAGGCTGGCGCGCAGGCGTTCCAGCGCGGCGTCGAGGCGCCGCTCCGCCTCGGCCTGCGCCAGCGCGCCGGCGCCGGCGAGGCAGACGAGGCCCGCAAGGGCCAGCCCGGGAAGGCGCGCGCGCATGAAGCTCTCCGCCAGCGTTGGGGGGGCCAGCCTAGCAGGGTCGGGCGCGAAGCCAACGAAGCGGTTGCGGCGGCCGCCGGCCGTGCGCCGCGCCCTTGCCCACCGCGCGGGAGGGCGCGATTGTTGCACCGCAGCGCGCCACATCCCTGGCCGCGTGGGACACCGGCACCGCGATGGACCTCGCCTACCTGGCCGAATGGGCCAACCTGCTGATCCGCTGGCTGCACCTGGTCGCCGGCATCGCCTGGATCGGCACCAGCTTCTACTTCATCGGCCTCGACAACCAGCTCGACCCGCCGCGGGACGGCAACCCGCGGGTCACGGGCGAGCAATGGTCGATCCATGGCGGCGGCTTCTACCACAAGCAGAAATACGCCGTGGCGCCGGAGCGCCTGCCGGAGAAGCTCCACTGGTTCAAATGGGAAGCCTACTGGACCTGGATCAGCGGCTTCTCGCTGTTCGTGCTGATCTACTGGGGCAGCGCGTCCACCTACCTGGTCGACCCCCAGGTGCTGGACATGGCGCCCTGGGTCGCGGTGCTGGTCAGCGCGGCGATGCTGGCGGGCGGCTGGGTCGTCTATGACCTGATCTGCCGGTCGACATGGGCCGAGGACGAGACGAAGCTCTCCATCGCCATGGTCGGGCTGCTGGTGGTGGCGGCCTTCGTCGCCTGCCACCTCTTCAGCGGCCGCGGCGCCTTCCTGCAGGTGGGCGCGATGACGGGCACGATCATGGTCGCCAATGTCGCGATGGTGATCATGCCGGGCCAGAAGAAGATGGTCGCCGCCATGCAGGCGGGGCAGGAGCCCGATCCGAAATACGGCCGCTGGGGCAAGCAGCGCAGCGTGCACAACACCTACCTGACGCTGCCGGTGCTGTTCCTGATGATCAGCCCGCACTACCCGATGACCTGGAGCCACCCCTTCAACTGGGTGATCCTGCTGGCGGTCGCGCTGGCCGGGGCGCTGGTGCGGCAGTACTTCGTCTCCCGCCAGTTCGGGCGGAACCCGATCATCCTGCCGGCGGCGGCGACCGCGGTGGTGGTGGGGCTGATGGTGGTGCTGCGGCCCGCGCCCGCGCCGTCCCTGGCCGGGGTCGAGGTGCCGACCATGGCGGAGGTGCAGGCCATCTCGGCGAACCATTGCGCCGGCTGCCACGCCGCCCGCCCGACCTTCGAGGGGATCGCCGTCGCGCCGAAGGGCGTGATGCTGGAAACCCCGCAGCAGCTGCGCCGCTGGGCGCAGGCCATGCGCCAGCAGGTGCAGACCGAGGCGATGCCGCCCGGCAACCTCACCGAGATGACAGCGGAGGAACGCACGAAGATCCTGGCCTGGATCGCGGCGGGGGCGCCGGCGCAATGAAGGCCTCGGCGCTGACCACCCATGTGCTGGATACCGCCGCCGGTGCGCCGGCCGCGGGGGTGCGGGTGGAGCTCTATCGGATCGAGGCGGGCGGTGCCGTGAAGGTGGCCGAGCGCGTGACCAACGCCGATGGCCGCACCGACGCGCCGCTGCTGACGGCCGCCGATTTCGTCACCGGGCGCTACGAGCTGCGCTTCCACATCGGCGCGCATTTCGGCGGCGCGGGCTTCCTGGACGTGGTGCCCATCGCGTTGCGGCTGGAGGAGGGCCAGGGGCACTACCACGTGCCGCTGCTCTGCTCGCCCTGGAGCTACGCGACCTATCGCGGCAGCTGACGGCGCCTGCCCCGGGGCTTGCCGCCGCGCCCCCCGCCGGGCAGCCTCCCGCGACTGACACGGGGAGGAGGCGGACCATGGCCCTCAAGGTCGCGGTGCTCGGCGCGGGCACGATGGGGCATGCGTTGGCGCTGGTCTATGCGCTGGGCGGGCATGAGGTGCGGCTGACCGACACCTCCATGTCCATGCTCGACAAGGCCGGCGGGCTGATGGAGAAGGCGTTGGCCGGGCTGGTCGCGCATGGCGAGGCGCCGGCCGAATGCACCGCCGAATGGCTCGCCGGCGCCGTCACCCGGCTGCCGACGCTGGCCGAGACGCTGGAGGACGCCGACCTCGTCGTCGAGGCGATCGTCGAGCAGCCGGACGCCAAGCGCGCCGTCTATGCCGAGGTGGATCGCCTGGCGCCGATGCACGCGCTGATCGCCTCCAACACCTCCTACCTCGATCCCTTCCCGCTGATCCCGGCGCGCCGGCAGCCGCGGTCGCTGATCATGCACTGGTACACGCCGCCCTACCTGGTGGATCTGGTGGACATCGTCGCCGGCCCGGAATGCGACCCCGATTGCGTCGCCGATGCGCGCGACCTGGTGGCGGCGATGGGCAAGGTGCCGCTGGTGATGAAGACCTTCGTGCCCGGCTACATCGCCAACCGCATCCAGTCCGCCATCGCGGCGGAGGTCTACAAGCTGATCGACGACGGCGTCGCGACGGCCGAGGAGATCGACACCGCCATCGTGCACGGCCTGGCGCTGCGCATCCCGGTGGTCGGCGTGCTGGCCAAGGCGGATTTCACCGGCCTGCCGCTGCTGCAGCACGCGCTGCGCAACGCGACCTACCAGCCGCCGCCGCCGGCCGAGCGCAGCAGCACGCTCGATTCGCTCGTTGCCGCCGGCCGCACCGGCGTGATGGCCGGCGCCGGCTACTACGACTGGGGCAAGGACACCGCCGCGCTGTTCGAGGCGCGCGACCGTCGCCTGATCGCGCTGAAGCAGGCGATGCGCGGCATCGGCACCATGGCGGGCGCGGGCCGGCAGGTGGATTGAGGCGCCGGTCCGGTCCTCCGGCAACCAGCGCACGCAAAAGCCCTCTCCCCCCGCAGGGGGGAGAGGGTCGGGTGAGGGGGCCGTCGGAACAGACCCCCACGAAGACACGGCAGGAAAACGCGCGATGATCACCTACGACCTCGAGGGCAAGGCGGCGCTGGTCACCGGCGGCGCGTCCGGCATCGGGCTTGCCTCCGCCACCATGCTGGCGCGCGCCGGCTGCGCGGTCGCCATCAACTTCCTGGCCGGCGATCCGCGCGGACCGGAAGCCTGCGCCAAGCTGGCGGAGCAGACCGGCGCGCGCATCGTGGAAGCCCCCGGCGATGTCGGCGACGCCGCCGACGGCCCGCGCATGGTGGAGCAGGCGGTGGCCGATCTCGGCCGGCTCGACTTCCTGCTCAACAATGCCGGCACGCCCGCCACGCGCACCGCCATCGCGCCGCACGAACTCGACCGGCTGACGGAGGAAGTCTGGGCGACGGTCATCCAGGTGAACCTGCTCGGCGTGTTCCGCTGCAGCAAGGCCGCGGCGCCGGCGCTGCGCGCGGCGAAGGGGGCGGTCGTCTCCATCGCCTCCATCGCCGGCATCAACCATGCGGGCTCGTCGATGGCCTATGGCGCGACCAAGGCCGGCGTCATCAGCCTGACCAAGAACCTGGCGCGCGGCCTGGCGCCCGATGTGCGGGTGAACGCCGTCGCGCCCGGCGCGGTGGACAGCACCTGGATGATCGAATGGACCAACGCGCAGCGCGCGTCCTCCATCGAGAACGCGCTGCTCAAGCGCCGCTGCACGCCGGAGGACATCGCGGAGGTGGTGGTCTTCCTGCTCGCCGGCGCCGCGATGGTCACTGGCCAGACGGTGGTGGTGGATGGCGGGCTGACGGTGTAGCGCCCGGCGCCTTCAGCCGCCCTGCTTCAGCCAGGCTTCGGCCAGGGCGGCGATCTCCTCCGCCTTGTCGAGCAGGTTGATGCAGCGCCGCGCATTGACGAAATCCGTCTTGTCCTTCGAGACATAGGTGTCCAGCCGCGCGCCGGTGAAGGCCCCCGTCTCGAAGCCGTGCACCAGCACGAAGAGCGAGACATGCGGATCGAGCGCCAGGTCGAGATCGCCGACGAGGTCGATGCCGAGCAGCGTGCCGTAGCGTGCGTAGTTCGCCTCATGCGTCAGCTGCACATAGCCGCGCCCGTACCAGGGATAGTAGGAAAGCTTCGCCTTCCGCCAGGCCTCGGCCTTCTCGAACTCCTTGTGGACGAAGAAGCCTTCGCGCACCGGCAGGAAGGTCTTGAAGGTCTCGTGCTCCACGGTCGCCAGCACATAGGCGACCTGCGCGGGCAGGCCGATGCCCTGCGCGGTGCATTCGGCGCGGATCGCGGCGATGGCCTGCGCCTTGTCGGAGAGCGGCACGCCGGCGGCGCTGGGCAGCGCCTGGCAGCGCGCGATCAGTCTGCCGGCGGTGGCGGGGTCGATGGTGTCCACGCCGCCCTGGCCTTCCCGGGCCAGGAAGGCGGCCCAGGCGGCCCTGGTCCGCTTGCCGACGGCGCCGTCGATGCCGCCCACCGGATGGCCGAGCAGCGCGAGCCCGCGCTGGAGGTCCTTCGCCGCATCGGCCGGCAGGGCCGCCAGGGCCAGCGGCCCCGCGATCGCCTGCAGCTGCGGCAGCGCCACCTTGAACATGCCCGTCCCCCAATGCGCCTCGTTGCGGGGGAGCATGCGTGGAACGGACCTCTGCCGCAACTTTCTTCGCGCCGGCGCCGCATCGAGGAAGCCGGCCGCCGCCCCGGCCCATCTGGACGGCGGCGCCGGCGCCGGCGCAGGCTGGCGGCCCCATGCCGGAGACGCCGCACCGATGAAGGTGGACACCGCCCGCTTCCTTGCGGATCTCAACGACCTGCGCCGCATCGGCGCCTACAAGACCGGCGTCCATCGCCCGACCTACTCGGCCGAGGACATGGAAAGCCGCCGCTGGCTGATGGCGCGGATGGAGGAATGCGGGCTCGACCCCGCCATCGACGGCATCGGCAACGTCATCGGCCGCCACCGCGGCCCGGGGCCGCACCTGCTGGCCGGCAGCCATATCGAAAGCCAGAACCAGGCCGGCTGGCTGGACGGCGCGCTCGGCGTGGTGGCGGCCCTCGCGCTCGCCCGCGCCGGGCTGCCGGTGGATGTCGCCGCCTGGGCCGATGAGGAAGGCCATTACGGCGGCTTCCTCGGCAGCCGGTCCTATATCGGCGAACTGTCGGAGGAGGAGATCGACCGCCTCGCCAACCGCTACCACGGCAAGAAGCTGCGCGAGGCACTGCGGGAAGCGGGGCTCGAAGGCAAGCCGCGCCTGGCGCTGGAACCGGGGCGGCACAGGGCCTTCCTCGAGATGCATATCGAGCAGGGGACGCAGCTGGAATCGGCCGGGCTGCGCATCGGCGTGGTCACCGGCATCGTCGCGATCTGGCAGTGGCGCATCGTCATCGAGGGCAGCCAGGACCATGCCGGCGGCACCACCATGGCCGAGCGCCGCGACGCCGGCCTGACCGCGGTGCGGCTGCTGGCCGAGATCGACCGCCACTTCCCCACCGTCTGCGGCCCGCGCAGCACCTGGACCTGCGGGCGCATCGCGCTGGAGCCGGGCGCCCCTTCGATCATCCCCGGCCGCGCCGAGATCCTGTTCCAGTTCCGCGACGTGGAGGAGGAAGTGCTGCGCCGGATGGAAACCCGCCTGCGCGCCCTGATCCAGGAGAGCAACCGGCGCGAGAAATGCCCGGCGCGGCTGGAGCCGATGGCGCTGTCCAGGCCCGCGCTCTGCGACCCCGCCCTGCAATCGGCGCTGGCCGGCGCGGCGGAGGCGCTGGCGCCGGGCGCGTGGCAGCACATGCCGAGCGGGGCCGGGCATGACGCGCAGTATCTCGCCAGGCACATGCCGGCGGCGATGCTGTTCGTGCCCTCCATCGGCGGCATCAGCCACCATTGGAGCGAGGACACGAAGGAGGAGGACCTGGCGCTGGGCGTCGAGGTCCTGGCCAAGGGCGCGGCGCGCTACCTGGCGGGGTAGGGCGGCGGGCGCGCCGGGCCGGCGCTGCCTCGGCGCATGCGCCAGCGGCCTGGCTGACCGTGCGGCCAGCGCCGCGGGCCGAAGGCCGCGCCCGGCGCGCGCTGGCGCGGGGACGCGTGCCGGCGGGTCGCCGGAGGCGGCCGCTGGCGTCAGGCGGCTTCGGCCTCGCGGGCGCGCATCTCCTCGGCGATCAGCGCGCGCGCGACCTCGGCCGGGGCGGGGCGGCCGAGCAGCCAGCCCTGCGCGGCCACGCAGCCGGCGGCGGCCAGCATCGCCGCCTGCTCCTCGGTCTCCACGCCTTCGGCCACCACCTCGACATCCAGCGACCGGCCCATCGCCAGGATCGCCGAGACCAGCGCGCCGGCGCGCGCATCGCCGGGCAGCGGGCGGATGAAGGCGCGGTCCACCTTCAGCCGGGTGAAGGGGAAGCGCCACAGATTGGCCAGGCTCGACCAGCCGGTGCCGAAATCATCCATGGCGACGCCGACGCCGAGGCCGCGCAGCTCCGTCAGCAGCATCGCCGCCGCCTCCACCTCCCGCAGCAGCAGGCTCTCGGTGACTTCCAGCTCGAGGTGCGCCGGCGGCAGGCCGCTTTCGGCCAGCGCGGCGGTGACGGTCTCGATCAGCCCGCCCGCGCGCACCTGCGCGGCCGAGAGGTTGACCGCCGCCTTGAACCCGCCCGGCCAGCGCGCGGCTTCCGCCGTCGCGGCGCGGATCACCCAGGCGCCGAGCGGCACGATCAGGCCGGAGGATTCGGCCAGCGGGATGAACTCGTCCGGCGGCACCATGCCGAGCGAGGGGTGATGCCAGCGCAGCAGCGCCTCGAAGCCGATCAGGCGGCGGTCGCAGAGGCGCCGCTGCGGCTGCCAGTGCAGGCTGAACTGGCCCTCCGCCACCGCCTCGCGCAGGTCGTGCAGCAGGCGGCGGCGGCGCGCCAGCGCGGCGTCCTGGCCGGGCGCGAAGCAGCGGATGGCGGGCTCGGTCGAGGCGCGGGCGGCGGCCAGCGCTTCCTCCGCCCGGGCCAGCAGCAGGCCCGGCTCGTCGCCGTCGGCGGGCGCGATGGCGATGCCGACATCGGCGGCGCAGCAGATGCGCTTGCCCGCGGCGCGCACCGGCTGCGCGATGGCGGCCGCCAGCCGCTCCGCCAGCCGTGCCGCGCCGGAAGGGTCGCGCAGCCCGGTCTGCAGCACCGCGAAGCGGTCGGCCGCCAGCCGCGCCACCGCATCCTCGCGCCGGACGGCCTGGCGCAGGCGCAGCGCCACCTCGCGCAGCAGCGCGTCCCCGGCGGCGCGGCCATGCGCCTCGTTCAACTCGCGGAAGTGGCGCAGGTCCAGCACGATCAGCCCGACATGCCAGCCATGGCGCCGGGCCAGCGCCAGCGCCTCTTCCAGCCTTTCGCGGCAGCCCGCGTCGTTGGCGAGGCCCGTCATCGGGTCGTGGCGCGCCAGCATCCGCGCCTCGGCCTCGCGCAGGCGGCGGCGGCGGCGGCCGAGGGCGAGCAGGCCGAGGGTGGCGGCGCCGCCGAGCCCGGCCATCATGAGTTCCGCCGCCAGCAGGCTGCCATGATACATCTCGCGCGCCGCCGACTGGTCGAAGGCCGCTTCCAGCACGGCGCCGCCGGGCATGGGCACGCGCACGGCGCCGGCCGGGCCCGGGATGCCGGCGGTGGCGCCGAACGGCGCGGCGGTGGCGCCGGCAGAAGCCGCCAGCATTTCCTGCCCGGTGGCGTCGAGCACGCGCCAGCCCAGCAACCCGGGCGCGGCGGCGCCGATGGGGATCTCGGCCTCCGCCCCGGCCAGGCGCAGCGAGAGTTCCGCGGCCAGGGCTTCCGCGCGGCGCTCGGCATCGGCGCGCAGCAGGCGGTCGGAGGCGACGGCGTTGATCCCCATGGCGAGCGCCGCGACCAGCGCGGCCAGAAGCCATGGCAGGGCCGCGGCCGCCGGGTGTGGCGGGGCGGCGCCGTCGGGCAGCTGCGCGTGGCGCGCGGCGCGCGGCGGCTCCGGCGCGTAGGGGAGATGCGGCGGCTCCGCCTCGCCCGGGAGGTGCCGCGGGTCCGGCGCGCCCGGAATCCCCCGCGCCTCCGGCGTGCCAGGGATCCCCCGCGCCTCCGGCGCGCCAGGGATCCCCCGCGCCTCCGGCGTGCCGGGAATTCCCCGCGCCTCCGGCGTGCCAGGGATCCCCCGCGCCTCCGGCGTGCCGGGAACTCCCCGCGCCTCCGGCGCGAGCATCATCGGCCGGGGTGACGCCGGGCTGTGGGGCGGTGGCTTCTGGGGCGCGGCCATGCCGTTCTATGGGGCCGTAGGTATGAACCGTGGGTTGAACGACGCCGCGCGGCGCGTCGATTTGCCCGCCGCCCCGCCGCCCCGGTATAGGGCGCGCACCCCGCCCCGCGCCCGGGCGGCGCATGCACGGAGCCCAGAGACGGCCATGGCCGGCCATTCCCACGCCAAGAACGTGATGCACCGCAAGGCGGTCCAGGGCGCCAAGCGCGCCCGCGCCTATGGCAAGCTGATCCGGGAGATCGCGGTCTCCGCCAAGTCCGGCCTGCCCGACCCCGCCCACAACCCGCGGCTGCGCGCCGCGGTGAAGGCCGCGCTGACGGCGAACATGACGCGCGACACCATCGACCGCGCCATCAAGCGCGTGGCGCAGGGCGCGGCCGGCGAGAACTACGAGGAGGTGCGCTACGAGGGCTACGGGCCCCACGGCATCGCCGTGATCGTCGAGGCGCTGACCGACAACCGCAACCGCACCGGCGGAGACCTGCGGTCCCTCTTCGCCAAGGGCGGCGGCGCGCTGGGCGAGACGGGCTCGGTCGCCTTCCAGTTCGAGAGGAAGGGCGTGCTGCGCTACCCCGCCGCGGCGGGGTCCGCCGACGCCATGCTGGAAGCCGCGATCGAGGCGGGTGCGGAGGATGTCGAGAGCGGGGAGGAGGGGCACGAGGTCTCGACCTCGGTCGAGGATTTCGCCGCCGTCCGCGACGCGCTGGAAGCGAGGTTCGGCACGGCGGAGGCCGCCAGGCTGGAATGGTGGCCCTCCACCACGCTGACGCTGGATGCCGCGAAGGCCGCCGAGGTGATGAAGGTGCTCGACGCGCTCGACGACCACGACGACGTGCAACAGGTCTACGCGAACCTCGAGGCGGAGGAGAGCGAGATGGAGACGCTGACCGGCTGACGGGGCCATGACGACCGGCACGGTCCGCATCCTCGGCCTCGACCCCGGCCTGCAGCACACCGGCTGGGGCATGGTGGAGCATGACGGCTTCCGCCTGCGCTTCCTGGCCGATGGCGTGATCTCCACCACCCCGCAATCGGCGCTGCCCGAGCGACTGCTGATCCTGCACCGGGGGCTGGCGGCGGTGATCGCGGAATGGGCGCCGGACGAGGCCGCGGTGGAGCACACCTATGTCGCCCGCAACCCGGACAGCGCGCTGAAGCTCGGCCAGGCGCGCGGCGTGGTGCTGCTGGCGCCCGCGCTGGCCGGCATCCCCGTGCGCGAATACGGCGCGATGGAGGTCAAGCGTGCCGTCGTCGGCACCGGCCATGCGGCGAAGGAGCAGGTGCAGGCGATGGTCCGCCAGCTGCTGCCGGGCGTGACCTTCAAGCGGGCGGACGCGGCCGATGCGCTGGCCATCGCGATCTGCCACGCGCATCACCGCGGCACCCGCAACGCCTGGGCGAAGGCGGCCTCCAGCGGCTGAGCGGCTGCGCTGGCCCGCCATCAGCGCAAAAGCCGGTTCGATGAAAGGGGTTGTCAGGGGCCGCTGCCCCTGACCCGGGTCCAGGGGCAGCGCCCCTGGCGGAGCGCGAGGCGGAGCCTCGCATCTTCAGCGCCTGTTCACGCCGCCGCCTGCCGCAGCTCCCGCCGGAAATGCTCGATGGTGCGCGACAGCCCGTCGCGCAGCGGCACCGCGGGCGACCAGTCCAGCAGGCGCCGCGCCAGCGCGATGTCCGGCCGCCGCTGGCGCGGATCATCCGCCGGCAGCTCGCGATGCACCGGCGGGGCGCGCGAGCCGACCATCGCCTGCACCAGCTCCGCCAGCTCGCGGATCTCGAATTCCGCCGGATTGCCGAGATTGACGGGGCCGGTCACGTCGCCCGGCGTTGCCATCATGCGCAGCAGCCCTTCCACCAGATCGTCCACGTAGCAGAAGGACCGCGTCTGCCGCCCGTCGCCATAGAGCGTGATGGGCTGCCCGCGCAGCGCCTGGACGATGAAGTTGGACACCACCCGGCCATCGTCGGGCAGCATGCGCGGCCCGTAGGTGTTGAAGATGCGCACCACCTTGATCGCCAGCCCATGCTGGCGGTGGTAGTCGAAGAACAGCGTCTCCGCGCAGCGCTTGCCCTCGTCGTAGCAGGCGCGCGGGCCGATCGGGTTGACGTTGCCGCGGTAGCCCTCGGGCTGCGGATGCACGTCCGGGTCGCCATAGACCTCGCTGGTCGAGGCCTGCAGGATCGGCACGCGCAGCCGCTTGGCCAGGCCGAGCATGTTGATGGCGCCGTGCACGCTGACCTTCGTCGTCGCGACCGGGTCGTGCTGGTAGTGCACGGGGGAGGCCGGGCAGGCCAGGTTGAAGATCGCGTCCACCTCCGCGTAGAGCGGGAAGGTGACGTCGTGGCGCAGGATCTCGAAGGCCGGGTTCGCCAGCAGCGGCGCGACGTTGCGGCGGCGGCCGGTGAAGAAGTTGTCGACGCAGATCACCTCCGCGCCGAGGTCGAGCAGCCGCTCGCAGAGATGCGAGCCGAGGAAGCCCGCGCCGCCTGTCACCAGGATGCGTTTCCGCCAGTAGAAGTCGCGCATGGGGCTGCCGCTCCGCGGGTCCGGCCGGGACTGGCCACAGCGGCAGCGCGCAAGGGCGGGTGCGGGATCGCCGGATCGCGCGCTTCTGTCGTCACGAAGCGGCGGGCGGGTCCGGCAGCCGCAGCGCGGCCAGGAAGCAGGCGACCGCGCGCTCGATCGCCGGCGCGGGATCGTCGGGCACCGGCAGGTGGTAGATGTGGCGGCGGATGCCGGCATAGACGATGGCGCCGTGCAGCGCCCAGATGTCCTCCATCTCCGGCGCACGATGCGTGCCGGCGGCGGCGATCTCGTCGCGCAGCGGCGCCAGCAGGCGGTCGGCGACATGGGTCAGGTAGCGGCGGTTCAGCGCCTCTCCCGCCAGCCCCGCCCACATGAAGATGCGCATCCACTCATAGGTGAAGATCGCCGCGGTGTACTGGCGGTAAAAGCGGCAGAGCCGGTCGTGCAGCGGCACGGCGCGGTCGCGCAGTTCCGTCTCCCACGCCGGGTCGAGGCGGCCGAGGAAGACGCGCTCGAACACCGCCTCCTGCAATTCCTGCTTGCTGGCGAAGTAGCGGTAGAGCAGCGCCTGGGTCATGCCGGCGCGCCGCGCCAGGTCGCGCGTGGTGCCGCCGAAGCCGACCTCGGCGAAGTAGCAGATCGCGGCGGCGAGGATGCGTTCGCGCCGCGCTTCCGCATCCAGCCGCCGCGGCGCATCGCCGGGCATCGCCCTGCCGCCGTCCACGCCTGCCCTCCCCGCGTCGTTGCCGATGTCACCTTGCGCCGCTTGACAGCGCCGGGCTTTCGATTGATCAGATGATCAACAAATCCGTGGCGCGGCAAGACCGCGCCCGCCCTGGAGGGGATCCGTTCATGAAGTGGCCGTCCTTCGGCTACATGCGGGCAGCTGGCCTGCCCGATGTGTGGCGCGCGCTGGCCGAGCATGGCGCGGCCGCGCAGGTGGTGGCCGGCGGGCAGACGCTGCTGGCGACGCTCGCCTTCCGCCTGTCCGACCCGAAGCTGCTGGTGGACATCACGCGCGTGCCGGAACTGCGCGGCATCACGCTGACCGGCGGCATGCTGCGCATCGGCGCGCTGACGCGCCATGCGGAGTTGGGGCGCGATGCGCTGGTGGCGCGCCACGCGCCGCTGCTGGCGGAGGCCGTGCCCTACATCGCCCATCCCGCCATCCGCAACCGCGGCACCATCGGCGGCAGCCTGGCCTATGCAGACCCGGCGGCCGAACTGCCGGCCTGCGTCGTCGCGCTGGACGCGGTGGTCGTGCTGGTCTCCGCGGGTGGGGAGCGACGCGTCCCGGCGCGTGATTTCTTCACCGGCCTGCTGACCACGGCGCTGGAACCTGGCGAGTTGATCGCGGCCGTCGAAGTGCCGGTCGCGACGGCGGCGACGCGCAGCGCGATCGTGGAGGTCGCGCGGCGCTCCGGCGATTATGCGATGGCGGGGCTGGCGGCGTGCCTGTCGATGGACGCGGCGGGCAACGTCGTCGCGCCGCGGCTCGTCTGCTTCGGCGTGGGCAATGGGCCGGTGCTGGCGGCGCATGCCGTCGCGGCGCTGGAAGGCCGCGCGCTGACGGCGGCCAGCATCGCCGCCGCGCAGGCCGCGCTGGCGCAGGATCTCGACCCGCCGGCCGACCTGCACGGCCCGCCCGAGATGAAGCTGCACCTCTGCCGCGTGCTGACCGCGCGCGCGCTCACCCGCTTCCTGCCCGCAGCCGAGGCCGCCGCATGAGCCCGCGCACCGACATCACCCTGACCGTGAACGGCGAACGCGTGACGCGCAGTGTCGAGGCGCGGCGCCACCTGGTGGACTTCCTGCGCCTCGACCTCGGCCTCACCGGCTCCCATGCCGGCTGCGAGCACGGCGTCTGCGGCGCCTGCACCGTGCGCGTGGATGGCGAGATCGTCCGCGGCTGCCTGGTGCTGGCCGCGAGCCTTGACGGCGCCGAGGTGACGACCATCGAGGGCCTGACCGACAGCGGCGAGGTGACCGACCTGCAGGACGCCTTCGTCGCGCGCAACGCCGCGCAGTGCGGCTTCTGCACGCCGGGCATGGTGATGGCCGCCGCCGACATCCTGCGCCACCACGCCGACGCCGACCGCGCCGCGATCCGCGAGCATCTGTCGGGAAATTACTGCCGCTGCACCGGCTACCAGGCCATCGTGGATGCGGTCGCCGCGACGCTGGAGGCGCGCCGATGAACGACATGCCCACCCCCGCGAGCATCGGCCTCTCGCGCGAGGATCTGCCGAATTCCTACATCGGCCGGTCGGTCCCCCGCCCGAATCTGCCGAAGCTGGTGCAGGGCCGCGCCGCCTACACGGATGATGTGCAACTGCCGCGCATGGCGCATGTCGCCTTCCTGCGCAGCCCCTATGCGCATGCGCGCATCACCGCGATCGACACCGCACCCGCGATGGCCGTGCCTGGCGTGATCCGGGTGTTCACCGGCGCCGACATCGCCAAGATCTGCGACCCCTGGGTCGCGGTGCTGGACCATCTGAAGGGCATGAAGTCCGCGCCGCAGCACGCGCTGCCGCTGGAGCGCGCGACCTGGCAGGGCGAGCCCGTCGTCGCCGTGGTGGCGGAAACCCGCGCCGCGGCCGAGGACGGCGTCGCGGCCGTCGTGGTCGATTTCGATCCGCTGCCCGCGCAGCTCGACATGGAAACCGCTCTCGATCCCGGCGCGGTGGTGATCCATCCGCAGCTCGGCGACAACCTGGTCTTCACGCGCACGGCGGAGAAGGGCGATGTCGCCGGCGCCTTCGCGCAAGCGCACAAGGTGGTCGAAGCCGCCTTCGTCACCGGCCGCCACACCGGCGTGACGCTCGAGCCGCGCAGCATCATCGCCGACTACAACCGCGCCGAGGGCACGCTGACCGTGCACCATTCGACGCAGGCGCCGCACATGATGCAGGGCATCTTCGCCAAGCACCTGCGCATGGAGGAAAGCCAGGTCCGCATCATCTGCAAGGATGTCGGCGGGTCCTTCGGCATCAAGGTGCATGTCTATCCGGACGAGGTCGCGGTGGTCGCGATTGCGCGCGCCATGGGTCGGCCGGTGAAGTTCGTCGCCGACCGCTTCGAGAGCTTCGTCTCCGACATCCACGCGCGCGACCATCGCATCAAGGGCCGCATCGCGGTGGATGCGGAGGGGAAGATCCTGGCCTTCGACATCGATGACCGCACCGGCATCGGGCCCTATTCCGTCTATCCCCGCACAAGCGCCATCGAGGGCAACCAGGTGGTGAACCTCTGCGGCGGGCCCTACGACTTCGCGAACTACCGCTGCACCACCACCGTCGTGCTGCAGAACAAGACGCCGACCTGCCAGTACCGCGCCGTCGGCCACCCGATCGCGACTGCCGTGACCGAGGGCCTGGTGGACCTGGCCGCGGAGGCGCTGGGCCTTGATCCCATCGAGATCCGGCGGCGGAACCTGATCCGCGACGACGCCTATCCCTACACTTCGCCGCCCGGGATGCGCTTCGAGGGGCTGTCGCATCACGCGGCGCTGGCGAAGCTGCTGACCATGGTGCCGGTCGAGAAGATCCGCGCCGATCAGGCGGAAGCCCGCAAGCGCGGCGTGTATCGCGGCCTCGGCTTCGCGAGCTTCATCGAGCTGACCAACCCCTCGCCCTTCATGTACGGCATGGGCGGCGCGCGCATCTCCGCGCAGGATGGCGCGACGGTGCGGATGGACCCGGATGGCTCCGTCGTCGTGCTGTCGGGCGTGACGGAACAGGGGCAGGGCACGGAAGGCATCCTGCGCCAGATCGTGGCGCATGGCGTCGGCGTCGCGCTCGAGAAGGTGAAGGTCATCACCGGCGACACCCAGACCACGCCCTACGGGGGTGGCACCTGGGCCTGCCGCGGCGCCGGCATCGGCGGCGAGGCCGCGCTGCAATCGGCGATCGCGCTGAAGCAGCAGATCCTGCTGGTGGCCGGCGCGATGCTGCAGGCGCAACCCGACAGCCTCGACATCGTGCTCGGCCAGGTGGTGGACAAGGCGACGGGACGCGATCGCATGCCGCTCGCGGAGCTGGGCCGCATCCTCTACTTCCGCGGCGACACGCTGCCCAAGGATCTGCCGCGGGAGCTGGTGCAGACACGCCACTTCATCACCAAGGACTACCCCTTCGCCTTCACCAACGGCATCCAGGCCTGCTGGGTCGAGGTGGATGCCGACACAGGCATGGTGAAGCTGCTGGAGCATTGGTGCGTCGAGGATTGCGGCCGCGTGATCAACCCGCTGCTGGTCGACGAACAGGTGCGCGGCGGCATCGTGCAGGGCCTGGGCGGCGCGCTCTACGAGCACTGCGTCTATGACGAGCAGGGCAATCTGCAGACCACGACGATGGCCGACTAT
>JAIYDD010000138.1 GCA_027487675.1 Acetobacteraceae bacterium | reverse complement strand
CTTCTGGGACTATCTGGGACACCGGCTCAGCGTCGTCGGCGCCACCAGCATCCCCGCCCTGCCGGACCTCGTCAGACAGCGCGCCGCCGTGTGAGTGCCCGGGGTTTTGCCCCGGTTACTTGTAGACTGGATCGGGCAAGTCCCAAGGTCCGGAGAGAAAAGCCCGGAGAGAGACGTGCGCGGGGCCTCGCGACCCCACTCGAAGTCCCAAGGTGCGCACGGAGAACGTGGCGGAAGGCCGCGATGCCGCTGGGGGACGTCACAACGGAGAATGAGGTTGGGAAACCGACTGGAGCAGCAGTAGGAACTGGGAACACAACTGTCTCTGGGGGCGGTTCCGCGTCGCCAGAAAGCCTTCGACCCGTGGCAGCGGATGAGGACCCTCGTTGCGCGCTGGATCCCATCCGCGAGGGTCCGACATCCGTGGCCGCAGTCCCGCTCTCTCGCCAAAAACCCGAGGTGGGAGCCGAGTGCGTTAGCAGCGCACGCTCGGATCTGTCCGGGGGGCGCGGGGTAACCCGCGTCCCTACCGGGATGGGACCAAACACCGAGTCCATCGCCTGCGTCGATGACGATGCGCCGGGCGAGACTGCGGATGTCGTCTGGGACGCCGAACTCGCCGCTGAGGTGCTTGGCGACGAGGGCTGTGATGCTCTCCCCAGGAGCGGAACCGACGACCCCGCGGTCTTCGCGGTCTATACGGCTGCCGGCGTGCGCTGTTCCGCAGCCGGTTGCGACTGCCCGGCATCCGGACAAGACTTCGCGCAACCTGGAGCAGCTTCGACATGATGACGGTCCTGCAACCCGCGGCCGCCTATCCCGATGCTTCGCTGGAGCAAGAGGTGCTCGGCCCCGGTGTCCGCGTCATCCAGGGCGACGGCGCGCTGGATGGCAACCTGTCCGGGCTGGACGATGCCATGTGCGCCGAGACGAACGGTCTGTTCCTGTTCCGGCAGTGGCTGCGGTCCGCCGACATCGTGCGCTTCCCGCAGCTCAAGGTCGTGGTGCGCATGGGCGTCGGCTACGACCGGCTGGACCGCCAGGCGCTGGCTGAACGCCAGATCCTGGTCTGCAACGTGCCGGACTACGGCACGACCGAGGTCGCGGACCACGCGATCTCCATGGCGCTCGCGCTGCGCCGCGGCCTGCTCCTCTACGATGCGGCGCAGCGCGCCGGGGCGCGCTGGCGCGTGGTCGAGAGCCCGCTGGTCCAGCGGCCGCAGGCCCGGACCTTCGGAATCGTCGGCCTCGGGCGGATCGGCACGGCGGTCGCGCTGCGCGCGCGCGCCTTCGGCTGGCGCGTGGTGTTCCACGACCCCGACCTGCCCAACGGCGTCGATCGTGCGCTGGGAATCGAGCGCGTGCGCAGCCTGCCCGAGCTGTTGCGCCAAGCCGACACGCTATCGCTGCACGTGCCGCTCACGCCACGCACGCGGCGGCTGATCGGCGCCGCGGAACTGGCGCTGCTGCCGCCGGGCGCGGTGGTGATCAACACCGCCCGCGGGCCGGTCCTGGACATCGAGGCGCTGCACGACGCGCTGCGATCCGGACATGTCGCCGGCGCGGGGCTCGACGTCCTGCCGGTTGAGCCCCCGGTGGAGCCCCTGCCCCGACTGCTCTCGGCCTATCGCGGGCGGGAGCCCTGGCTGGATGGAAGACTGGTCGTCACCCCGCACAGCGCCTTCCACACGCCGGAGGCCTGGGCCGATATCCGCCGCAAGAGCGCGGAGACTATGCGCGACGTGCTCGTCGACGGGCTGCGGACCAACCTCGTGGAGCCGCATCATGACTGATCGCACCATGGCGCTGAAGGGCAGCCTCTGCGTCTTCCCCGCTGCGGAGCTGGCGCTCCGCGCGGAGAGGCTGGACGCGGCGATGCAGCGGCAGGGGCTCGACGCGCTGCTGGCGACCTCGCCCGAGGATATCTTCTGGCTCAGCGGACAGCAGAGCCCAGGCTATTACGCGCTGCAACTCCTCCTGTTGCCGAGGGGTGCTCAGCCGGTTCTCCTCGTGCGCGAGCTCGAGCGGGTCAACGCCGTGGCGAATACGCGGATCGACCGGATCGTGGCTTGCGCCGACGAGGACGATCCCGTCGAGATGGCCGGGCGGCTGCTGGCCGAGCATGGCCTGTCCGCCGCGCGAGTCGGCCTGGACCGCACCAGCTGGTTCCCGTCACCAGCGGTGCTGGAGCGCCTGGAGCGCCGCACCGGCCGCTTCGCCGAGGCGACACAGATCGTCGGCCGGCTTCGGCTGGTGAAGTCGGAGCTAGAGCTCGGCTTCCTGTCGAACGCCGCGGCCATGGCCGATGCCGGGATGCGTGCCGCCGCCGCCGCACTCCGGCCTGGGGCGGACGAGAACCAGATCGCCGCTGCCAGCCTGTCTGCACTGGTTGAGGCGGGGTCGGAGTACCTTGCCATGGAGCCGCTGGTCGCAGCCGGCGCCCGGGCGGGCGTGCCGCACGCAACCTGGCGCCGGCGGCCGATCCCCGACGGGTCCGCCGTGCTTGTGGGCCTTGCCGGCTGCTGCAACCGCTACCACGCCGCCCTGCAGCGCAGCCTGGCACTCGGCGCGCCGCCGGCCGATGCGCGCCGCATCTTCGACGCCTGCGAGGAGGCGCTGGCGGTCACGCTCGCCGCGATCCGCCCGGGCGTGCGCTGCGACGCGCTGCATGCCGCCTGCGTCGACGTGATCGCACGACACGGTCTGGAGCCGAACTTCCGCAAGCGCAGCGGCTACAGCATAGGCATCGCCTTCGCGCCCGACTGGGGCGAGGGCCACCTGCTCTCCTTCCATGCCGGCGAGACGCGGGCGCTGGAGGCGGGCATGGTCTTCCACGTCCCGCCGGCCTGCCGCATCTTCGGCGAGACCGGCGCGGGCGTCAGCGAGACGGTCGTGGTCACCGCCAATGGCTGCCGCCCGCTCGGAACGGTGCCGCGCGATCTGGGCTGGCCACGCGGCTGACGGCCGTGACACGTTGCCGCTGAAGCCGGCACAACGTGCAAACTCTGCCGGGTGAATGGGCAATCGGAGCTTTCGCCCCCGCGAATCCGGTCGATGTCGTTTGGTTTCGCAGTTGTCGAGCCCAGAAATCCGATGGTCTGCTGATGGCCCATTCGGGAAGGCACAGCGCGATGCGAAACGGTCGGACGATCACACGCCGCAAGCTCGGCACGGTCGCCGCGGGATCCATGCTCGCGCCAGCACTGATGAGCGGGCCGGCGCGCGCCCAGGCACCGCAGTTCTTCCGAATCGGGACGGGCGCCGCGGGTGGCACCTATTACCCGATCGGCGGCATCGTTGCGAACGCTGTCTCCTGCCCGCCGGGCGCCGCATGCAACACCGCCGGCGCGACCGATGGCGTGCCCGGCCTGATCGCGGTGGCCCAGGCCACGCAGGGCAGCGTGCAGAACGTCAACCTGATCCAGGCCGGCAATGCAGAGAGCGGCTTCACGCAGGCCGAGGTGATGCACTGGGCCTATACCGGCACCGGCCTGTTCGACGGGCGGCCGAAACTCGACCGACTGCGGTTCATCGCGCACCTGTTCCCCGAGCACATCCATGCCGTCGTGCGTCGCGACAGCCCGATCCGCAGCTTCGCCGACCTGCGCGGGCGGCGGATCGCGATCGGCCTGCAGGCCAGCGGCGCCCGCATCGGCAGCGAGATCATCCTCGACGCCCACGGCATGCGCGCGGGCCGGGACTTCACCGCGGAATTCCTCAGTCCTGCGCAGGGAACGGAGCGGATGCAGGACCGCGGCATCGACGCCACGCTGACCGTCGTCGGCTATCCCGCGGCGGCGATCACGGAGTTCTGCAGTCGCACCGGCTGCCGGATCCTGCCGATCAGCGGCGCCGAGGCGCAGCGAGTGCTCGACAACGGTCCGTTCTACGGCACCGGCACCATCCCGCGCACCGCTTACGAGGGGCTGGAAGCGGACGTGCCGACGCTGACCATCGGTGCGGTCTGGGCCGTGCGCGATACCGTGCCGGAGGCGCTGGTGTATGCCCTGACCAAGTCGCTGTGGTCGGAGACGACGCGCGGCCTTCTCGACCGCGGCCATGCCAAGGGGCGTGAGATCCAGCGCGCCACGGCGCTGACCGGCCGCGGCGTGGTGCCTTTCCATCCCGGTGCGGAACGTTATTACCGAGAAGTGGGCATGCTGACCTGACCCGCCCCGCATGACATCCCCGTCGGCGCGCACGAAGCTCGATCTCGATCGCGCGGCAGAACTCGAGCGCGGCGCGGACGCGGAACTGCGCTTCCGCCCGCTTGCAGGCTTCGTGGCGCCGCTGATCTCGGCGTCACTGGTTGCGTTGTCGGTGTTCCACTACTACACCGCCGGCTTCGGCATTCTGACCGAGCACTGGCACAAGGCCATTCACCTGGCAGCGGTGCTCGGGCTCATCTTCATCATGTTCCCGGGCGGGCGGATCTTCGCCGGGCCGCGAATCGGCGGCGTCCCGGTGGTGGACTGGCTGCTGGCCGGCGCGGTGGCGGCGACCGCGATCTACCTTCCGGTCATCTTCGACGACCTGACCTTCCGCATCGGCATGCCGAACGACACGGACGTGCTCATGGGCACGCTGATGGTGGTGCTGACGCTGGAAGCGACGCGTCGCAGCATGGGGTGGGTGCTGCCGGCCATCGTGATCGTGTTCATCCTGTATGCCCTGTACGGCAACCTGATCGGTGGGCTTCTCGCACATCCTGGTGCCGACTGGTCCGGCTTCATCAACCACGTGTACCTGACCCAGGAAGGCATCTTCGGCATCCCGACCAAGGTGGTTGCGACCTTCGTCTTCCACTTCGTGCTGTTCGGCGTGATCGCGATGCGCATGGGGCTCGGCCAGTTCTTCATCGATCTCGCCAGCGTCGCGGCCGGGCGCTATGCTGGTGGGCCGGCGAAGGTGGCGGTGCTGTCCTCCGCGATGTTCGGCACGATCAGCGGCAGTTCGATCGCCAACACCGTCACGACGGGATCGCTGACGATCCCGGCCATGAAGCGCATCGGCTACAAGCCGCATTTCGCTGCCGGCGTCGAGGCCGCCGCCAGCGCGGGCGGCCAGATCACGCCGCCCATCATGGGCGCGGCGGCCTTCATCATGATCGAGTTCCTCAACATCCCTCTGACGACGCTGCTGGTGGCCGCGGCGGTGCCGGCCGCGATGCATTTCTGGGGCGTCTTCGTGCAGGTGCATTTCGAGGCGAAGAAGCTCGGGCTGCGCGGACTCGAGGAGGACGAGGTGCCGAAGCTCTGGCCGACGCTGCGCGACGGCTGGCCTACAGTGCTGCCGCTGGTTCTGCTGATCTGGGTCATCGTCGATGGCTACACGCCCTACATGGCGGCCTTCGCGGGGATCACGGCCTGCGTGGTGGTGGGCTTCGTCAACCCGCGCCACCGGCTGACGCTGCGGGACCTGTGGGATGCGCTCGACATGGGCGCGCGCTACGCGCTCGCTGTGGGCGCCGCGGCGGCGGCCGTCGGCATCGTGGTCGGGGTGGTCACGCTGACCGGCGCGGGCTTCCGCATCGGCTTCATGGTGACGCAGGCGGCGGCGAGCACGGCGGCGATGTTCCAGCCACTGCTCGACATCCTGCCGGCCGGGACGGTCAGCCTGCAGGGGCTGACGCTGTTCCTGACACTGGTCTTCGTCGCGCTGGCCTGCATTGCCATGGGCTGCGGCATACCGACCACGGCGCTGTACATCGTGCTCGCGGCCGTCGCGGCGCCGGCGGTGATCCAACTCGGCGTGCCGCCGCTGGCCGCGCATCTCTTCATCCTGTACTATGGGATACTGGCCGACCTCACGCCACCCGTCTGCGTCGCAGCCTATGCTGCGGCAGGCATCGCCGGGTCCAACCCGTTCCGCACCGGGATCACCGCGTTCCGGCTGGGCAGCGCAAAGGCGACGGTGCCCTTCGTGTTCGCCTATGCGCCGAGCATGCTGATCATGGTGGATGGCTTCACGCTGGCCGATTTCCTGTTCGTGACGACGACCTGCGCCTTCGGCGTGCTCGTCCTGGGCATTGCCCTGACCGGCTACGCCTTCACCCATATCGGCTGGGGCGCGCGGGTGGTGCTGACCCTGGCCGCTCTCCTGACGATCTTGCCAAGCGTGTCCATGACGGCGGCCGGGGTCGCGATCGCCACGCCGATCCTTGCCTGGAACTGGTGGGTGGCCGGGCGCATGCGTCGCGCCATAGCATCGCCGTGACCCGCCCCCTCCCGGATGAGGCAATCGGCATGAAGACAGGCACTCGTCGACCATCCCCCGCCCGCGCGGCGCGCAGTGACGCCACCCGGACGCATGCCGCGACATGAGCGGCGGGGAACGCGACCTCCGCGGCTATGGCGAAAGCCCGCCGGGCATGACGTGGCCCGGCGGGGCCTCGGTGGTGCTCAGCATCGCCGTGCATGTCGAGGAAGGCGCCGAGATGTCGGTCGAGGATGGCGACATCGAGTCGGAACTCGCGACGGAGGGGCTCGTCGTAGAGGGCAGGCGTCGCGATTACGGCGTCGAAAGCATGTACGAGTACGGCACGCGCGCCGGACTCTGGCGGCTGTTGCGGATCTTCGCGACGCGCGGCGTCCTGGCCACCTTTTTCTGCTGCGGCCAGTCCGTGCTGCGCAGCCCGCCGGTCTTCCGCGCCATTGTCGCGCAGGGGCACGAGATCGCCGGGCGCGGCTTCCGCTACCGCCCGAGCTTCGGCGCCAGCGACGCCGAGTTGCTCGACGACGTCCGCCGGACGGTGAAGGCCATCGGCGACGTGACCGGCACCAGGCCCGTCGGCTGGTCGTGCCGCACGCCGCAGCCGGGCACGCGCCCCGCACTGCTCGCGGCCGGCGGGTTCCTCTATGACAGCGACAGCTTCGGCGACGACCTGCCGCACGACGTCGCTGGCGGCGCCCTGCTCGCCGTGCCGGGCTCCTTCGACGTCAGCGACGAGAAGTTCTGGGCCCTCTCCAACAATGCCGGCTTCACCGACGTGGAGGATCTGTTCGACGCGCTGCGCGACACCTACGACGCCCTCCTGACGGAGCCCGAGGTGCCGAGAGTGATGCCGGTGACGCTCCACCCGCGCATCGCCGGCCGGCCGGCGAAGGCCCGGCAGATCGCGCGCTTCCTCGATCATGTCAGGGCCGACGGACGCGCCTGGGTGGCGACCCGGGCGCAGATCGCGGCCGCCTGGCGCAGCGCGCTGGGAAGCACGCCATGACTGAGCGCGACTTCATCGGCTACGGCCCCGACCAGCCGCGCATCACCTGGCCAGGCGGAGCGCGCATCGCCATCTCCCTCGTCGTGAACTTCGAGGAAGGGTCGGAGCGCTCGCCGCTCTACGGCGATGCCAGCGCGGAGCCGGGTGGGGAGGGCTACGCCGTGCCGCCCGGGGTGCGCGACCTGCGCGCGGAATCCTGGTTCGACTACGGCACGCGGGCCGGGTTCTGGCGGCTGCAGCGCATGCTGCGCCGCTGCGGCGTGCCGGCGACCTATTTCCTCTGCGCGCAGGCGCTCGAGCGCGTCCCGGAGGCAGCGGAGGCGATCATGCGGGACGGGCACGAGCCGGCCTGCCACGGCTATCGCTGGTTGCCGATCTTCGATCTCGGCCGTGACGAGGAGCGCCGCCACCTGCGATTGGCGGTGGAGACCATCAGGCGCCTGACCGGCGAGCGCCCGTTGGGCTGGTACAGCCGCGGTGAAAGCCCGCACACCAAGGATCTGCTGCTCGAGGAAGGCGGCTTTGTCTACAACTGCGACAGCTATGCCGAGGATCTGCCCTACTTCATCCGCCATCGCGGGCAACGCATGCTGATGCTGCCCTACAGCCTCGAGACGAACGACATCAAGTTCTACCGTCCCCCCGGCATGTCGGCGCCAGGCGATTTCTTCCGCTGGCTCAAGGCGAGCTTCGACTGCCTCTACGACGAGGGTCTCACGCACCCGAAGATGATGTCGGTCGGCATCCACATGCGCCTGGCCGGTCGTCCGGGGCGTGCCGAGGCGCTCGAGCGGTTCATCCGCTACGCCCAGGGGCACCCGGATGTCTGGTTCGCCCGGCGGATCGACATCGCTCGCTGGTGGCTCCAACACTACGCGCACCTGACGACGGCCGGCGAGGCCGCGTCGCCGGCGGCTTGATCGGCACGGCCGCCCTCCGGTCCCGCCGCCGACCACTCTACGGGAGTAGTGTCCGATGACGAACTTCCCCGAGCCGGACATCGCTCTGGCCGAACGCCTGTTCGACACGCTCCGGGCGCGCAGCTTCGACGGCATCGGCATTTCCCGCGACAGCTACGGCGCGGGGGAGCAGATGGCGCATGATCTGGTGCGCGCCGAGGCCGAGGCGCTCGGCCTTGGCACCCAGGTGGATTTTGCCGGCAACTTGTACATGACGCTGCTCGGCCGGGACCGGAGCCTGCCCTGCGCGATGGTCGGCTCGCATCTCGACAGCGTGCCGCAGGGGGGCAATTTCGACGGCGCAGCAGGCGTGCTCGCAGGGCTTGCGGTGCTCGCGGGCTTCGTCCGGCGCGGCGTTGTGCCGGGGCGCGACATCACGCTGATGGCGGTCCGCGCCGAGGAAACGCCCTGGTTTCCCTACTCCTTCGTTGGCAGCCGCGCGGCACTCGCCGCGCTCCCGCGTGATCTGCCGGACACGCTCCGCCGCAACGACACCAGCCGCACGCTGGCCGAGCACATGCGCGGCGGCGGCTTCGACCCCCAACCGATCCGGGAAGGCCGTGCGCATCTCGACGTGGGCCGGATCGCCTGCTTTCTCGAGCTCCACATCGAGCAGGGGCCGGTCCTCGTGCAGGAGGACCTGCCGGTCGCCGTGGTCACTGCCATTCGCGGCAGCGTACGGTGGCGCGACGCGAAGGTGCTCGGCGAGTACGGCCACTCCGGCGGCGTGCCGCGCGCCTATCGCCGCGACGCCGCGCAGGCCTTCATCGAGTTCGCGCACCGCGTCGAGCAGCGCTGGATCGAGCTGGAAGCGGAAGGCCACGACCTCGTCGCCACCTTCTGCACGATGGGCACCAACCCGCAGCGCGCCACCTTCGTGCGGATCGCCGGCGAGGCGATGTTCGGGCTCGACATCCGCAGCGTGTCCCCTGCGACGCTGGAGCTGATGCACCGCCACGTGACGGAGATCATCCCGGAGATCGAGGCGCGCCGCCGCGTCCGGTTCGATCTGGGCGCGATCTCCAGGACGACGCCGGTCGCCACCCATCCGGGGCTTCGTTCCGCCCTGCTTGCGGCCGCGCGCGACACCGGCGTGCCGCATCGCGAGATGGGAAGCGGGGGTGGTCATGATGCGCAGGTCTTCGCCGAAGCTGGCGTGCCGGCAGGCATGCTCTTCATCCGGAACGACCGCAACAGCCACAACCCTGACGAGGCGATGGAGATAGCGGATTTCGCCCAGGCCTGCCGCGTTCTTGCGGCCTGCCTGCTGCGGCCGGAGATCGGTGGCTGATCGCCTTGCAGGACGCGAACCGCGACGGGGGCCGTCAGTGGGCGCGCAAGACGACGGACGCTGGATCCCCGCCAATCGGCACGGAGGCCGAAGAACGACGAAGTTTCGGTGCTATCGGGCTGGGCGATGCCCGTGCTGCATCACTGGCGGCCTGACGCAAACCAAACAGCCTCCGGTGAATCCGGCGCGCTTCACCGCCAGCGGCGCCGCAGCCAGATCCACCGTCGAGGCGCTGACGTTCCGCGCCGTGACGCGCACGCTGTCGTTCGACCAGACATGGCAGTCCAGCACGAAGGCGATGCTGCTGGTGTCGCGCGAGGCGTCGGCGAAGTCGCCCCGCCGCGCGCCCGGCACCGCGACGTCGATGTTCGCCGTCGCGCCCGGCGCAAGGCTCGGCAGGTCCCAGCTGGTCTCCAGCGTCAGCGTCCGCGTCCCGGCAGGTAGCGACGGGCAGCCGTAGAGGATCGCCGGCGCGTCCTCCGGCAGGCCATAGGGCCGGAACGCCTCGAGCTCGATCTGCCCGTGCGCTCAGCCGGCTGCCTTCTCCACCCGCACCCGCAGCGCCCCGCTCCCAAGATCCACGGCGCTCGCGGTCCCGTTCTGAAACCGCACGCTGACCGTGTTCGCCGCCGACACCCAGGCCGTCAGCGTGAGGCCTTGCAGATCGAGCGAGAAGCTCGCGCGCGCGAAGTCGCCGAGCGCGGCGCCAGTGACGGTCACCGTCGTGGTGACGCCCGCGCCAGCCGCGAGGCTCGCCGGATCGTAGGTGATGCTGGCCTCGATGAGCCGCGGTGCCATCAGCGCCCACGCGCTGCTGTTCCAGCCCCACTGCGCCATTGTGGCGGCGTCGAACACCGCTAGCCCGGCGAAGGGCGCGTAGAACACCCAGGCCCCGCCGATGCGCTGCGCCAGCCGGTTCGCCTGCCCGGCCCAGGCGCCGGTCAGGCTCGTGCCGATGGTCTGCCAAGCACCTTCGGCCGGCGATCCAGGCCCGCCCACAATCCGCTTGGCTTCGCCCGCGCGCAGAGCGAAGCGTGCCGTCACGCCGGGAGTCATCCGGCGCGGCCCTGCCAGGCACCGGCCTGCAGGGCTCGGGCTCGTAGCACCCGGCTGGTCGGGTGCTGCACCGAGGACCCGAAGATGACGCTCACCGACACACAGACGCAGATCCTGGCTGCTGCGGCGGCGCACCCGCATGGTCTCGCGCTGCCGCCAGCACGCCTGCCCGCCGGCGCGCGGCAGAAGGTTGCGCAGGCGCTGCTGAAGCAGGACCTGGTCGTCACGGTGCACCGCCCGATCAACGATGCGCAGGCCCTCTGGCCGGTGAATGGCACCGCGGTACTGCTGAAGATCGTCGACGCCGGCTTGCGCGCCGTTGGCGTCGAGCCGGAGAAGGACGAGCAGCCCGACGCTGACCAGGCCGAACTCGGCGGACTGGAATGGGTGGAGTTCGATGCCGAGCAGGAGGTCGCGCAGCGAGCGCTCGGCACCGGGGTCGACCTGGGCGCGCCGGATGCGCTGGAGCGGGCGCAGGCGGCTGGCGTGGTGGCGGCGGCGGCCGAGGCCGACATGCCCGCCGGAGGCCCCACAGAGTCCGCTGAGGGCGGCCAGCCCCGCGTCGGCAGTCGGCTGGCCGAAAGCCCGCCCAAGCCGCTGACGGCCCCTCCAGAGTCACGCACGGGCCTGTCCGCCACGCAGCCGCGGCGCGCCCTCCTGGCCGCTGCCCAGGCGGTGATCCTCGCCTGGGAAGACGCGGCGGGCCAGCGCGCCGGTCTGGCGGAGGCGGTGTCAGCCCTCCGCGGTGCGCTCGCCGGCAAGCCGGAGCGCCCCGTCACCATCCTGATCGACAGCGAGGAACTCGAATCCGGCGAGGCCCTGTCGGAAAACTTCCGCAAGCTGGCTGGCCCCGAGATCGACGCCTTCAAGCGCGAGCTCCGCGTCCGCGGCAGACACCCGAGCGGCGAAGGATCGGCAATGGCATTTCGGTTCCCGTTTCGGGGTCGCGAATACACACCGAGCGGCACAAGGGGATGGAGTACCACCGTCGAGGGGATCGCTCGCGCCGCTGCCTGTGGGCGCGTTGAAGTCGTTGGAGACAATCTTCGCCTCGTTCGGTTCTTCGACGATTTCCCGGTCCAGCCGATGACGACCGTTTGGGATGACACCCATACAGGCAGCTTCACGGACCCGAAGGTCTATGTGGTGCAAACGGGTAGCAAGGTCGTCCAGCGCTGCATGCTGATGACGACCGACCCTGGCGACCTCGTCCTTGACCCCACCTGCGGCTCGGGCACCACCGGCTTCGTGGCCGAGCAATTCCTGCACGACCGCCCCTACACGAAGAAGAACGCCGTCCGCGTCACCGGCCCCTTCACGGTGGAGAGCCTCTCGCCTCACCGCGTCCTGCCCGCGGATGAGGAAGACCAGGCCGTGATGGAGGCGCTGGCGCAGGAAGCGGGCGAGCCCGTGCCCGAGCGCCGCCCGCTCCGCACCCGGCCCGACAGTGGCGATGACTTCGTGACCGCCGTGCTGGACAACCTGCAGAAGGCCGGCTTGCAGAACACGAAGAAGGATGAACGCCTGACCTTCGCCACGCTGCGTCCCTGGCCTGGCGGCAGCCGCGTCTCGGCCGAGGGCGAATACGAGGAAGCGGGCGTGAAGAAGCGCGCCGCCATCGTCATCGGCCCCGAATACGGCACTGTCGGCCCCGACCTGGTGCGCGAAGCCGCGCGCGAATGCCGCGACTGGGCTGACAGCATGGTGGTCTGCGGCTTCGCCTTCGACCCGCAGGTGGGCGATAGCACGATGAACCTCGGGCGGCTCGTGGTGCTGAAGGCGCGCATGAGCCAGGAGCTGCGCGCCGCCGAAGCCTACAAGGCCGGGGGCGGCAACCTGTTCGTGGTGTTCGGCGAGCCGGATATCGCGCTCGATCAGGCCGATGGTGAATGCGTCGTGCGCCTGAAGGGCGTGGACATCTTCGACCCGACCACCGGCGAGGTCCGCTCCTCCGGCCGCGTCGAGGATGACGTGGCCTGCTGGTTCGTGGACACCGACTATGACGGCGACAGCTTCTTCGTCCGCCACGCCTACTGACGATGTGGCGCGCCTGTCGAACCTCTGGACCACCTTGGCAGTGGGAGTCAGGAACGGCCTGCTCGACGCGAGCCGTGCGGACTTCGATGTCAGAACCGAGAAGTTGAAGACTCACCTCCAGTCGCTGGCCGCCGATCCGAGGCGTCCGAACAACGCTGCCCACGCCAAAGCGATCCTGGTGAACGTAGCGATGGTGGAAGCAGCGCCCGACACCGAGAAGATGGGAGCCTGCGTTGCCGAGTTGGCTGACCTCATGGAGCAATCCCAGGGGCTCGGAGGATTCCCGTTCGATCAGTTAGCTCAGATATTCCAGGAACTTGGCGACCAGCTGGCGGGCTCAGATACCTATGACGAGGCCTTTGAGCGCTTCCTCCCTGTCCTTGAACGGCGTCGAAGTGAGGGCGAAGCCGGGAAGGCACTTCTGCGGCGCGGCCTACAAAAACTGCGCAACGAAGAATACTACGATGCTATACGCCATCTTGGCCGCGCACAGCAAAAGCTAGTAAAACTAGAGTATCGAAATCTACTTATCAAGTGCTGCGCCGCTGTTGCTCAGTCATATGCTCAGGTAGATTTGCATTGGGCCGCGCGAGCACAGCTGGTGAATGGATCCGCGACTGCCATGGCGGATTTCCGGACAGATGGGCAGGTCACGCGAGCGATGCTCCGATGCGTCAACAGATTGGCTTGGTGCGAATTGTCGATTGGTCGGATCCCAAGAGCTCTTTCTGCCATGGAGCTGGTACGCATTATCGGGTCGCACGTTGATCTCGACGATGCCGAACGGCAGGACCTTACGGAGGAATTGGGTGTCCAGG
The DNA here is from genome assembly GCA_027487675.1 of Acetobacteraceae bacterium. Taxonomy (GTDB): domain Bacteria; phylum Pseudomonadota; class Alphaproteobacteria; order Acetobacterales; family Acetobacteraceae; genus Falsiroseomonas. The sequence goes on along the minus strand of JAIYDD010000138.1, from coordinate 309 downwards.
ACATGGTTCTGGGCATGCTGTTGATGAGGGCAGTGCCGGCGCAGTTGGTGCAGCTTGAAGCTCTCCCTGCCAGCCTTGCTGAGTTGGGTCTTCCTGGCGCAGCAGCCGCGCTGATCTATGCACTCGGCCATAGTCCTGCGCTGAAGCGCTTGGGGTTTGTCCCTGAGGAGGAGACCGACGCCCAGATCGATGAGAGCCTGACCCAAAAGTCCTTGCCCCGGCTCGGCGCGGGATGATTCACCCTGCGGCACAACAGCGTTGTGGTGCCCTTGGATGTGGACCGAAGACCATCGGACGACGCACCGGCAG
>JAIYDD010000130.1 GCA_027487675.1 Acetobacteraceae bacterium | reverse complement strand
GCGTGCGCAGGATCTGGGTATGGCCGCCGAGGCAGGTGACGCCGGCCATGCGCCGCGCAAGGTCGTCGGCGCTGGTCAGGAAGGGGGTGGCGGCGAATTCCTGGAAGCCGCGGAAATAGCAGAGGCTGACGGCGAGGCCGCCGACATCCTTCACGGCATGGAACATCTCGGCCTGGAGGTGGCAGGCGCGATCCCAGGTCGGCTGGCGGCTGGCGGTGGCGTCGACGGCGAAGACCAGGCGCCCCGGGCGGCCGGAGGCGGGGCGGATGGCGGGCATGGACGCCACCTTCCGGAGGAAGTCGGAGACGGCGGCTGAGCCTGGTTTTGCCGGCAGGTTGGGCATCGTGAAGGATGTGGGACCGGACGGCGTCGGCGGGAAGGGCTAGCTAGGGCGACTCCCCCCTAGGCAGGTCAGGCCTGCCAGCTATCTCGCTCAACGCTTTTTCAATCGCTCGCTGAAGCTCTTTGGGCAAGTAGATGTTCTCTTTCGCCCATCGCAGCACCTCATCGACTGCTTGGACCAAAACCGGGTCTGCATCGGGTTCGTCGGTTGGGAAAAACCCGCTTGGAAATGCTCCGACTCCGAAGGCAGAGGGCATTCGGGACGGCCGCGGCGCATGATTCTTCAGGAACGCAATGTTCGCTGACTTGGCGAACGTCCCGAGTGGGTCAGGCTTATCGTCTGAAGCATGTAAAGCTCGCTCAAGAACACCGCCTCGATCAATGCTCCAAAACGTTTCAAGATGCCGCGTCTCGACGGCGTCCTCGATTGATCCAGCGACTGCCATATCTGACGACAACCTCTTGCCACGGCAGCGTGTACGCAAATGGAAAATCATTCGGTCAAGCTTCAGTAAGTCATCGGAGAATACACGGTAGCCCTGAACCCCGTAGCGGCTATGCGGATCACCTTCAGCATTCAGCCGGACGAGTGTAGCTTCAAGCGGCTCAATCCAGCGCAATTCATCCGGAAATTCTTCCGGATAAACCAGTTGAGGAAAGCTTAAACCTCTGTCAATTTCGACACATCTTCTGTAGAGGGCTACCGTATCGTGCCCGTAGTGCCTTCCCGTTCGATCCCGGAGAGGCTGGCCGCGAAGCAGGATGTTGGCTTTGAGGTATTTCTCAATCGCATGGTTCGCCAGCCAAGCGAAAGTGGAGTGCAAGTTACCAAGCGCGCTGACACGTGCCAGGAGATACGTCTCGTCAGCGGGCAAGATAAACATCCGCGCGATAATCCACTGGCGCAGAAAATCCTCTTGTCTCTGTTTCGTCTCCTCCGGCATCACCCCGCCTTCAGCCCGTTCGCCTCCGCCGCCGCCAGCGCCGTCATGTTGACGATGCCGCGCGCCGTGACGCTCGGCACCAGCACATGGATCGGCTTGGCCATGCCGAGCAGCATCGGGCCCACCTGCAGCCCCTCGGCCGCCGCCTTCAGCAGGTTGAAGGAGATGTTGGCGGCGTCCAGCGAGGGCATCACCAGCAGGTTCGCCGCATCGGTCAGGGTGCTGTCGGGCACCGCGCGGGCGCGGATGGCCGGGACCAGCGCGGCATCCGCGTGCATTTCCCCATCCACCTCGAAATCCGGGTGGCGCGCGCGCAGCAGCTTCAGCGCCCGGCGCATCCGCTGCGCGCCCTCCGCGCCGGAGGCGCCGAAGCTGGAATGGCTGAGCAGCGCGGCCTTCGGCGTGATGCCGAAGGCGCGGATCTGCCGCGCCGCCAGCAGCGTCATGTCCACCAGCTGCTCGGGCGTCGGCTCGGTGGTCAGGTGGGTGTCCACGAAGAACAGGTGCCCGGCCTGCAGGATCAGGGCGGAGAGCGCATAGACCCGCGCCACCTCGGCCTGCTTGCCGATGACGTCGAAGGCGTTGTGCCAATGCGTCAGCCAGTCGCCGGTGCCGCCGCAGAGGCAGGCATCCGCGATCCCCGCTTCCAGCAGCAGCGCCGCGGCGACGGTCGGCCGCGTGGCGAGCCGTGCCGCGGCGGCATCGGGCGGCACGCCGCGCCGCCCGACCTTCCGCTGGTAGATCGGCAGCAGCGGGGCGAAGACCGCCTCGTCCGCCGCCGGGTCCAGCACGCGGACGGAGTGGGAGAAATCCATCCGCAGCCCCATCGCCGCGGCACGGGCCGCGATGGCGTCGCGGCGGCCGACCAGGATGGGCTCGGCCAGCCCCTCGTCCAGCACGGTCTGCACGGCGCGCAGCGTGCGTTCGTCCTCGCCTTCGGCGAAGACCACGCGGGCGGGGCGGGACCGTGCCACCTCGAAGACCGGGCGCATCAGGTTGCCGGAGCGGAAGACCAGGCGTTCCAGCTCGCGCCGGTAGGCGCCGAAATCGGCGATCGGCCGGCGCGCCACGCCGCTGTCCATCGCGGCGCGGGCGACGGCCGGCGCGATTTCCAGGATCAGCCGGGGGTCGAAGGGCTTGGGGATGATGTAGTCGGCGCCGAAGACCGGGGCGTGGCCGCCATAGGCCGCCGCCACCACTTCCGACGCCTCCATCCGCGCCAGCGCCGCGATGGCATCGGCGGCGGCGACCTTCATCGCCTCGTTGATCGTGGTGGCGCCGACATCCAGCGCGCCGCGAAAGATGAAGGGGAAGCAGAGGACGTTGTTGACCTGGTTCGGGTAGTCGGACCGCCCCGTGGCCACGATCGCGTCGGGCCGCACGGCGCGCACGGCTTCGGGCAGGATCTCGGGCTCCGGATTGGCCAGCGCCAGGACCAGGGGCTTCGGCGCCAGCCTGCCGAGCCATTCCGCTTTCAGCACCCGCGGCGCGGACAGGCCGAGGAAGATGTCGGCGCCCTCCAGCACCTCCTCCAGCCGCCGGGCATCGGTGTCCTGCGCATAGGCGGCCTTGTAGGGGTCGAGGCCCGGGCGGCCCTTCCAGACCACGCCCTCGATGTCGCAGATCGTGACGTTCTCGCGCCGGAGGCCCATGGCCACCAGCAGGTCGAGGCAGGCGATCGCCGCGGCGCCGCCGCCGGTGTTGACGACGCGCACATCCTCCAGCCGCTTGCCCTGCAGCACCAGGCCGTTGCGGATGGCGGCCGCCACGATGATCGCGGTGCCGTGCTGGTCGTCGTGGAAGACCGGGATGTTCATCCGCGCGCGCAGGGTGCGCTCGATCTCGAAGCACTCCGGCGCCTTGATGTCTTCGAGGTTGATGGCGCCGAAGGAGGGTTCGAGGACGGCCACCGCCTCGATGAATTTCTGGGGGTCGCGCTCCTCGACCTCGAGGTCGATGGAATCGATGCCGGCGAACTTCTTGAAGAGGACCGCCTTGCCCTCCATCACCGGCTTGCCGGCCAGCGCGCCGATGGCCCCCAGCCCGAGCACCGCGGTGCCGTTGGAGATGACGGCGACCAAATTGCCGCGGGTGGTGTAGTCCCAGGCCTTGTCGGGGTCCCTCGCGATCTCCTCGCAGGCGGCGGCGACGCCGGGCGAATAGGCCAGCGCCAGGTCGCGCTGGGTGGCCATGCGCTTGGTCGGCTCGACGCTGAGCTTCCCCGGGCGCGGCAGGCGATGGTAGTCGAGGGCGGCCTTGCGGAAATCGTCATCCATGCCGCGATCGTAGCCTGCCCTCGCGCCAGGGGCGAGGCGGGTCCGCGCGATCCGGACGAACGGGCACCGGCAGGTTATGCGGTCGAGAAGATTCGAACTTCCACGGGGTTTCCCCCACCAGCACCTCAAGCTGGCGCGTCTACCATTCCGCCACGACCGCAGACCGGTTAGACGGCGGCGCTATAGCCCATGACGCCGCACCCGACAACGCCCTCCGCCATCGCCTGGAGCATCGCGCCGGGCCTCACCCCCTACCCCGACGCGCTGGCGACGATGGAAGCCCGGGTGGCCGCCATCCGCGCGGGCACTGCGCCCGAGGCGGTGTGGCTGGTGGAGCACCCGCCGACCTACACGGCCGGCACCTCCGCCCGGGACGAGGACCTGCTCGATGCCCGCTTCCCGGCGCTGCGGGCGGGGCGCGGCGGGCAATGGACCTATCACGGGCCGGGGCAGCGCACGGGCTATGTCATGCTCGACCTGCAGCGCGAGCACAGCAGCGTCCGGCCGCGGGACATCCGCGCCTATGTGCACGGGCTGGAGGAATGGCTGATCCGGGCGCTCGATCGCTTCAACATCCGCGCCGAGCGGCGGGAGGGGCGGATCGGCCTCTGGGTCGTCGATCGGGCGCGGGGGACGGAGGACAAGATCGCGGCGCTGGGCGTGCGGGTGACGCGCTGGGTGAGCTGGCACGGGGTCGCGCTGAACGTCGATCCGGACCTCACGCATTTCGGCGGGATCGTGCCCTGCGGCATCGCGGAGCATGGGGTGACCAGCCTGCACCGGCTCGGCGTGCCGGCGACGATGGAGGAGGCGGACAGCGCGCTGATGGCGGCCTGGGGCGAGGTGTTCGGGTAGCCGGGCCGCGGCCTGGGACACGGCGGCTGGCGACATGCCATGTCGCGGAGCGCGGCCTGCCACAGCGCGGCACGCGGCTTGCGACGCAGCGGGCGCGAGCGGGCCCGAAGGGCGCGCCCGGCCCCTTCCCTGCCGCAACGGAGTGCACCATGCGCCGCCGCAGCCTGCTTCTCGCGCCGACCCTGCTCGCCATGCCGGGCCTCGCGCTCGGCCAGGCGGCCTGGCCGAGCCGGCCGATCCGCATCGTCAACCCCTATGCGCCGGGCGGCACCAGCGACGTGATCCTGCGCGTGCTGTCGCCCTACCTGGAACGGCTGCTCGGCCAGAGCCTGGTGATCGACAGCCGCCCGGGCGCCGGCGGGGCGCTGGGGACGGGCCTGGTCGCCAACGAAAGGCCGGACGGCAACACGCTGCTGATCACCAACACCGGGCCGCTGGCCGTGGCGCCTTCCCTGATGAGCAGCCTGGCCTACGACCCGGCGCGCAGCTTCAGCTACATCAGCATGTTCGGCGGCGCGCCGCTGCTCTGCGCGGTGCGGGCCGACAGCCCGATGCGCAGCCTGGCCGACTACGCCGCCGCGGCGCGGCGGGGGCGGGAGGCGATCAGCTTCGGCAGCTCGGGCGTCGGCTCGGTCGGGCACCTGGCGGGGCTGCTGTGGCAGTCCCAGGCGGGGGTGGAGCTGCTGCACGTGCCCTTCCGCGGCGCCTCGGAGGCCGAACAGGCGGTGCTGGGCGGCAACACAGACAGCATCTGGAACACCATGGGCGCACATACCGGCAGCGTGCGCGGCGGGTCCATGCGGGGCCTGGCGATCACGGCCGAACGGCGCGCGGCCGCGCTGCCCGACGTGCCGACGGTGGTGGAGGCAGGCTTCCCGGCCGCGGTGGCGAGCAACTGGTTCCTGCTGGCAGGCCCGGCCAACCTGCCGGGCGAGATCCTGGCGCGACTGCGCTCGGCGATCGCGACGGCGAGCGCGGAACCGGCGGTGCGGGAACGCTTCGACGGGCTGGGACTGGTCTCGCTCGGCGATCCCTCGCCGGCGGAAATCGGCGGGTTCGTGGCGGCGGAGGCGGCGCGCTGGGCGCCGGTGGTGCGGGCGAGCGGGGCGCGGATGTAGAGGGGGCTGTCTGTTTTCGGGGGGAGACCGGGAGGCTTTGCCTCCCGGACCCTCCACCGGGGGCCGCGCCGGCCCCCGGACCCCGGCGCGGGTTGGTGCCTGGCACGGCGGGGGCGGGGTGCCTGCGGGGGGAGGTGCCGCTTTGGCGCTGTGGGACTTTGGCGCTTTGGCACTTTGCGACGGGGTGCGTGCGGAATCTGGACAAACCGCCGGGACGGGACGAGGGGCCGCTTGCGCGCCGGCGAGGTCGTCAGGATGGGTGCGGATGGGCGGCTGCCGCGCGACGTGCGTCGCAGGCGGGCCGGGCGAGGATGCGGGGCCAGGGCTCGGGCCACTTTGGCGCTTTGGGCATTTGGCGCTTTGCGGCGGGCAGCGTGGCGGTTCCGGACAAACCCCCGGGGTGGCGCGGCAGGCGACAGGGCGCATGCTGGCCGGTCCGCCGAGAGGCTTTCGGTCCGGGGCCCGGCAGACACCGCGCGGCGGGCGACGGTGGAGCGCGGCGGCGGTGCGACGCCAAGGCTCCGTCGGCGGCTCGGCATCCTGGCGATGCGGTGCTTCGGGGCGCGGCGCGTGCCGGTTCCGGACAAACCCCCTGGGTGCTGTGGCGGGCGGCGAGGTGCGCGCCGGCCGAAGCACCGGTGGCGATGGCTGGGGACGGATGGACGGCTTCAAGGAGCGACGGGCCGGCTTGGGGGCGCGGACCGTATTCCTATCCTAAGCTCGGGGGCGGGGCGGGGTAAAGGAGAAACAGGGCGGTTGGCGCCTTCACTCTCAGGGACTGCAGCAGTTCGAAGGACCCCGGCATCAGCACGGCGTCGCTGCGGCGAACCCGTTGAGGTAAATTGGCGCCGGCCTCGGATTGGGTTCAGGTGGCAACCGACACAGGCGACATCCCGGAGGACATCCGGCGCACACTCCAGGAGGCGGAGCCGGAACCGGCAGGTGAACGCTTCGTCTGGCGCGGGGCGGGCTTCGCGCTTGATCGGACGCCCGATGCCTCAGACGCGGCCGTGGCGGCCGGCGCCGCCTTCGCCCAGGACCATGCGGAGGCCATTAAGATTGCGGACCGCCTCGCCGGGCTCGTGGCGCGGCGGCACAACGCGCTGACCGGCGCCTGGGACGATCTCGGGCCCACGGTGGCGCGGTTCCTGGCAGCCATCCGGCCGCCGACAGCCGAGCTGCCCGCCCACGCAGCGGCGATGTTCCAGGCGGCGGAAGGCCTGGGCTCCCTTCTGGAGCAGGACGATGCGTTGCGGGAAACGCCGGAAGCCGGCGAGCAGCCGCTGCCCGGCGATCTGCGGCGGTTGCTTGGGCAGGCGGTCACGGCTGCGGCGGTGCTGGTTTACGCGCTGCCGTCGAACCAACGGCGTGGCGGCAGGCTCGCGGCATTCTGGAACGCCGATTCGGTGGAGGCCGCGAAGCCGGTCCTGAAGGTGGCGCAGGACCGCGCGGGGTTGCCCGAGGCGGATGTGAGCCATCTTCGCGACCTCGAGCGCCACGCGGCGCGCGCCGGGCGGCAGGGCGAGAAGGCGCGGGGGCGCCTCGTCGCCACCGCTCGCAACTGGCTGTTGAAGGTTGGGGCCCTGGTCGTGCTGCCGGGCGCGATGTCCGCCTATGTGAACGAGTCGCCGGCGATGAAGTCGGTCGCGCAGGGTCTGGTCAAGCTCCTGGAACACGAAATCCCCCGACTCGTCGTCGGACTGCCAGCTAACTTGGCGGCGGCCCTGCGCTTCGCCGCGGAACATCTCAGCGCTCAGGCGCAGACGCCCGTCGCACTGGTCCGCCCGCCGGAGTTGCCTCGACCGGAGCGCGACGATCCGCCGCCGGACTTCGACCTGGAAAAGGTCAAGCGGATGATCCTTGCCGGCCAAGCGCCCCCGGCAGCGTGGGTGCCCAGCATAACCGCGCTAAGTCTATCGCACACCGACCTTGCCGACTTGGCACCACTGGCAGGTCTCACCAGCCTGCATGGCCTAACGCTGGACCATACGCGGGTGGTCAACCTCGCGCCGCTCGCCGGGCTCACCAGCCTGCAACACCTCGACGTCGACGGCACACGGGTGGGCGACATCACGCCGCTCGTCCGGCTCACAAGCCTGCAAAGCCTAGGCATATCCCGCACGCAGGTGGCCGACCTCGCGCCGCTCGCCGGACTCATCAGTCTGCGAGAACTCCACTGCGGCGGCACGCAGGTGGCCGATCTCGTCCCGCTTACCGCTCTAACGGGCCTGCGAAAGCTCCGCCTCATCGGTACGCGCGTTGCCGATCTCGCGCCGCTTACCCGGCTCATCAGCCTGCAAGAGCTCTTCCTCGACCGCACCAAGGTGGACAACGTTGCGCCGCTCGCCGGGCTCATCAGCCTGGAAAGCATTTACCTCGGGGGCACACAGGTGGCTGACCTCGCGCCACTCGCCGGGCTCACCAGGACAAAGAACCTGTGGCTAAACCGCACGCAGGTGGCTGACCTCAGGCCGCTCGCCAGGCTCACCAGACTGGAACAGCTACGGCTCGACGGAACGCTCGTTGCGAACCTCGCGCCGCTGGCTGAGCTCACCAGCCTGCAATTCCTCGACCTCGCCGGGACGCGGGCGTCCGACCTCGCGCCGCTTGCGGCGCTCACCAGCCTGCAAACCCTCTACCTCAACCGCACGCAGGTGGCCGACCTCGCGCCGCTCGCCGGGCTCACCGACCTGAAACGTCTCGACCTGGACGATACGCAGGTGGCCAACCTCGCGCCGCTTGCTGGGCTCCCCGGCCTCACCGTGATGTTGGATGGGCAGGAGGTCCGGCCAGCGGAGTTGGCGCGGGGAGGCAGATCGCTGCGGTTCGAGCGCTCAACGCCGCGCGCCACCGCGGGCCAGGGCTGACCGCCGCAGTGGCGCGCCCGGGGCCGCCTTCCGCGACCGACGCCCCAGGAATCGCTCGGAGGACGCATCTCACGATGAGCCAGGGCGAACGGTGTCTTCCGGCGGCGACGGTCTGCGGACATTGGGCGCTGGGAGTCCCGTCCGCCGGCTTCTGCGGGCGAGAGGGTGGTGAGGGGAGGAGGCGGAGAATGTTGAGGGCACTTACGTTTCTCAAATGCCCCCCTCACCCAACCCTCTCCCCCCTGCGGGTGGAGAGGGCTTTCTGCGCGGGCTGGTGATGCGGCGCGCTCGGCCCTACGGCCCGTCCTCTTCCACTTCCCACCCCTGCGCCAGCAGGCGTGCCAGCACGGTTTCGTGCCGGTCGTCGGGGTAGGTTTCCAGGATTTCGTCCTCGCCGTCGCGCACTTCGGTGCCGGTCGCGGTGGTGACGATCACGCGGGTCTCGACGGGCCCTTTCATCAGCACGGTCTCGCGCATCCCACCCTCCGTCATGGCGTCCAACTCATGCCGGGGTCCGGGGGGCGGCTCGCACCCCGGCCGGGGTGCGGGGGCGGCGCCCCCGCAAGGTCACCCGCGCCGCAGGAAGGCCGGCGCCGAGCCCCCGTCCCGGAAGTCTCCTTCGCGCCAGCTCCGGTCCCGCTGCCCGGCGGCGGCCGCCGGCCGGCGCACCGGCGCGTCACCGCCGCGGGGCGCAGCAGGCGCACCGCCACGCGGCGAAGCCGAAGCGCCGGCGCGCGGTGCGGAGGGCGCGTCGCGGCGTGGCGCCGGCTGGGCACCACCGCGCGGCGATTCGGGCTGGCGCTGCTTCGGGCCCTGGCCGTTGCTGCGGCGCGGCGACTGGGACGGGCCCCGGCCGCGGGACGGTGCCGCGGCACGCGGCTGGCCGCCGCCGCCGGCGGCGCGGCGCACGGGGCGGGACTGGTCGGCGCGGCGGTCCTCGGAGGGGATTTCGGCGCGGATCAGCTTCTCGATGTCGCGCAGCTGCTCGGCCTCGTCCGGCGCGCAGAGCGCGACGGCGATGCCGGAGGCGCCGGCGCGCGCGGTGCGGCCGATGCGGTGGACATAGGTCTCGGGCGTGTCCGGCATGTCGTGCTGGATCACGTGGGTGATGCCGTCCACGTCGATGCCGCGCGCGGCGATGTCGGTGGCGACCAGCACCGGCGCGGTGCCGGCGCGGAATTCGGCGAGTGCCCGTTCGCGCTGGCCCTGGCTCTTGTTGCCGTGGATCGCGTTGGCGGCGATGCCGTCGGCGGCCAGGTTCTTCACCAGCTTGTCCGCGCCGTGCTTGGTGCGGGAGAAGACCAGCGCGCGGCCGACGCCCTGGCCGCGCAGCAGCTCGGCGAGCGTCGCGCGCTTGGCGGCGGGCTCGACGAAGATCAGCTTCTGCTCGACGCGCTCGGCGGTGGTGGCGACGGGGGTGACCTCGACGCGCACCGGGTCCTTCAGCAGCTCGCCCACCAGGCGGACGATCTCGACCGGCATGGTGGCCGAGAACAGCATGGTGTGCTTCTGCGGCGGCAGGGCGGGCAGGATGCGGCGGATCGCGGGCCAGAAGCCGCGGTCGAGCATCTGGTCGGCCTCGTCCAGGATCAGCGTCTCGACGCGATCCAGCCGCGCCGTGCCCTGGTCGAGGTGGTCCTGCAGGCGGCCCGGCGTGGCCACCAGGATGTCGAGGCCGCCCGACAGCGCGCGGCGCTGCGCGCCATAGGCGACGCCGCCGAACACCACGTCCACCGACAGGCCAAGGTGCCGGCCATAGGCGCGCAGGCTGTCGGCGATCTGGGACGCCAGCTCGCGCGTCGGCGTCAGGATCAGGGCGCGGCAGCCGCCGCGGGGCGGGCGGCCCTTCTGGGCGGCCAGGCGGTGCAGCAGGGGCAGGCCGAAGGCGGCGGTCTTGCCGGTGCCGGTCTGGGCAATGCCGAGCAGGTCGCGCCCGGCGAGTGCGGCCGGGATGGCATCCCGCTGGATCGGGGTGGGCTCGGTGTAGCCTTCCTGGGCGAGCGCCTCGAGGATGCGGCCATCCAGGCCAAGGGTGTCGAACGACATGGAGGTGGATACGAGTCCGGTCTTCACGCCGCGCCTAAGCGCTGGCGGTCGGTGCGGGGAGGCGGCCCGCGTGCCGGGGCCGGTCCTGGGGAGGTGTCCGCGAAAGGCGCCCTGCTCCGGGTTCCGGCATCCCGAGCATGGGACCGGCCCGCTCACGCGGCAGGGCGCGACGGGCCTGCGCCCGCTGACGTCGGGAACATAAGGACGGCGCGGCGGCGCGGCAAGGAGATTCCGCGGTGCAGCAAGGGGGGGCGGGGCGGTGAGCGGTGGGTCCCCGCTCACCCTGCCCTCTCCCCCCTGCGGGGGGAGAGGGTTCCTGGGGGTGGGTCAGCCGGTGGGCAGGCGGCGGAAGCCGGGTTCCGAGGGCGGCTCGGCCCAGACCTCCTCGATCCGGTCCACGCGGGCCATCATCGGGCCGCGGCGGCAGGCGGTCAGCAGGGCCTGGACGGCGCCTTCCTCCCCGGCGACCAGCGCCTGGACGGAGCCGTCGGGGCGGTTGCGCACCCAGCCCTGCAGGCCGTGGCGATCCGCCTCCCGCACCAGCCAGTCGCGATAGCCGACGCCCTGCACCCGCCCCTCGATGCGGAGCAGGCGGCCCCTCATGCGGCGCGGGCCAGGGTCAGCAGGCGGGCCGCCAGCGCGATGTCGGCGGCAAGCCCGGCGCGGCGGGCGGTCGCCTCGGCATCGGTGCCCCAGAATTCCTCCTGGAAGCGCTCGTCGAGGGTCGAGGCCGCTTCGGCCGCCGCGGCGTCCAGCCGGCCGGCGGCGAGCGCCAGGCCGAGCACCAGGCTGCCCAGCGCGGGGACGGCGACGCCGAGCGCCGCGACCTCGATCGGCGGGTGCGCGGCGACCGCGCGGGCGAGCGCGCTCAGCGCCTGGGGGTCCTGCGGCACCGGCATCACGCCCTGGGTGACGCGCAGCGGCGCGTCCAGCGCCTGCGCGGCCCAGGCCAGCAGCGGGTCCCAGGCGGCGGCCTGGCGCTCGGCGAGCCGCCGGTCCTCGGCGCGGTAGCAGAGCAGGTCGGTCTCGGCGTAGCGGGCGAGCGCGGCGGTGGTGGCGGCCGGGTCGGGGGCGATGCGTTCCTCGGCGGTGCCGACCAGGCGGGTCAGGGGCAGCTGCTCATGGCTGAATTCGCGGCCCTTGGCGCCGCCGGCGGCGTTCCACTCCTTGGCCAGCGCCTCGGCCAGCGGGCGGGAGGCGACGCGCAGCGCGCCGCCGGAGGGCAGGCGCACCGGCCGGCCATCCAGCAGCACGGCGAACCCGCCCTCCCCGGCCTCCGGCCGCGCGCTGTCCCAGAAGCGCTTCATGCCGGCCTAGTTGCTGGCGGTGCGCTGCCCCGTCGGGCGGGCCGGGCGCGGCGCGGTGGCGGGCGTCGGCCGATCGGGGCAGGCGGGGGCGGCGAGCGGGTTGATGACGTTGCGCTCCACCGCGAAATCGGCGAGCGCGGCGGCGTCGCGCTGCGCCAGCGCCTGCTGGAACAGCGGGGAGACCAGCGGGCAGAAATGCGAGCCGGCGCGGATGCCGTCCTGCGAATGGGCGTTTGCGAGGGTGGTGATGAAGCCGTCCATCTCCCGCTGGTGGCCGTTGCCGGCGGTACGGCGGAAATGCCCCTGCATGCCGCGGTAGGAGGATGCCAGCTCGCCCTGGAACTTGCGGACGAAGGCGTTGTAGTCGGCGTCGCGGCCGCAGGACAGGGCGGCGACCATCAGCTGGCTCTGCAGGGCGCGCACCTCGAAGGCGACGCGCTCGGCGGGCTGGACGCAGGCCTGGGCGAGGGCGGGGCCGGCGATGGCGCTGGCGGCCAGCCCGGCGACCAGGGCGCGAAGGCGGGTGGAACGGAAGCGCATGGCGGCGGCGACTCCTCCGGGGACCGTCATTCCCTGCCGCGGCGGGGCGCCGCCGGCAAGCGCCGGCCGCACGCCACGCCGCGTCGGAGCCCCCCCGGCCCCTTCGACGTCCCTGGGTGGCGGATGCCTACAGCAGCGCGGGCCCGGGCGCGAGAAGGTTTGCGCCGGCGGATCGTCACGCGCGCGCGGGGCGGCCTCAGGCGGCGCGGGGGCGGCGGCGCTGCAGCCGCGCCAGGTCCTTCAGGCGCCGGTCGAGGAAGGCGCGCGTCGCCGGGAAGCCCGGCTCGTCGTCCTGCAGCCAGAAGGCGAGCGTCGCGCCGTAGACGCCGGAAAGCGTCACGCGCCGCGTGTACCAGGAGAAATCGGCCGAGGTGTCGCCGGCCGCCGCCCACATCGCATCCGCCGTGCGCGCCACCGTCCGCAGGGCGGAGGGGACGTTCCAGGGCAGCGCCTGCAGGGCGAGGGCGCGACGGATCGCCTCCCTGTGCGGTTCGTTCTGCTCGAGCCGCAGGGTCACCACGCGGCGGATGCGGTCGGGGATGCGCAGGCCGGCCACGTCGGCCGCGGCGGCCCGTTCCATCTCGCGGTCGGCCAGGTCGCACCAGGCCTCCACCGCCTCGACCGGGCCGGCGGGGAACAGCCAGTCCTGCTCGGAGGGGTCGCGGCCCAGCTCGCGCAGCCCGGCGGCCAGCGCCGCACGGGTCCAGCCCAGTGCCGGCACATGCGGCAGGGCGGCGCGCAGAAGCTCGTCACGTTCCTCGCTGCGCTCGATCATCGCGGCGGTCCTTCCGCTGGGGCGCGCGCGGCGGCGGCGCGGGCCAGTTCCTCGGTGAAGCCCAGGCGGGACAGGTCGGTCATCCGCATCGGGTAGAGCACGCCGTCCAGGTGGTCCATCTCGTGCTGCATCACGCGGGCGGGAAGGCCCGCCGCCTCCCCGTCCATCGCGCGGCCCTCGATGTCGACGCCGCGGAAGCGGATGCGGGCGGCGCGCGGCACGGGCCCGCGCAGGCCGGGGATGGAAAGGCAGCCTTCCCAGCCTTCCTCCACCTCATCGCCCACCGGGCCGATCTCCGGGTTGATCAGCGCGATGACGTTGCCGGCACCGCCGCGCCAGACGAAGAGCCGCAGCGGCACATGCACCTGCGGCGCGGCGAGGCCGATCCCCTGGGCGTCCTGCATCGTCTCGGCCATGTCGGCGACCAGGCGGCGGATCTCCGGCGCGGTGGGGTCGGCGACCGGGTCGGCGAGGCGGGTCAGGACGGGGTGGCCCATGCGGGCGATCTTGAGGATGGCCATGCGGCGGTGTCGCGGGGTCCGTCGGGAAGCCGTTATCTAATGCGGCGCAGGCGGTGCGGGAGGGCCTTCCGCCCGGCCCCCCGGCCATGCTATCGCATGCGCCTTCGCGTCGGATCGCGCCGGGCCCGGGCCTGGCAGCGCCCCGGCGTGACCGTGTTTTCCGCCCATCCAGCCCCGTGTCCGGCCATGCCGCGCCGGGGCCGGCCCGTCCACCACTCCGTCCACCACCCGAACCAGGAGGTTGAGCCGCGTGCAGGTCGTCGTCCGCGACAACAACATCGACCAGGCCCTGAAGGCGCTGAAGAAGAAGCTGCAGCGCGAGGGCGTGTTCCGTGAGATGAAGCTCCGCCGTCACTACGAGAAGCCGTCCGAGCGCCGCGCCCGCGAAGCCGCCGAGGCCGTCCGCCGCGCCCGCAAGGTCGAGCGCAAGCGCCTGGAGCGCGAGGGCTTCTGAGCCCCGGCCGGCGCGCCGTCCGCGCCGGCAACCACCCGAACGCCCTCCCCCAGCACCGCGCCGCCCATCCGGGTGCCGTGCCTGCGTTGCTGGCCGGGGGGCAGCGGTGGCCCTTCCGCATCCCCCCTCAGGGCGGGACGTAGCCGACCGCCACGGCCGCCGCGCAGCTTGCCTGGTTGAACTCGACGCGCGCCCAGGCGCCGTCGCGCAGCATGTGGTGCTGCGCGCCGCGCGGCTGGCGCGGGCGCGGCGCCTCGGCCCGCGGCGGGTCGATCCGCGCGGGCGGGCCGAAGGCGCGCTCCGCCGCCGCCGCCGTCACGCAGGGGCCGGCATGCAGCGCAAGGCGCAGCTCCGCCTGCCACACGCCGGCGCGGTCCCGCACCTCCCGCACCGCATAGGCCGAATCGAGGCCGAAGGGCGCCAGCGGGCCTTCCACCGTGATGTCGGTCGGCGTGTCCGCCAGGTCGCCGGAGCGCAGCCGCAGGCCCAGCGCCTCCCCCGCCCGCGCCGGGTCGGGCAGCCAGCCGCTCTCGGCCAGGGCGCGCAGGCGCGGCAGCAGGTTGGCCGCCGCCGCCGGGGCATGCATCCAGCTGCGGCCGAGGCCCGATTCGGCCAGCGCCGCGCTGCGCTGCGGGCGCGCAGCCGGGTCGGCGAGGTCCAGCAGGTGCAGGGCCGGCTGCGGATCCTCGGCGCCGGGCGGCAGCACGACGGCGGCACCCCGCCGCCCATCGGCGGAGATGGCGACCAGCGGCACCTCCCCCCGCAGGCCGAGCCGCCTTCCGCCGGCCAGCACCACCTCGTCCACCAGCTGCCCGCGCGGGCCTTCGGAGATGACGGCGAGCGCCCGGCCCGGCTCGCGCGCCAGCGCCAGGATGGGCGGCGCCACGGAAGGCGGCAGGGCGGGCTCCGGCACCGGTTCGGGCGGGGCGCCGGGGCGCAGCAGCAGCTCGCGCCGCGCGCCGCCCGCGATCTCCCGCACCGGCAGGCGCAGCGCACCGCCGGGCAGCGGCACCGCGGGCGCGGTGGCGGCGAGACCCGCGATGTCCCAGTCGGCCAGCTGCTGGACATTGCCCAGCGCCGCGCCGCGCGGGATGGCGAAGAGGCGGAGGCGGCAGCAGGGCGCCGCCTCGCCGTCCGGGAAGACATGGCTCGGCCCCATCAGCGCCAGCAGGCGGGAGGCATCGCCCGGGTCCTGCCAGGCGCCGTGGATCTCGCCGTCGAACTGGAAGCGGACGGATTCGAGGTTGCCGCGGAAATCCGTCTCGATCACGCGCTGGCCGGTGCAGCCGCGGTCCCAGACGCCGCGGTGGTTGCAGGCCCAGACGGTGACGACCCGCGTGCCGTCATCGGTGACGGCCAGGCCGCGCAGCCGGCCCATCGAGGCGGGGCGGGTGTAGAGCGGGCGGCCCTCCGCGCCGTCCAGCACCACGAAGCCGCCATGGCGCAGCCCGCCCTGGCCCAGCGTCTCGAACGCGACGGCCACGTAGCGGCCATCGGCGGAGAGGGCCAGCGCCACGGGGCGGCCGCGATAGGGCTCGGCGATGGGCGTGGGGGCCTCGGCGCCGGTGGCCGGGCGCTGGTCCGGCACGCAGGCCGGCAACAGCAGGGCGAGGAACAGCAGGGGCAGCGCGCGCATGGCGCGAGGCTAGACCGGACCAGGCCCGCCTGTCGCCAGCCGGCCGCCGCCCCGGGATGCCCCGGCGCGGGCGCCGGGCTTCGCCGCTACGAGCCTCGGCCGCGCGCCGCGCCCCAGGCGGCCATCGCGTCCAGGATCGGGCGCAGCGATTCGCCGAGCGGCGTCGCGGTGTATTCGACGCGCGGCGGGACCTGCGCGAAGACCTCGCGCCGGACCAGGCCGTCGCGTTCCAGCTCGCGCAGCGTCTGGGCCAGCATGCGCTGGGTGACGCCCGGCATCCGGCGGCGCAACTCGTTGAAGCGGATCGTGCCGGCGCGCAGGTGGTAGAGCACCAGCGGCTTCCAGCGCCCGCCCAGCACGTCCAGCGTGACCTGCACCGGGCAGTCATCGGGTCGCGGGCAATCGGTGACGACGCGGCGGCGGGCCCGGACATGGCGGGGGGCGGTGTCGCCGAGCATACCTGGTTCCATGCGGGTGCCTTCTGTCGCCGGCGTCCAAGCCTTCCCAGGTGGGAAGGCGAAGCGCCGCAGCAAAGGATCGCGCCGATGCATCCCAAGGACACCACCACCCCCGTCGTCGCCGTCACCGGCGCCACCGGCGCCCAGGGCGCGGCGATCGCGCAGGCCTTCCTGGCCGCCGGCTGGCATGTGCGGGCGCTGACGCGCGACGCTGCGCGGGCGCCGGCGCTGGCCCGCCCCGGCATCACGCCCATGGCGGTGCCGGAGGGCGACGCGGCGGCGCTGCACGGCGCGCTGTCGGGCGCGGCGGCGCTGGCGGTGACGGCGCCGACCGACTATCGCCGCGGGCGGCGGGAAGCCTGGCTGGCCGGGCTGCTGCTGGCGGCGGAGCGGGCGGGCGTCGCGCGGGTGGTGCTGAACCTCGCCTCGCGCCCCCTGCCCGGTTTGCACCGGCCGGTGTCGGAGTCGCTGCGGGCGCTGGAATCGATGGCCCTGGCCGGGCCGGTGCCGGCGGCGGTGCTGCGGCCGACGGTCTTCATGGACAATCTCCTGCAGCCCTGGGCGGTCGAAGGCGCGCGGCGCGACGGCGTCTTCGCCTATCCGATGGCGCCCGGGCTGCGCGTCGCCTGGATATCCCACCGCAGCCTGGGCGAGGCGATGGTGGAGGCGGCGACGCGGCCCGGGGCAGCCGGGCGCGGCTTCGACATCGGCGGCCCCGCGGCGGTGACCGGGCCGGAGGTGGCGGCGATGCTCGGCCGCGCGCTGGGCCTGAAGCTGGGCTTCGCGCCGCTCGACCCCGCGCTGATGGCGGAGGGGCTGAACCAGGCCTATGGCCCGCCGGCCGGCGACGACATCGCCGAGCTGTATCGCCACCTGCCGCAGGTGCCGCAGGCGATGGCCCGCACCGAAGGCAATGCCGCGCTGGGGCTGGAGGCGGAGAGCTTTGGGGAGTGGTTCGGGCGGCACGATTTGCGGGCGGCGTGACGCGCGGGGGGCGGGCGACGCCATGGCCGGGCCAGCGCCCGATGGCCTGGGGGGAGGCTTCGCCTGATAGGCGCGAAGCTAGGCCATTCCCGGTCGCGGTGTCGCCCGACGGCACGGTGCGAGGCTCCGCCTCGCGCTCCGGCAGGGCCCCTGCCCAGTCGGACGCAGTGCGTCCGACCCGGGTAAGGGGCAGCGGCCCCTTACAACCCCTTTTGTTTACTCATTTTTTCGGCTGATGCCGGTCCAGGACGGCAGTCCTGGTGGTGGGGGGTAGCGGGGGTGAGGCGAAGCCTCCCCCCGGGCCACAGGCGCTGTCTCACCCCTGGCTTCCCGCCAATGAGGCTTCGCCCGCCCCCTGCTACCCCCCACCACCAGGGCTGCCGCTTGGCGGGGCGCCAGGCGGAGCCTCGCACCGCTCCACCAGGCGGCACCGTGACCGAGAAGGGCGTGACCTGGCGCCTGTGGGACGCGCGCTACCCGTCGGCGCGGATGCCGGCCTCGCGCACAAGGGTCGCGTAGGTGGCGTATTCGCGGGCCAGCAGCGCCTGGGTCTCGGCGGGCGTCATGGCGGCGGAGGGGACGGTGCCGACGCCGCGGAGCTTCTGCTGCGCCTCGGGCCTGGCGAGGACGCGCGACCAGGCCTCGGTGATGCGGGCCAGGACGGGGTCGGGCAGGCCGCGGGGGGCGATGGCGATATACCAGGAATCGACATCGGCGCCCTGGATGCCCTGTTCGCCGAGCGTCGGCAGGTCGGGCAGCGCGAGCGCGCGGGTGGTGCCGACGGCGGCCAGCGCGCGCAGCCGGCCTTCGCGCACATGGCCCGAGGCGAGGCCCTCGGCGAGCACGGCGACGTCCAGGCGGCCGGCGATCAGGTCCACCACGCCGGGCGGCAGGCCGCGATAATCCACCGCGGTCATGCGGATGTTCTGGGCGCGCTGGATCACCTCGGTCGCCATATGGGCGAAGCTGCCATTGCCGGGGCGGAGGTAGTTCAGCCGGCCGGGCTCGGCGCGCGCGGCGGCGACCAGGTCGGCCATGCTGCGGATCGGGGAGTTCGCCGGCACCACCAGGACGGAGACGGCGTGGGAGACCTTGGTCAGGCCCTGGAAGCTGTCCACCGGGTGGAAGGGCTGCGGCGTCAGCAGCGGCCCCACCACATGGCCGAGCGAGGCGAGCAGCCAGGACTGGCCGTCGGCCGGCGATTGCGTCAGGTTCTGCGCGGCGATCATGCCGCCGGCGCCGGTGCGGACGTCCACCACCACCGGCTGGCCGAGCTCCGCCGCGAGGTCGTCGGAGACGGCGCGGATGACCAGGTCGATGATCCCGCCCGCCGGGAAGGGCGAGATGAAGCGGATCGGGCGCGAGGGGAAGGTCTGGGCCAGCGCGGGCGCGGCGAGCAGCGTGGCGGCGGCGCCGAGCAGGGCGCGGCGCGGGAGGGTGGCGGTCATGCGGCGGTCGCTCCTGCCTCGGTGTCCTTGAGGGCGTCGTAGAGGGCGCGCAGCCGCGCGGTGACCGGGCCGGGCAGCGCGGCGGGCAATGCCTGGCCGTCGATGCTGCGCACCGGCGTCAGCCCGCCGAAGGTGCCGGTGACGAAGGCCTCGTCGGCGGCATGGACCTCGGCCAGGGTGAAGTCGCCGAGCGTGACGGGGACGGCGTTCGCGCGGCACAGCGCGATGACATTGGCCCGCGTGACGCCGTGGAAGCAGTAGGCGCCGGTGGAGGTGAAGACCTGGCCGCGGCGGACCCAGAAGAAGTTGGTCGCGTTGCAGGAGGAGACGAAGCCCTGCGGGTCGAGCATCAGCGCCTCGTCCGCGCCGGCGCGGATCGCCTGCAGCAGCGCGGTGATCAGGTTGAGCCGGCTGTGGGAGTTGAGGCGCATGTCGAACATGTCGGCCGGCGAGCAGCGGATGGCGGAGGTGGCGAGTGCGAGGCCCTGGGTGACGATCGTGGGGCTCGGCAGCTTCCATTCGGCGACGATGACGATGGTGGCGCGGCCGATGGTCTGGCGCGGGTCCTGGTTCGGCGTCTTCTTGAGGCCGCGGGTGACCATCAGGCGGATATGCACGCCGTCCTGCATGCCGTTGGCGGCGAGGGTGGCGTGCAGGGCGGCGACCAGCTCGTCCCGCGTCAGGCCGATGTCGAGGGCGATGGCGCGGGCGCCGTCGAACAGGCGATCCAGATGCGCGTCGAGGAAGACGAGGCGGCCCTTGTGCAGCCGGATGCCTTCCCAGACGCCGTCGCCGAGGACGAAGCCGGCATCGAAGACGGAGACGCGCGCTTCCTCGCGCGGGACGAGGGTGCCGTTCAGCCAGATGCGCACCGTGGCGTTGCGCGGATCGGCGGCGAAATCCTGGCTGCCGGCCATGGGGGCTGCGAGGCTCCTGCGCGGTGGGGTGCGGGACGGTAGGGGTGGGGGGAGCGGGGCGTCAATTCGGGGTGGGGCGCAACGAAAAGCCCCGGCCGCGTGGGGCGGCCGGGGCGGATGCAAGCGCGGATCGGCGGCGCGGCTACCGCTGCAGGGCCTGCACGATCTCCTGCGTCACCTTCTTGGCGTCGCCGAACAGCATCATGGTGTTCGGGCGGAAGAACAGCTCGTTCTCCACGCCGGCATAGCCGCTGGCCATGCCGCGCTTGATGAAGAACACCGTCTTCGCCCGCTCCACGTCCAGGATCGGCATGCCGTAGATGGCGGAGGACTTGTCGGTCTTGGCGGCCGGGTTCGTCACGTCGTTGGCGCCGATCACGAAGGCGACGTCGGCATCGGCGAATTCCGGGTTGATCTCCTCCAGCTCCTTGACCTCGTCATAGGGCACGTTCGCCTCGGCCAGCAGGACGTTCATGTGGCCGGGCATGCGGCCCGCGACGGGGTGGATGGCGTAGGAGACCTCCACACCTTCCTTCTTGAGAAGATCGGCCATCTCGCGCAGCACCTGCTGGGCCTGCGCCACCGCCATGCCGTAGCCGGGCACGACGATGATCTTCTGGGCGTTCTTCATCATGTAGGCGGCGTCTTCCGGCGAGCCGGCCTTGACGGGCGGGCGGTCGCCCGCCGCGCCGCCGGAAGCCGCCGCGCCGCCCTCGGAGCCGAAGCCGCCGAGCAGGACGTTGATGATCGAGCGGTTCATCCCCTTGCACATGATGTAGGAGAGGATGGCGCCCGAGGCACCGACCAGCGCGCCGGTCACGATCAGCAGCAGGTTGCCGATGGTGAAGCCGATGCCCGCCGCGGCCCAGCCCGAGTAGCTGTTCAGCATGGACACGACCACCGGCATGTCCGCGCCGCCGATCGGGATGATCAGCAGGAAGCCCAGCGCGAAGGACAGGATGGCGATCAGCCAGAACAGGAAGGCCGAGCCGGTGGCGCAGAAGGCGATGATCAGCACCAGCAGCAGCACGCCGAGGCCGGCGTTCAGCATGTGCTGGCCCTTGAAGATGATCGGCGCGCCGGACATGCGCCCCGCCAGCTTCAGGAAGGCGATGACCGAGCCCGAGAAGGTGATGGCGCCGATGGCAAGCCCCAGCGACATCTCGATCAGGGAGGCGACCTTGATGTTGCCGGGCACGCCGATGCCGAAGGCGTCGGGGGCGTAGAAGGCGGCCGCGGCCACGAACACGGCGGCCATGCCGACCAGGCTGTGGAAGGCCGCGACCAGCTGCGGCAGCGCCGTCATCTGGATGCGCTGCGCGACGATGGTGCCGACGGTGCCGCCGATGGCAAGGCCGGCGACGACCAGGGCGATGCCCCAGCCGCTCATCCCCGGCTGCAGCAGCGTGGCCGCGATGGCGATGCCCATGCCGACCATGCCGAGCAGGTTGCCCTGGCGGCTGGTCTCCGGGTGGGAAAGCCCGCGCAGCGCCAGGATGAACAGGACCGACGCGACCAGGTAGGCGAGCGTCGAGAGGGTGGCGGCCATGGGCTCAGCCCCCCTTCTTCTTGAACATGGCGAGCATCCGCCGCGTGACCATGAAGCCGCCGGCGATGTTCACCGCCGCGAGCGTGACGGCGAGGAAGCCGAACAGCTTCGCCGCGATGGAATCGGAAAGCCCCGTGGCGAGGATGGCGCCGACCACGATCACCGAGGAGATCGCGTTGGTCAGGCCCATCAGCGGCGAGTGCAGCGCAGGCGTCACGCCCCACACCACGTAGTATCCGACGAAGCAGGCCATCAGGAAGATGGCGAGCAGCATCAGGAAGGGGTTGGCCGCGGCCGCGACGGGGGCGGCGGCTTCCGCCAGCTGCCGCGCCTGTTCGGCGAGCAGCGCCGCGCGGTCGGAAAGCGCCGCCGCCTCGTTGGCGATCTGCGAAGCTGTCATGTCTGGGGGCTCCTCAGGCCGAGGCCAGCGAGGGATGGACCACGGCGCCAGCGCGGGTCAGCGCGACGCCCTTGACGATCTCGTCGTCGTCCTTCAGCGCGGGCTTCTTCCCTTCCTTGTCCCAGAAGGTGGTCAGGAAGGTCAGCAGGTTGCGCGCATAGAGGGCGGAGGCGGCGCCGCAGATCCGGCCGGGCCAGTTGCGGTGGCCCAGGATCTTCACGCCGTTGTCGGTGGTGATCGCCTCGCCGGGCTTCGTCATCTCGCAATTGCCGCCGGCATCGGCGGCGATGTCCACGATCACGCTGCCGGGCTTCATGGAGGCGACCATGGCGGCGGTGACCAGCGTCGGCGCCTTGCGGCCCTGCACGAGGGCGGTGGTCACCACGATGTCCTGCTTGGCGATGTGGGCGGCGACCACCTTGGCCTGCTCGGCGTAGAAATTCGCGCTGAGCTGCTTGGCGTAGCCGCCGGCGGTCTGGGCGGCCTTGCTCTCCTCGTCCTCGTAGCCGACGAAGGCGGCGCCGAGCGACTTGATCTCCTCCTTCGCCGCCGGGCGGACGTCGGTGGCCGACACCCGGCCGCCGAGGCGGCGGGCGGTGGCGATGGCCTGCAGGCCGGCGACGCCCGCGCCCATGATGAAGACGTTGGCGGCGGGGATGGTGCCGGCGGCCGTCATCAGCATCGGGAAGCCGCGGTCGTAGGCATCGGCAGCTTCGATCACCGCGCGGTAGCCCGCCAGGTTCGCCTGGGAGGACAGCACGTCCATCGACTGCGCGCGGGTGATGCGCGGCAGCAATTCCATCGAGCAGGCATCGATGCCGGCCGCCGCATAGGCCTTCGCGGCCTCGGCGTCGGCGGCCAGCGTGCCGATCAGCAGCGCGCCGCGCGGCACCAGCGCCAGCTCCGCGACTTCAGGGGCGCGCACGGCGAGCACGATGCCCGCACCCGCCAGCGCCGCGGCCGGGTCGGCGGCGATCTCGGCCCCCGCCTCCCGGAAGGCGCCGTCGGGGATGCCGGAGGCAAGCCCCGCCCCGGATTCGACCGCCACCGTGCAGCCCATCCCGATCAGCTTCTTGGCCGTCTCCGGCGTCGCGGCCACCCGCGTTTCCGCCGCGCGACGTTCGCGCAGGACCGCAACCCGCATCAACAGCACCCCCCGTCCACTCCCAAGGCCCGCGGCATATGCCGGCATGGCACGGCTCTGGCAAGGATCGGTCGTGCCCGCGAAACGCAGGGTGGCGGGATTGGCGGCGCCCGGGCGGGCGCGGCATGTTCGGGGACGCCGAGGAGAGACGCGCATGCTGTTCAGGGATCTGCCGGACGGGTCGTGGCTGGCGGTGAGCCAGCCGATGCATGCGCTGGTCTCCGGCCAGATGCTGCGCGCCTGGGGGGCGAAGGGTTTTGCCCGGCCCGACCCGTTCGAGGAGGTGGCGGTCGCCGCCGCGCATCACGACGTCGCCTGGATGGGCTGGGAAGCCGCCCCCACCTTCGACGCCGCGACGGGGCGGCCGACGCAGTTCCGCCAGGTGTTTGCGCGCGACCACGCGCCGATGTGGGCGGAAGGGGTGCGCCGCGCGCTGGCGTCCTGGGGCCCCTGGGTCGGCATGATCATCAGCCGGCATGGCAGCCGGATCTACGAGAGCTACCAGGACCGCCACCAGTCGGGGCCGGAGGACCTGGATGCCGCCGCGACCTATGAACGCGAACAGCGGGCGCTGCGGGCGGGGCTGATGGCGGCGCTCGGCGTCAGCGAGGCGGAGCTGGAAGAAGCGGCCGCGCTGGTCGCGGTGGTGGACGCGCTGAGCCTGGCCGCCTGCGGGGGGATCGAGACGCTGGGCTGGTCCGGCTACGCGCCGCTGGAAGGCGGCGGGACGGTGCCGCTGAAGCTGGCGGATGCCGCGCCGGGGGTGATGACCGTGGACCCCTGGCCCTTCGCGGTGGCGGAAGTGCCGCTGTCGTGGTCCGCCCGCCGCTTCGCGCCGGGGGTGCGCTTCGACAGCGCCGAGGCGATGCGCGCCGGCCTCGCCGCCGCGCCGGTGGAGCGCATCACGGCGAAGCTGGTGCCGGGCTGAGGGGGGCGGCGGCGATGCGGCGTGTCGTTTGCGGCTGTTGAAAGTATGGCCGGATCGTTTCACGATCGGTTGACCGGCCCTGTCGGGGGCGTTATCAGCGTTGCAACATTGTTGGCTGTAGGAGGCGCTCACCCGTGA
Source organism: Acetobacteraceae bacterium (assembly GCA_027487675.1). Classification (GTDB taxonomy): domain Bacteria; phylum Pseudomonadota; class Alphaproteobacteria; order Acetobacterales; family Acetobacteraceae; genus Falsiroseomonas. The sequence continues at coordinate 4,071 of JAIYDD010000130.1, read as the reverse complement.
ACAGCATGTCGGTGATGACGCCTCCGCTCACGAAGTCGACGAGACAGCCGCGCGGACCCGCCGGCCTCGACGAAACCTTCAAGGCTGCGGCGGGGCTGGGCTTCGCGGCGCTGGTGGTTTTCGCCGTGATCAGCTCGTTCTTTGGCTGGTCCGTTCCGCCTTGGCTTGAAATCTTCGTCAGCTTCCTCGGGGCGGTCGCGGGCTGGCTCATCGGCAGGTTCGCGCGCTAGGTCCAGCCGTTCTGGTCGATCGGATTCCTGTTTTGCTGCCGAGCTCGGAAGACGAACTCTACCGCGCCATCCTCCTGATGATGGTCGCCTACCTCGCCGTGGCCTTCGCCTGGGAGAAATGGGCCACCGGGACGGTGGCAGGGGGTGGTAAGACACATTACCTCACGCGTGTCTTCGACAGCGCGACATTCTCGTCCTCGCTTCTGCTTCTGGCGGGAATCCTCCACAAGCCCGTGCTCGACCTCATTGGAAACGTAAAGCCTTTCCTGCTAGTCGCCGGGCTTGCCGGATGCATCTACGGGCTCATCGCGTTAGCCCCGAAGGCACGCGAGACTGCGTCCCGTGCCGACGCCAAGGACAACAGCCGGCAGCTTGGCTGACGCCACCGCCGCGCCGCCCCGCCGTGCGATAACCGCTGCCCTTCCGCCGCCGGCGGGGCGACAGGGGAGGCCGCGCCGGCGCAACCTCTATCCCGCCGGCTGCACCCCGCCGGCGATCCGCTGCCGCACCAGTTCCAAAATCCGCGCCCGCGTCGGGCCGAGATCGGGCAGCTTCGCCTCCCAGTCGATCGCGTGGAACCGGTCCGGCCCGTAGAGCGGGATCAGCGAGGCGACATGGCCGAAGCGGGGGCTGTCATCCTCGCGGCACAGCACGACGCGGATGCCGGAGGCGAGGCCGGGCGTCGCCGCGTGGTGCAGCGGTGTCACGATCAGGCTGGCCCGGGTCCGGTAGGTCTCCAGCAGGTGCTCGGCCAGGCGCTCGGCGCCGCGCACCCAGGCGGGGGAGAGCGGGTGCTCAAACACCGTCAGCCGCTGGTGGACGAATTCGACGCGCGCCAGCAGCTCCCGCGGCATGGCAGCCAGCAGGCCCTCCGGCAGCTTGCCCTCGCCGCTGCCGGCGACGACGAAGACCCGGTCGCCCACCACGGAGGGGTCGCGCGCCGGCAGGGTCAGGGTGATGCAGCCGGTCACCTCCGCCCGGATGCCGCGCTTGGCCAGCAGCTGCGCCGTGTTCGGATCGCGGCAGCCGATCGGCTGGTGGCGGCGCAGCAGGTCCAGGTTCTCGTTGATCACCCGCATGCCGGCGCGGAAGCCGGTGAAGATCGGCTCGATCTGCGGCGGCAGCGGGAAGCAGTGCGGCATGAAGACGCCGTTCATCACCAGCCAGGCCGGCGGGCCCTTGTAGTGGGGCAGGCTGTCGCGATCGATGCCGATCATGTCGGCATCGGCGATGCCGAGCTGGCGGTAGAGCGCGCGCGTGGCGATGGACTGCATCGCATCGCCGATATTGACCGAGTAGTGGCCGGCCGACGCCATGCTGTCGCGGAAATGGCCGAAGCTGCGGTAGGAGAAGGTCAGGGCGCCGAACTTCATGCCTCGTCTCCCTGCCGCGGGCGCGGCCCTGGCGGTGTCACGCGATGGCGGCCGGCGGCGCGGCGGCGTCGGCCAGGCGGCGGGCTTCCTCGGCCAGCCTGGCGATGTCCCCGCCCGCCTCCGGCACGTGCACGGCCAGCGCCGCGGCAAGCTCCGCCAGCATCCCGGCGGCCGAGGCCAGGGCCTTGGCGCCGCTCTCGGCGTTGATCTGCTCGTCCACGCCATAATCGGCCAGCAGCCGGTCCGCCATCAGGTGGCTGAAGCGCTGCGAGAAATCGCGCGGCAGCGGCCCCAGCCGGACGAAGTGCCGCGCGAGCAGGGCATGCACGGCGGCATGCGTCTCGGCGGCATGGCCCGCCGAGGCCAGCAGCGCCTGCGCGCCATGGAACACGGCGTCGTAACTGTCGGCCGCGGCCGCGTCGTGCAGCCCGTCCGCCAGCAGCACCCGCGCCGCGCGGGCGAAGCGCAGCGCCTTGCCGACATGCTGCGCGCCGCTGCCGGCCTGGAGCATCAGGCCCTCCACAGGTCGAAGCCGTCGCGCTCCATGGCGCCGCGGACGCCGGCCGCCACGCCGGGGCCGAGCAACAGCACCGACAGGCCGAGGTCCAGCGCATCCAGCGCCTCGGCGGCGCGGAAGGCGGCGTCGGTGGCCAGCGCCTGGATCGGCGCGGCATCCCAGCCGGGCCGCAGCAGCACCGCGACATCGAGGTCGGAGAGCGCGCCGGGCCCGCCGCGGGCGCGGCTGCCGAAGACGCGCACCGCCGCCAGCGCGCCGGCGGGGGCGGCCGGCAGCAGCAGGTCGGGGAAATCCAGCAGCGGCCGCTCCTCGGCGGGGGAGAGGCGGTGCGCCAGCGTCGCGGGGTAGCGCCACATGCGGGGCAGGCTAGCACGGTCGGCGCGGCAAGGGGCACGCCCCCTGCCCCGGCGTCACCCCGGCGGCACCCCCGCCTGCTCCAGCGCCGCCTTCTGCCGCGCGGCGATGTCGGCTTCCTTGAAGTCGTGCACCAGCTCCATGAACATCCGGTGCCAGTTGGCCTCGGCGCGCAGGCGGTAGAAGACGGAGCCCAGCCCGATCGCGGCGCGGTCCATCAGCGGGAATTCGCGCGGGATCTTCACCCCGCCCGTCTTCTTCAGCCCCTCATGCACCTGCATCGCGACGCGCCGCCCATACATCGGGTCATCGAGCGGCGTGATGGTGCGGACCCTGTCCTCGACCAGCGGCTCGTAGAGGAACTTCGCCCAGACGGTCAGGACCTCCATCTGCTCCTTGGTCAGGTCGCGGAAGCCCCAGATGCGATAGGCCTCGGCCGCCTTGTCGCGATCGCCGTCGCGCACCGCCTCGTAGAGCAGGATCACGCCGGTGACGAAGCTCGGCGGGAAGACGCGGATCACGCCGAAGTCGAGCAGGTTCACGCCGAAGCGCACCTCCGGGTCCGCATCCTCGCGCACCTGGTAGTTGCCCAGGTGCGGGTCGCCATGGATCACGCCGTAGCGGTAGAAGGGCACGTACCAGGCGCGGAACAGCGCCTTGGCATAGGCCACGCGCTCCTCGGCCGGCGGGTCTTCCTCCAGCCGGCGCAGGATCGGGCGGCCCTGCAGCCAGGTCATGGTCAGAAGGCGCTTGGTGGTGAGCTCCGGCACCGCCTCCGGCACCGCGACGCCGGGCGTGCCGTCCAGCATCGCGCCATACATGCGCATGTGCGAGGCTTCGCGCTCGTAGTCCAGCTCCTCGCGCAGGCGGGCGGCGATCTCGGCCAGCGCCTCGTCATTGTCGAGGGTGTTGTCCATGCGCTTGTAGATCGACAGCGCCAGCCGGAGCTGCCGCAGGTCGGCCTCCACGACCGACGGCATGTCCGGGTATTGCAGCTTGCACGCCACGTCCCGCCCGTCGGGCAGCGTCGCGCGGTGCACCTGGCCGAGGCTGGCGGCGGCGGCGGCTTCCTGGCCGAAGGTCTTGAAGCGGGACTGCCAGGCCGGGCCGAGTTCGCCCTGCATGCGGCGGCGGACGAAGGCCCAGCCCATCGCCGGCGCGTTGGATTGCAGCGTCGCCAGTTCCTGCGCGTATTCCTCGGGCAGCGCTTCGGGCACGGTCGCGAGGAACTGCGCCACCTTCATCAGCGGGCCCTTGAGCCCGCCGAGCACCGCCTTCAGGTCCTCGGCATGCGCCGACTTGTCGGTCTTGAGGCCGAGGAAGCGTTCCCCCGCCACGCGCGCCGCGATGCCGGTGACGGCCCCGGAGGTGCGGACCATGCGCCGCATCTCCCCGAACAGCGACGATTCCTTGCGGGTGTCCGACATGTGCCTCAGCCCGCCTGTTCCAGCTCGTCGATGAAGCCCGCGATCACGTCAAGGCCCTTGCGCCAGAAGCGCGGGTCGGACGCGTTCAGGCCGAAGGGCGCCAGCAGCTCCTTGTGGCGCTTGGTGCCGCCCGCCTTCAGCATCTCCAGGTATTTCTGCTGGAAGCCCGG
>JAIYDD010000161.1 GCA_027487675.1 Acetobacteraceae bacterium | reverse complement strand
GTAACCGGGGCAAAACCCCGGGCACTCACACGGCGGCGCGCTGTCTGACGAGGTCCGGCAGGGCGGGGATGCTGGTGGCGCCGACGACGCTGAGCCGGTGTCCCAGATAGTCCCAGAAGCTGACGCCGAGCTTGGCGCAGGTCTTGGCCAGGCCGAGGAAGGCATCGCGGCAGTCGCGGCCGGTGGTGCTTTGGGTGCCGCCGCTGATCTTGCGTTTGGTGACCTGGCAGCGGATGTCGTTTTCCGACCCGTTGGTGTGGAGCGGGATGTCCGGCCGGTCGAGCACCCGCAGCAGGTCTGGTTTCCGCTGACGCAGCCGCCCCAGCAGCCGGTCGAGCATCACGAACCCCGTGCTGCGGCGGAAGATGCGATCGAAGCGGGCGCGTAGCTCGCCTCGCCGCCGGGCGGAGGGATTGGCACGATACGCCTTGAGGTCGGCGTAGAACCGCCAGATTAGCGCGCGGAGGTGCTGCTGCGCCGCGCGCTGCTCGTCGGTGAAGGTATCGAGGCGATGCACCAGCCGCTCGGCATGGACCCAGCAGAGCGCGTGGCGGCCGACATCGAACTGCCCGGCATCGTCGCTGAGAATGACGGCGTCGCGCAGGAAGCCGTGGGCTGCGATGCTGCCCCACAGCGCGCCCTCGGTGGCGATGCGCGCGGGGCTGAGGCTGCCCTCCAGGCCGTGGATGCCGAGCCGGTCGAGATGCGCCGTCCAGGCCGCGCTGTCGGCGAAGTGCCGCACCGCGTCATCGGCCAGGCTGGCGATCAACGGGTCCGCCAGGCCGCGCTCGCGCAGATAGGCCAGCGCCACGTCGTTGATGACGTAATCAGCGTGGCCGGCGCGCAGCAGCCCGAGGAAGTTCAGCCGGCTCTTGCTGGCGGTGGTGCCGAACCAGGTGAAGTCCTGGTTGCCGATCTGGGTGCAGACGCCGTTCGCCCCGGCGTGGCGGGCGCCGGTATCGTCGACCGAGATCCAGGGCGCCGTCTCCAGCCCCGCCCGCAGCACGTCGCGGGCTTCGGAGATGAAGCCATCCTGGCCGGCGATCAGCAGCCGCATCACCTGGCGCTGGGAGATGTCGATCCCGATGGCGCGCAACTGCGCCACCAGCCGCGCCACCGTCACCTGGCCCTGGTGATATTGCGCCAGCACGAAGCGGCGCAGTTCCGGCCCGAAATGACCCACCGTGCCCACCGGCAGCGGCGCGATGATGCTCTGCCCATCCGGCGTCAGCCAGCGTTCCCGCCGCAGCCGCAGCACATGCGCCCGCAGCACCAGGTCCTGCACCACGAAGTTCTGGTAGCCCTTGAAGCGCGAACCCGCCGGCACCGCGGCCCGGATCACCCGATCCTCGTGGATGGTCCGCCGCGCCGTCTTGTTGCCGCCGCCGCGGCGAGGCCCGGATGACGGGCCGGCGCCTTGTCGCCCGGCTCCATCCCGCTCGGCCGGATGTCCGGCCGGCCCTTCAGACCCTTCAGCCGGGCGATCTCGGCATCCCGCGCCGCCAACTGGCGCTCGAGATCGCGCACCCGCCCGAACAACTCCAGCAGCAGAGCCTTCAGCTCCGCAGGCGTCAGGCCATCAAGATCCTCAGGGGTCGCCACCGCGCCAGGGAACCGGAAAACCTGCGCCAGGGAAATCCCCAAAGCGCAGCGATGCCCGGGGTTTTGCACCGGTTACCGAACGATGGACCGTATGGTCCGCACGCGGTTCGCCCCCGCCCCACGCATGGTTCGTAGTTTTATCCAATGATTTCAGCGCGATAAGTGCGAACCATCGCAGCGCCAGTGTTCTGCCCCACCCCACACCTCGGATGGACCCATGACGCTCCCCTGGATGGCAGCGAAGATGCTGCTGCGTCCGTTGGCGGAGCTGCGCCCGCATGCCGGCAATGCCCGCGTGCACAGCGCCGCGCAGCTTGAGCAGATCAAGGCCAGCATGCTGGCCTTCGGCTTCACCAACCCGCTGCTGGTGGATGAAGACAGTATGCTGATCGCCGGCCACGGGCGGCTGGAGGCAGCGTCGGCGCTCGGCATGGCCAAGGTGCCGGTGATCGTGCTGCGGCACCTGTCCGCGGCGCAGAAGGAGGCGCTGCGCCTCGCCGACAATCGCATCGCGGAGAACGCGACCTGGGACCAGGCGCTGCTGCGTGACGCGCTGGCCGCGGTGCAGCCGGTGCCGGACATCGACCTGAGCGCGCTCGGCTTCTCGGCGGATGAGCTCGCAGACACGGTCCGCGCCGTGCTGCTGCGTGTTCCGGCGTCCGGCGCATGAGCCTCGATCCGAAGGCCACGCGGGGCTATCGCAACCGGAACCCCGGGAACATCGAGCACGTCCCGGCCAACAGATGGCAGGGCCTCGCCGAGCCACCCACTGACGGACGCTTCTGCCGCTTCATCAGCCATGAATTCGGCATCCGCGCCCTGGCGGCCCTGCTGGTCACCTACCAGGACAGGCACAAGCTGCGGACGCCGCGGGCGATCATCGAGCGCTGGGCGCCCAAGGTGGAGAACGACACCGCGGCCTATATCGCCGTGGTGGCTCGGCGCATTGGCGTCGGGGAGGATGATGCCATCGACCTGCATCGGCACGATCATCTCCGCCCGCTGGTCGAGGCCATCATCCACCATGAGTGCGCCAGCCTGTCCTATCCGGCGCCCGTGATCGATCGCGCGCTGACCTTGGCCGGGGTCCCGTCCGCGCCACCGGTAACGCTGCGGGAGGTCGCCGCCGCCACAGGCACTGGCCGCGGCGCGGTGCTGGTATGTGCAGCCGGCATCGCCACAGCCGTGGCGCAGGCCGCACCGGCGATCCAGGCGCTGGGCACCTTGGCCCCCACCGTCGCCATCGCCGTCATCGTCGCCGCGGTGGTGGGCGTGCTTGCCTGGCGGCTGCGGCGGCCAGCATGAGTGCCTTCGCCGCGGCCATGGACGCGCTGGCCGCGGATCCGAACATCGGTACGGAGGCGAGCTATCGCGCGGGCGGGACCGGAGCGCCGGTTCCGCTCCGCGTGGTCCGCTCGGCACCGGACCGGCTCGGCGATGCCTTCGGCACTAGGTTTCGTGGACAAACCTGATCCAGTAGCGGATTGAGGTGAGTTCGACGAAGGCGAGAAAGCTGAGAGCAAGCTTATCGTATCGAGTGGCGACACGGCGAGCGTTCTTGATCTTGT
>JAIYDD010000271.1 GCA_027487675.1 Acetobacteraceae bacterium | reverse complement strand
GGCGCGGCAACGCTTCCCGTGCCGCGGCGCGGCAACGCTTCCCGTGCCGCGGCGCGGCAACGCTTCCCGTGCCGCGGCGCGGCAACGCTTCCCGTGCCGCGGCGCGGCAACCCTTCCCGTGCCGCGGCGCGGCAACGCTTGCCCCGCCGCCCCGCCTGCGACATACAGGCGTCACACATCGGGGGGAGCCCATTCCGGGCTGAGAGGCGGGCGACCGCGACCCCACGAACCTGATCCGGGTCATGCCGGCGAAGGGAACGGTGTCCGAGGTTTCGCCTGCGCCCGGTCTGCGTCTGTTGCTGCCCCATGGCCTCGGCCTGGGCGGGCTGCCCGTGCTCGGGCCGCTCGACCTGGCGGTGGCGGCCGGGCGGGTGACGGCGCTGCTCGGCGCGTCCGGCGCGGGCAAGTCCACCCTGCTGCGGCTGGTCGCGGGGCTGCTGCCGGTGCCGGCGGGGGCGCGGGTGGCGGCGGCGGATGGCGCGCCGCTCGGCGGGCGGATCGCCTGGATGGCGCAGCAGGACCTGCTGGTGCCCTGGCGCGATGCGCTGGGCAATGTGGTGCTCGGCGCGCATCTGCGGGGACAGCGCCCGGATGTCGCCCGCGCGCGCGGCCTGCTGCAGGCCGTCGGGCTGGCCGAGGCCGACCACGCCAAGCCGCCCGCCGCCCTGTCGGGCGGGATGCGCCAGCGCGTGGCGCTGGCCCGCACCCTGATGGAGGACCGCCCGGTCGTCCTGATGGACGAGCCGTTCAGCGCCGTGGATGCGCCGACGCGCCACCGGCTGCAGGAACTGGCGGCGCGGCTGCTGGCCGGGCGGACCGTGCTGCTGGTGACGCACGACCCGCTGGAGGCGCTGCGGCTGGCCGACCGCATCCTGGTGCTGCAGGGCAGCCCGGCGGTGCCGGTGGAGGTGCCGGTGCCCGATGGCGCCCCGCCGCGGCCGGCCCGCGACCCCGCCCTGCTGGCCGCCCAGGCCGCGCTGCTGGAGCGGCTGGCGGAGCCGGAGCCCGGCGCGGCGGCGGGGCCTGGGGGGCGCCACGACGCCCGGCCCGGGGGCGGCGCCGCCGCATGATGCGCGCGCTGGTGCCGCTGATCGGCCTGCTCGCCCTGTGGGAAGCCTTCGTCCGCCTGACCGGCGTGCCGCCCTTCCTGCTGCCCTCCCCCTTGCGGGTCGCGCAGGCGCTGGCCGCGCGCTGGGACAGCCTGGCCTTCCATGCGCTGGTGACGGGGACGGAGATGCTGGCCGGGCTGCTGCTCGGTGCGCTGCTCGGCTGTTCCATGGCGCTGGCCCTGGCGGCCTGGCGCGGGGGCCGGCGCTGGCTGCTGCCGCTGCTGCTGGTCAGCCAGGCCATCCCGGTCTTCGCCATCGCGCCGCTGCTGACGCTGTGGCTGGGCTTCGGCATGGCGAGCAAGGTCGCGATGGCCACCCTGATCATCTTCTTCCCCGTCGCCACCGCCTTCTATGACGGGCTGCGGCGGACGGAGCCCGGGCTGCTGGACCTGGCGGCGACGATGGGCGCGCCGCGCGCGCGCGTGCTGTGGCGGCTGCGCGTGCCGGCGGCGCTGCCGGCGCTGGCCTCCGGCCTGCGGGTGGCCGCCGCCGTCGCGCCGATCGGCGCGGTGGTGGGGGAATGGGTCGGCGCGAGTGCCGGCCTCGGCTACGCCATGCTGCACGCCAACGGGCGCAGCCAGACCGATGTGATGTTCGCCGCCCTGTTCGTGCTGGCGCTGATGGCACTCGCCCTGTGGTTCGCCGTGGACCGGCTGCTGCGCGCCGCCATCCCCTGGCAGCCCGACAGCCTGCTTTCCGAGGAGACGCAACGATGATCGCACGCCGCGCCGCGCTGGCCGCGCTGCTGGCCGCCCCTGCCCTGCCGCGCATCGCGGCCGCGCAGCCGCGGCAGGAGTTCACGCTGCTGCTGGATTGGTTCATCAACCCCGACCACGCGCCGATCATCGTCGCGCAGGAACGCGGCGACTTCGCCCGCGCGGGGCTGGATGTGCGCATCGTGCAGCCGGCCGACCCGAACGACCCGCCGCGGCTGATCGGCGCGCGGCGCGGCGATGTCGGCGTGTTCTACCAGAAGAACCTGCACCTGGCGGTGGACCAGGGGCTGCCGCTGGTGCGGATCGGCACGCTGGTCGCGACCCCGCTGGCGACGCTGACCGTGCTGCGGGATGGCCCGATCCGTTCGATCGCCGATCTGCGCGGCCGGCGCGTGGGGTTCTCCGTCGCCGGCTTCGAGGAGGTGGTGATGGGCGCGATGCTGGAATCGGCCGGGCTGCGCCTCACCGACGTGCGGCTCATCAACGTGAACTTCGCGCTGTCCTCGGCCCTGATGTCGGGCCAGGTGGACGCGATCGTCGGCGGCTACCGCAACTTCGAGCTGCACCAGCTGGAGATCGAGGGCCGCCCCGGCCGCGCCTTCTACCCCGAACAGCACGGCCTGCCCGTCTATGACGAGCTGATCTACATCGCCCACCGCGACCGTGCCCGCGACCCGGTGCTGCGCCGCTTCATCGACGCGACCGAGGCGGCGACCCACTTCCTGGTCAACAACCCCGACGAGGCCTGGCGCATGTTCATCGCCGGCCCGCGGCGGGAATTGGACGACGAGCTGAACCGCCGCGCCTGGCGCGACACGATCAACCGCTTCTCCTTCTCGCCCGGCGCGCTGGATCGCAACCGCTACGAGCGGATGGCGCGCTTCCTGGCCGACCGGCGGCTGATCCGCGGCGTGCCGGCGCTCGACAGCTATGCGGTGGAGCTGCCGGCGGCGCGGTAGCGGGCGCGCCGGACCTGTCGCGGCGCGGATGATTTGTTTATGGAAGGTCCGTCACGTCGCGAAGGTCGGGGTGCATGCAGGACGACAAGGCCCGCGAAACCTTGGCCGAGCGCCGCGAGGCGATCGAGGCGGCGCTGTTGGGCGGCGAGCCCGAGAGCGCCCTTGCACTCGCCCTCTCCGCCGCCGAGGGGCCGCGGGGTGCGCAGATGCTGGCCCTCGCGGCCGTCGCCGCGATCGAGCTCCGCCGCACGGACGAGGCGGCCTCCATGCTGCGCGACGCCGCGCGCCGCGGCGCCGGGGCGCCGGCCGTGCAGCGGCTGCTCGCGCGCGCCGTCCGCGCCGCCGTGCGGCAGGAAGTCTGGGCAGCGCTGGCCCCCGTCTTCCTCGATCTGCCGGCGGCGGATGACGCGCTGCTCGCCGCCATCGCGCTGGCCGCGGCCGGGGCCGGCGATGCCGGCTCGGCGGGCCGGGCTGCCGGAAGGATCGCGGCGCCGGCGGCGGTGATGGAGACGCTGGACCAGGCGGCGGGCCTGCTGGCTGCCCGCGCCGGCTGGGCGGCCGCGCAGCCGCTTGCGGCCATGGTGCCGGAGCCCGGGATCGCGTGCCGCACCCGGCTTGCCCGGGCGGCGCTGCGCGACGGGGCGCTGGCCGAGGCCACCGCCCTCGCCGCCTTCGGCCACGCCGATCCGGATTTCGCGGCGCTGCAGGCCAGGATCTGCCAGCGGGCCGCGGAAGCCGGGGAGGCGGAGGCCGCGGCGGCGGTGCTGGCCGCCATGGCCGATCCGCCGCTGCCCGCCCTGCGGGCGGTGCTCGATGCGTTCGGCGCGACGGGGCGCCGCGAGCCGGCGGAGGAGATCCTTGCCGGCCGCGCGTCGCCCGGCAGCCCACAGGCCGCGCTGCTGCGCGCCGTTCTGGAGCGCGGGCTCGGCCAGCTTTCAGCGGCAAGATCGGCGCTGGCCGCGGCGAGGGAGTGCTGGCCCGAGGATGTCGACCTGCTCGACCTTGCGCTGCTTTGCGCGCGAGATGCCGACGACCTTCCCGAGGCGGGGCGCCTTGCCGCCGATCTGGTTCGCCTGCTGCCAGACGCCGCACCCAACCGCCTGCTGGACCTCGCCACGTTGGCGGATCACGGCGGCGATGGCGCGACCGCGGCCGCGGCGGCCGCGCTGGCGGAGCGGCGCATCCGGCAGGAGATGGCGGCGCCGAGCGAGGAGGGTGCCGGCCGGATCAAGCCGAGCCTGGTGACGCCTGCGCTGCGCCTCTTCGACCTGCCGACCGCCCGCACCGCCATCGCCCTGATGCCGGAGCAGACAGCCGTATGGCCGCGCCTGGTTGCCGCGTGGGAGGCGGATACCGCGCGCGATCCGGACGTCGCCGCCTTCACCGAAGAAGCGCGCGCGGCCTTCCTGCGTGGCGGGGCCACCGCGACGCCCGCCGACCTTGCCGTCGTCGCGCGCATGTCGATGCCTCCGGCGATGGTCACCGATCGCGCGGCCGGCACGGTCAGAGTGGCGGCAGAGCACGTCGCGGCCCGTCGGGTGCTCGGCCGCACCCTCGCCCGTGCCCGCGCTTCAGGGCTGCAATGCGTCGTGGTCCCAGCATACAGCTCCCGCGTGCCGGATGACGCGCGACGCCTCGCTCCGCTTTTCGTGGCCTATCACACGGAGGCGGAGCTGGGCGCCGGGCTGCATGTGAAGGTCTCGCCGCTGCCTGATGCCGTGCAGATCGACCGGCGTGGCTATTCCGGCTGGGCGGAGATCGCCGACCAGCCGATCGAGGGCCTCCCGCTCGGTGACGTGGACACGGCGGAGGCGGCGGCCTGGGTGGCGGCGGAACTGCGGCGCCTCGCGGAGGCGAACCGCTCGAAGTATGCGCAGGCCGAGCGTGCGCCGCTGCCCGCTTTCGGCGGGCCGGTCGTGCTGGTCGCGCTGCAGACGCCCGCCGACAGCGTGCTGCGCCATGCCTGGGTGGAGATGTTCACCTATGCCCGCGGCGTGGTCCAAGCCTATGCGGGCAGAGGGGTGCGCGTGCTGGTGAAGCGCCACCCGCGCTGCCAGGACCCGCGCACCGCCGCGCTGCTGCGCGACCTTGCTGCGGCGCCGCATGTGGCTCTCACGGACGCCTCCATCCACGACCTCCTGCCCGCGGTGCAGGCCGTGTATGTCGTCAATTCCGGGCTGGGGGCGGAGGCGCTGCTCTATGGCCGGGCCGTGCACATCGCCGGCAAGGTGGATTATCGCCATGCCTGCCACGAGGTGCACGACGTCGCGTCGATCCGCACGGATGCCGGCGCCTTCGCGCCGAAGCTCGGGCCGGAGGGGACCGCGCGATACCTCTACTGGTATCGCAACGTGAACTGCGTGCCGCTCGACCGGCCCGGCGCCCTGGAAGCGGCGATCGACGCGCGCGTGGTGGAACCGGCGCTGCGCCTTGCCCGGGAGTGCCGCCGTTGAACGGGGGCAACGCCCCCACGCCACGCCTGCTGGTGGACGCCGATGCCTGCCCGGTGCGCGAGGAGGTGCTCCGCGTCGCCACGCGGCTCTCCTTCGAGACCTGGCTGGTCACCAACGGCGCCCGCCCGATCCGCCTGCCGCAATCGCCGCTGCTGCGCCTGGTCGTGGTATCCGAGGGCGCCGACAAGGCCGACGACGCGATCGCGGAGGCCGCGACGCCGACCGACATTTGCCTGACCGCCGACATCCCGCTCGCCGCGCGCTGCCTGGCCAAGGGCGCCTTCGCGCTGTCCTTCAAGGGGCATCCCTGGACGCAGAACAACATCGGCTCAGCGCTGGCCGGGCGGGAACTGGCACGCCACCTGCGGGAGATGGGCATGGCCGGCGGCCCGCCGCCGATGGCGCAGGCGGACCGCGCGCGCTTCCTGAACGCGCTGGATGCGATGGCGCAGCAGGCGATCCGGCGGGCAGCCGCCGGCTGACGGGCTACAGCGCCTTGTGCTGCCCGTCGCACATCGGGGCCTTGCCCGTCTGCTTGCAGCCGCAGAACCAGGCCCGCCCATCGGCGCCCGCCGTCCAGGATTGCGGCGCCAGGCAGGTGCCCTTGTGGCTGCCGTCGCAGAAGGGCTGCTTCTTCGACAGACCGCAGGAACACCACCAGTAGGTGCGCCCTGCCTCCACCTCCACCGCATAGGGCGCCTTCTGCGCCACCACGGGCGCCGCCGGCTTCTGCCCGGGCGTCGTCTCCATCGCCATCGCTCCCGCTCTCGCCCTCACCCGGGCGCGCGGAGACGCTACGATGCCGACGCGGGCACGACCAAGCGCGATCACGCGGGCGGGAGCACGGCACGGCGCCTGGCGACGCGGCCGGCCAGATCCGGACCCTCCGGGCCGGCCGGCGGCGCGGCGAGCGGGGCGGCTCAGCCCTGCGGCATGCCCTCCGGCACCACGGTCTTCACCAGCGTCGCGTCCAGCGCCTCGTAGGCGTGGTAGTCGATGGTCTCGTAGAGCTGCGCGCGGGTCTGCATGCGGTCGAGCATCTTCTGGGTGCCGCCGTCGCGGGCGATGGCGGCGTAGAGTTCCTCCATCGCGCGGTTGGCCACCCGCAGGTGGCTGACCGGCCAGATCACCATCGCGTAGCCGAGGTCCTGGAATTCCTGCGCGGTCAGGAAGGGGGTGCGGCCGAACTCGGTCATGTTGGCCAGCAGCTTCACGCCCGGCATGCGCCGCGCGAATTCGGCGAACATCTCGCGGGTGGTCAGGGCTTCGGGGAAGATGCAGTCGGCGCCGGCGTCGAGGTACATCCGCGCGCGCGCCACCGCCGCATCCATCCCCTCGCTGGCCACGGCATCCGTGCGCGCGATGATGGTCAGGTGCCGCCGCGCCTTGCGGGCGGCGGCGACCTTGGCGGCCATGTCGTGGGCGTCGGCCAGCTTCTTGTCGTTCAGGTGGCCGCACTTCTTGGGCAGCAGCTGGTCTTCCAGGTGAACGGCGCCGGCGCCCGCTTCCTCGAAGGTGCGGACCATGTGCATGACGTTCAGCGCCTCGCCATAGCCGGTGTCGCCATCCACCAGAACCGGCAGGCCGGCGGCGCGCACCACCTGGCGGATGTACCAGGCGACGTCGTCCACCGTGATCATGCCGAGGTCGGGCAGGCCCATGGTGGCGGACATGGCGGCACCCGACATGTAGAGCGCCTCGAACCCCTGCTTCTTCGCCAGCAGCGCGGCGATGCCGAGATGCGCGCCCGGCATCTGCAGGATCCGCGGCCGGTCGAGCAGCGCGCGGAAGCGCTGGCCGGCGGGCGCCTCGGGCAGGTCGTCGGCGATCACATAGGGCATGGGGCGTCTCCCGCTGGAACTGGCGGGGGCAGCCTAGTCCCGCCGCGCGGGGCGGGAAATCCGGGCTGTCAGGCCAGGATCAGATCCGCGCCGCCACCCAGCGAGAGCGTGCCGCCGGCAGGGATCAGATCCCCGCCGACACCCAGGGAAATCGTGCCGCCGGGCGGCAGGGAAATCGGGCCCGGTCTCGGTGCAATGCCCGGCGGAAGGCCGATGCCGCCGCCCGGGGAGATCACGACGATACCGCCGCCGCCCCCCGCGCCGATGCCGCCCGGGGTTCCGGCGGAGAGTTCGCCGGCCACGATCTCCAGGATGTCCGCCCGAAGCTGCACCCCCGGGAGCAGCTCCACGAGGCCGGCGGCGCGCAGTTCGAGCCGCGCCAGCAACTCAGCCACCAGCAGCACGCTGCCGGCTTCGACGCCACCGGCGTCCAGCATGGTGAAAAGGAGGCGGCCGGCCCCCGCCGCCTCGACCCGCAGCCCGCCGGCGCCGGCATCGATCAGGACGCTGTCCTCCGCATCGGCGAAGCCGCGGTCCCGCCCGCCATCCGGCCCGAAGCGCAGCGTGTCGGCCCCGCCGCCGCCGAGCAGCACGTCGCTGCCCGCGCCGCCCTCCAGCGTGTCCCGGCCGGCGGCGCCGACCAGGCGATCGTCGCCCTCCCCGCCGATCAGCCGGTCGTCGCCGACCCCGCCGAGCAGCGTGTCGAAGCCTGTGCCGCCGACCAGAAGATCGTTGCCGGCGCCGCCGATGGCGAGGTCGGCGCCCGCGTCGCCGAGCAAGATGTCGTCGCCGGCATTGCCGGCCAGCACGTCGTCGCCCCCGCCGCCGACCAGGCTGTCATTCCCTACCTGGCCGGAGAGGCTGTCGGCCAGCGCGCCGCCGCGCACCGTGTCGGCGCCGCCGCCGGACCAGGCGGCGAGCGGCAGCTCCTCGGTCCAGTCGAACAGATCGGCGCCGCGGCCGCCTTCGTGCAACGCACCGCCAAGGTGCGGCCGCCACGCCAGGCCACCGGACATGCATGCCCCCACTCGCCGAGGCCGCGGAGATTGCCGCCGATCCGTCCCGGCCGCAAGTTGCGACATCGCGACGAAATCCCGCGGCGCCAGGCGCCGGCCCTCACCCGGCATCCCCCGATCGCGCCTCCGCCAAGGCGCATCGCAAGGCCGGCCCCGGCGGCGGCCTCAGAAGAAGATCAGCGTCACCACCACGAAGAGCGGCAGCAGGAACACCGCTGCCCAGGCGCAATAGCCGAAGAAGCTCGGCATGCGTTCGCCATTCTCCTCCACGATTGCCTTGACCATGAAGTTGGGCGCGTTGCCGATGTAGCTGTTGGCGCCCATGAAGACCGCGCCGCAGGAGATCGCGGCCAGCGTCAGCGCGCCCTGCGTCATCAGCTTCGCCGGATCGCCGCCGGCCAGTTCGAAGAACACGATGTAGGTCGGCGCATTGTCCAGGAAGGACGACAACGCCCCGGACAGCCAGAAATACACCCAGGGGATCGGCTGCCCCGCGCTGTCCGAGGTCAGCGCCACCAGCCCCGCCAGCGCGCCCTCCGGCCCCGCGCGCAGGATGGCCAGCACGGGGGCCATGCAGATGAAGATCGCCGCGAACAGCTTGGCGACCTCGAGGATCGCGCCCCAGGCGAAGCCGTTGGCTTCCCGCAGCGCCGGCGATGTCAGCACGACGGACGCGGCGGTGACGGCCAGGAAGATGCCGATCGCGACCGCGCGCTCGATCCCCATGGGCTGGCCGAGGACGTAGATGTTGCCCGGCCGCCACCAGCCCTGCATCAGCACGCCGCCGACGATCACGCCGATCAGCGCGACGTTCAGCCAGCCTTCGATGCGCAGGGGCTCGCGGCGGTCCTCCACCGGCGGGGTCGGCTTCTCCCGGTTCCAGGCGAGCGTGTCGAGCACCCAGTAGAGCGCCAGCAGCACCACGGCGCAGACCATGAACTCGCCGAACAGATGCGTCGTCGGCCAGAAGAACTCCACCCCGCGCAGGAAGCCGAGATAGAGCGGCGGGTCGCCGATCGGCGTCAGGGACCCGCCGATGTTGCTGACCAGGAAGATGAAGAACACGAAGGTGTGGGTCTTGTTCTTGCGGAAGGCATTGGCGCGCAGCACCGGGCGGATCAGCACCATCGACGCCCCGGTGGTGCCCATGATGCTGGCGAGCACCGTGCCGATCGCCAGCAGCGCGGTGTTGGTGGCCGGCGTGCCGACCAGGCTGCCCTTCAGCAGCACGCCGCCGCCGGCGGTGTAGAGCGCCAGCAGCAGCGCGATGAAGGGGATGTATTCGCCGACCAGCACATGGGCGAATTCGTACCAGGCCGCGCCGGCGCCGAAGACCGCGGCGAAGGGCAGCAGGAACAGCGCCGCCCAGCCGGCGGCGATCTTGCCGTAATGGGCATGCCACAGATGCCCCGCCACCAGCGGCATCAGCGCGATGGACAGCAGGACCCCGACGAAGGGAATGGCCCAGAGCAGCGACAGCTCCGCCCCCGGCACGCCGCCCGCCGCCTGCGCCCCGCCGGGCAGCACCACGAGCGCCGCGGCGATGGCAAGGCCGCCCTTCCTGCCCAGACCCCTGGCCAGACCCATATCCCGCCCCCCGAGCCCGGCCGCGCGGGCCGATCCAGCCGCGCCTTAGCCTTTTCGTCGCCCGCCGTCACGATGGGCAGCCCCCCTGCCCTTCCCGGCGCGCCCGCGCCGCCCTACTTTCCGCCGCCGACGCACTGGGAGAGCCTGGACATGGAGATGAGTGGCGAGCGCCGCATCGCGGCCCCGCGGCAGCGCGTGTGGGAAGCGCTGAACGACCCCGCCGTGCTGCAGGCCTCCATTCCAGGCTGCGACAGCGTGGAGCGCACCGGCGACGACCAGTTCCAGGCCAAGGTCTCGGTCAAGCTCGGCCCGATGTCCGCCAAGTTCGGCGGCAAGGTGCAGCTGACCAACATCAACCCGCCGGAATCCTACACCATCTCCGGCGAAGGCCAGGGCGGGGCGATGGGTTTTGCGAAAGGCGGCGCCGACGTCGCGCTGGAGCAACTCGGCCCTGCCGAGACCCTGCTCAGGTACAACGTGAAGGCGCAGGTCGGCGGCAAGATGGCGCAGCTCGGCGCGCGGCTGATCGACAGCACGGCGAAGTCCATGGCCGACCAGTTCTTCGACCGCTTCGCCGCCCAGGTGGTGGCGCCGGTCGCCGCCGTGGCCGGCACCGACACGGAATACCTGGCCGGGAGCGGCCCCGCCCCGATCACCCAGCACGGCGCGGACGGCATGTCGCCGGGCGGCCAGGTGCAGCGCCCGAACCCGCACCCCTGGGAGACCGGCCTGCCGATGCGCCTGCTGACCAGCCAGTTCATGGGCTTCCCCATGCAGGTGTGGCTCGGGCTCGGCGCCTTCCTGGTGATCCTGCTGCTGATCTTCGCCTCGGGCTGAGCGCGCATGGTCCCCGCCAGCGTCCAGGCGACGCAGACGCTGCTGGCCGAAGGCGGCTACGTCGCCGACCGCCAGCTGGCCACCACCGTCCACCTGGCGCTGCGCATGGGCCGCCCGCTGTTCCTGGAAGGCGAGCCCGGCACCGGCAAGACCGAGATCGCGAAGGTCCTGGCCGCGCAGCTGCCGCGCCGGCTGGTGCGCCTGCAATGCTATGACGGCATGGACCTGGCCTCGGCGGCCTATGAGTGGAACCACGCCCGCCAGCTGATGGCGATCCGGCTCGCCGAGGCCTCCGGCGAGGCCACGGACCGCGCGGCGCTGGAGCGCGGCATCTACGACCGCCGCTT
Source organism: Acetobacteraceae bacterium (assembly GCA_027487675.1). Lineage (GTDB taxonomy): Bacteria > Pseudomonadota > Alphaproteobacteria > Acetobacterales > Acetobacteraceae > Falsiroseomonas. The sequence continues at coordinate 2,490 of JAIYDD010000271.1, read as the reverse complement.
CCTGCAATCCCGCCCGCTGCTCGATGCGCTGGAAGGCGAGCCGGCCGTGCTGCTGATCGACGAGCTCGACCGCGCCGACGAGCCCTTCGAGGCCTTCCTGCTGGAGATCCTGGCGGATTTCCAGCTTTCCATCCCGGAACTCGGCACGGTGCGGGCGGCGACGCCGCCGGTGGTGGTCATCACGTCCAACCGCACGCGGGAGGTGCACGACGCCATCCGCCGCCGCTGCCTCTACCATTGGGTGGACTACCCGGATGCGGCGCGGGAACGCGCCATCCTGAAGCTGCGCGCACCGGGGGTGGGGGAGAGGCTCTCCGCCCAGGTCGTCGCCTTCGTGCAGGCGGTGCGCGGCGCCGACACCTTCAAGCCGCCGGGCGTCGCCGAGACGATCGACTGGGCCGGCGCGCTGGCGGCGCTGGATGCGCAGGAGCTGGAGCCGGCGCTGGTCGACGAGACGCTGGGCGCGCTGCTGAAGTACCAGGACGACATCGCCAAGCTGCGCGGGGCCGAGGTGGCGCGGCTGGTGGCCGACGCGAAGGCCGCGACCGCGTGACGGCGCCGGGCGGCGCGGCCGCCACCCCGCCCTCCCTCGCGGCCGGGGGCGGGCCGGTTCCCCTCTCCCGCGCGCGGAACCCTGTCGTGGTAGGGGCATGATCCCGCCCAAGGCTGCCCTCGGCCTGTCGGCGCCCGCGTCCACGGGCGCCCTGCCCGCCAACCTCGTCGCCTTCGGCCGGCTGCTGCGCCGCGCCGGCCTGCCCGTCGGGCCCGCCGAGCTTCTGGCCGGCGCCCAGGCGCTGAACTGCATCGAGATCGGCGACCGCACCCAGGTCCGCGCCGCGCTGCGCGCCACCATGGTGCACCGGCACGAACATTTCCTGGTCTTCGACCAGGCCTTCCGCCTGTTCTGGCGCGACCCGGAGGCCGGGCGCCACGCCGCCGCCATGGCGCTGCTGGAAGGTTTTCGGGAACCGCCGCCGAAGCCCCCGCCGGCGGCACGGCGCATGGCCGAGGCGATGCGGGGCGACACCCCCCCGCCGCCCAAGCCGCGCGAGGAACCGCCGGAGGAGCAGCTCGACCTGACCTTCACCGCCTCCGAGCGGGAACGCCTCCAGACCATGGATTTCGAGGCGATGTCGGCGGCCGAGATCGCGAGCGCCAAGAAGGAGATTTCGCGCCTGGTCCTGCCGCTCGACGCCCGCCGCACCCGGCGCTTCCGCCCGGACCCGGCCGGCCCCTCGGCCGATCTGCGCGCCACCGTGCGCGACAGCCTGCGCTCGGGCGGCGAGATCCTGGGGCTCGCCCGGCGCCGGCGGGTGGTGCGGCGGCCGCCGCTGGTGGCGCTGTGCGACATCTCGGGCTCCATGGCCCGCTACGCGCAGGTGCTGCTGCATTTCCTGCACGCGGTCACCAACGACCGCGACCGGGTGCATGTCTTCCTGTTCGGCACGCGCCTGACCAACGTGACGCGCCAGCTGCGCCACCGCGACCCGGAAGCCGCCTTCGAGATGGTCTCCCACATGGTCCCCGACTGGTCCGGCGGCACGCGGATCGGCGATTCGCTCGACCGCTTCAACAAGGCCTGGTCGCGGCGCGTGCTGGGCCAGGGGGCGGTGGTGCTGCTGATCACCGACGGGCTGGACCGGGAGGGGGCGAAGGGCGTGGCGGAGGCCGCCGACCGGCTGCACCGGTCCTGCCGGCGGCTGATCTGGCTGAACCCGCTGCTGCGCTATGCCGGCTTTCAGCCGAAATCCCAAGGCGTCCGCGCGATGCTGCCGCATGTGGACGAGTTCCGCCCCGTGCACAACCTCGCCAGCCTGCGCGACCTGATCGCCGCGCTGTCGGCCCGCCCGGCCGCCGCCCGGCCGCAGCAACGCCTGCCATTCCCCTGATCCTGAAGGATATCCCGATGCTCGGAACCGCCATCATCGGCATGGGCCGCTGGGGACGCACGCTGGTGGAAAGCGTGCAGGGCCGCAACGCGGCCGGGCTGCGCTTCGTCTCCGGCTGCACCGGCACGCCCGACAAGGCGCGCGACTGGGCCGCCACGCAGGGCATCCGGCTGCTGCCCGACTACGCCGCGGTGCTGGCCGACCCGGCCGTGCAGGCGGTGGCGCTGGCCACCCCGCATGGCCAGCACGCCGAGCAGGTGATCGCCGCCGCCCGCGCCGGCAAGCATGTCTTCGTCGAGAAGCCCTTCACCCTGACCAAGGCCTCGGCCGAGGCCGCGGTGGCGGCCTGCCGGGAGGCCGGGGTGGTGCTGGCGCTCGGCCACAACCGCCGCTTCCTGCCCGCGGTGGCGGAGATGAAGGCCATGCTGGCCGCCGGCGCGCTCGGCACCCTGCTGCATGTGGAGGGGCATTTCAGCGGCCCCGGCGCCACCGCCTACAGGCCCGGCATGTGGCGCGCGGACCGGGCGGAAAGCCCGCTCGGCGGCATGGGCGGCATGGGCATCCACATGATCGACATGATCATCAATCTCGCCGGCCGCTT
>JAIYDD010000011.1 GCA_027487675.1 Acetobacteraceae bacterium | reverse complement strand
CTCGGGAAGCAAAGGGAAAGGTCGAGGGGCTCCGCCCCTCGAGCACCCCGGCAGGAACCTGATGTTCCTGCACCTCCCCTAAATTATTGATATATGTTGTTAAATTTCGGGAAGGTCCAGGAAACTCAGTTTCCTGGCGGGTGGGTGCGGGAGGGCAGCGCCCTCCCGCTGCATTCGTCCGCCGCCGAATTTCCGCAGCCTGCTAACCGCGCGGGAGCGCCGCGGACCCCCCTGCGGATCCGCCCGCAAGGGGGGAGTGCCGCGAGGACCGGCGGCGGGGTGCCCCGCGCCGCGTCGCCGGGGCCGCAGGCGCGCCAGGGTCCGCGCGCGCCTCTGCCGCCCCGTCGCGGACGCCCGCCGCGGGGACGTCGAAGCGCGTTCAGCGCCAGACCGACGGCCGGACCGATGCCGCGGTGACGACCCCATAGGCGGCGATGCCGAGCGCCACCGCCAGGAACTGCCCCTCGATCCCGACCGGGCCCATCAGCGCCGCACCGCCGCCCACCGCGATGCCGAGCCGCGCCAGCGCCGCCACCAGCGGCCCGCGCATCCGCCCCGCGCCCTGGCTCGCAAAATACATCGCCATGCCGAGGCCGAAGGCGCCATAGGCCGGACCGATGATCCCCAGCGCCCGCGCCGCGATCGCCGCCACCTCCGCATCCGCCGTGAAGGCGCCGGCGAAGGACAGCGGGGCCAGCGTCACCGCCAGCCCGCAGCCGCCCGCCAGCGCGAAGGCCAGCGCCGCGCCGGTCCAGGCGATGCGCCGCGCCTCCGCCCAATCCCCCGCGCCCACCGCGCGCCCGACGAGTGCCGTCAGCGCCGAGCCGATGCCGAAGGCCAGCGGGATCATCACGAATTCCAGCCGCGCCGAGATGCCATAGGCCGCCACCACCGCCGGCCCCAGCGGCGCGAGCTGCGCCGTCACCAGGATGGTCGTCAGGTTCGACAGCACCGCCAGCAGGCAGGCCACCAGCCCGACCGAGAGGATGCGCCGGAACATCGCCCCCTGCGGCGCGATGCGCAGCCGCGGCGCGAAGCCCGCCCCGCCGCGCAGCACCACCACGCCCATCGTCGCCGCCGCCAGCCAGAACACGGCGGCGAAGCCGAGCCCGATCCCCGCCAGCCCCATCCCCGCCGGCTCCGCCAGCGCCCAGGCCAGCGGCGGATAGAGCCCCCAGGCCAGCACCAGCACCCGCGCCGCAAGCGCGTGCCGGCCGCCGCCGCGCAGCACCGATCCCAGCGTGTTCGCGAGCCAGGCCGGCAGCGCCCCCGCGCCGAACAGCCACATCGCATAGGGCGCCGCCGCCTCGGCGGCCTGCGCGCCGCCCACCCAGCCCAGCACCGTCCGCGGCGCCAGCGCCAGCGGCAGCGCGAACAGCGCCGCCCCGGCCAGCGCGATCAGCGCGGCATGGAGCACCAGCGCCGACGCCTCGTCCCGCCGCCCGCCGCCCAGCGCGCGCGCGACCGCGGAGACCACGCCGCCGCCCATCGCGCCCGCCGACATCATCTGCATCAGCAGCGCGAAGGGCAGCACCACGGCCCAGCCGGCCAGCGCCGCCGTGCCCTGGCGGGCGGCGAGCCAGGTCTCGAACAGCTGCGCGGCGACCTGCAGGGCGGCGACCAGGGCGGTGGGGGCGGCGAGGGCGAGGATGGCCGAGAGGCGCGCGCGTGGCCCGGGGGAGGCGTTGCCTCCCCCGATACCCCCACCACCAGGCCCGTGACGGGCCTGGACCGTCATCCGTGGGCGCCGAACAGGGTCGTGACGTCCGGGTCGAAGCCGGTCAGCAGGCGCGCGGGGCGCGGACGCGGCGCGCCGGGCGGCGCCAGGCCGACCAGCGCCTCGGCCAGCCGCACGGCAGCCGCGGTGCCGTCCACCAGCGGCACGGCGACCCGCGGCGCCAGCACCGGCGCGAGGCCGGCCAGCGGGCCGCCGGCCAGGATCACCGCCTCCGCCCCGTCCTGCTCGACCGATTGGCGGCAGAGATCGACGATCAGCTCGGCGCGTTCCTCCGCGACCACGCCGGGATCGCCCGAAAACGCCGGGCCCATGCGGAAGCCGGCGCAGCGCGCGCGCAACCCGTGATGGTCCAGGCAGTCCTCGAACATCGGCCGCAGCGCGGCGGTGAAGGAGACGATGCCGAAGCGCCGGCCAAGCATCGACGCCGCATGGAACGCCGCCTCGCTGATCCCCAGCACCGGGACATCGAGCAGCATCTTCGCCGCATCCAGCCCCGGATCACCGAAGCAGGCGATCACCGCCGCGTCGTAGCTGCCGCGCCGCGCGCTGAACGCCGCCAGCGTCGCCGGCCCCGCCACCAGCCAGTCGGCGCGCGTGACGATCAGCGGAAGGCCGAAGGGCGCGCTGACCGTCTCCACCGTGGTGCCGGGCGATGCGGCGGCCTCGGCCGCGGCGCCGATGCGCGCGGTGACGCTGTCGGTCGTGTTGCTGTTGACGACGAGGATGCGCATCACGGTGTCTCCTGCCCCAGCCAATGCGCCGCGATGTCGCGCCGCCGCGCCACCCAGACGCCCGGCGTCTTCGCCACATGCTCCAGCACCGCCTCCAGCCCGCGCATCCGCGCCGGCCGGCCGATGATGCGCAGATGCAGCCCGATCGAGAGCATGCGCGGCGCGTGCCGCGCTTCGCGCATCAGCCAGTCGATCGCGGAGATGCAGTAGCGGGAGAAATCCTCGGCCTGCACGAAGCCGCCGCCCGGCGAGAAGCGCATGTCGTTGGTGTCGAAGGCATAGGGCAGGATGACGTGCGGCCGGCCATCGGGCCGCGCGACCAGCCGCGGCAGGTCGTCGTCGTAGCAGTCGCTGTCATAGAGGAAGCCGCCCTCCTCGATCAGCAGCCGCCGCGTCTTGACGGAACTGGCGCTGCGCGTGTGCCACCCGACGGGCCGTTCGCCGGCGGCCTCGCCGATGGCGGCGACCGCGGCGGCGATCACGGCGCGCTCGGTCGCCTCCGGCATCCCCGCATGGCGTTCCCAGCGCCAGCCATGCGCCGAGACCTCGTGCCCCCGCGCGGCGGGTGCCGCGGCGAGCGCGGGCGTCGCGGCAACGGCACGGGCGCAGCTGCTGAACGTGGCCCTGGTGCCGAAGGCGTCGAACAGGTCCAGGATCCGCCACAGCCCGACGCGGCTGCCATAGGCGAAATGGCTTTCCATGCAGGGGTCGGGGTGGCCGACCACCTCCTCCTGCGCCTCGTAGCGGCCCTCGTTGCGCTCGTCGCCGCTGGCGAGCGAGAGCTCCGCCCCTTCCTCCACATTCACCACGAAGGACAGCGCGAGCCGCGCCCCATCCGGCCAGCGCGCCGGATGCGGCGCGGCGCCCCGGCCCGCGAGGTCGCGCGAGGCGGGCGGCATGCCGCCTGGCAGCATCGCTCAGGCCCCCCGATAGAGCGAGAAGCCGAAGGGCGTGAACTTGAGCGGCAGGTGGTAGTGCTGCGCGACGTCGAACACGACGAAGCGGAAGGGCACCAGGCCCAGGAAGCCCGGCGCGTCGTGCCCCGTCGCGGCGTAGAAGCCGCCCACGTCGAAGACCGCCTCGTGCTCGCCTTCCTCGACGCCGGCGCCGGTGGTGACGGGGTGGTCCAGCATGCCCTGCGGGCCGATGCGGCCCTCGGCCACCGGCGCGCGCGTGCCGTCGGGACGCAGCCGGTCGATCCGCACCGCCATGCCCTGCGCCACGCGCCCGCGCGCCACGTCCACCGCATGCAGAGAGATGCCGCCCGCCATCGCCGCCCTCGCGCCGTGCCCAATCGGCGCATCATGCGCGCCCCCGCGCGCCGCTGCCAGCCGCGGCCGCCGGATGACAGCGGCACAACCCTTGCGTTGCCGCACCCGTCGAGGACCGGAGCCCCCGCATGCGCCGCCGCCACCTGCCGCTTCTGCTGGCATCCGCCGCCCTGCCCCTGGGCAGCGCGGCCCGCGCGCAGGACAATTGGCCGACGCGCCCGATCCGCATCGTCGTCACCTTCCCGCCCGGCGGATCGTCGGACATCATCGCCCGCGTGCTGGGGGAGGCGCTGTCGCAGCGCCTGCCGCAGCGCGTGGTGGTGGACAACCGCCCGGGCGCCGGCGGCACCATCGCCGCCGCCCATGTCGCGCAGCAGGCGCCGGATGGCTACACGCTGCTGCTGTCCAATTCCGCGCCGATCGTGCTCTCACCGCCGATCTACGCGAATCCGGGCTACGACCCGGTGGCGAGCTTCACGCATGTCGCCTATCTCGGCTCCGCGCCCTCGGTCGTCATCGTCAACCCGCGGCTGGTGCCAGCGACCGACATGGCGGGCCTGCTGGCCTGGATCCGCGCGCAGCGTTCGCCGCCGGGCTACGGAACCTCCGGCATCGGCTCGGTCGCGCATGTGTTCGGCGAGAGGCTGATGTCGCGCACCGGCGTGCAGCTGACCCATGTGCCCTATCGCGGCAGCGCGCCGATGCAGGCGGACCTGCTCGGCGGCGCCATCCCGCTCGCCTTCGACACGCTGCCGCAGAACATCGAGAACATCCGCGCCGGCCGCCTGCGTGCGCTGGCCGTCACGGCGCGTGAGCGGCAGGCGATGGCCCCCGACGTGCCGACGGTGGCGGAGGCCGGTCTCGACGGGCTGGAATCCGACAACTGGGTCGCGATCTCCGCCCCCGCCCGCCTGCCGCCCGCCGTCACCGCGCGGCTGCATGCCGAGATCACCGCGGCGCTCGCGCTGCCGATCGTCCGCCAGCGGATGGAGGAGAACGGCTTCGCGACGCGGTCCATGACCCAGCCCGAATTCGCCGCCTTCGTCGAGGACCAGGTGCGGGTCATCGGCGGCGCGGTGAAGGCGCTGGGGCTGACGCCGCAATAGCGCGCGAACGCCGCGCGGCCCTCAGCCGCGGTCGCCGAAGGCCGCGCGCAGCACCGCCTCGCCCAGCGCCGCGTCGTCCGGCCCGCCCATCATCCGGTTGCTGAACAGCAGCGCGACCGTGTCCAGGCCGCGATCGGCGAAGAAGGTCGTGCCGAAGCCGCCCCACCAGCCGAAGCGGCCGCGGCTGCCGGGCGCCTGCGTCGCGGCCGGCTGCACCAGGCCGATGCTGAGGCCCCAGCCCGTGCTGTCCCAGAAGCCGTGGGAAAAGGGCGAGGCCGCCTTCTGCGCCGGCGTGACCTGGTCCGTCAGCATCTCCTCGACCGAGGCGCGCGACAGGATGCGCCGCCCGCGATGCGTGCCGCCGCCGAGCAGTATGCGGCCGAAGGCCAGCAGGTCATCGACCGTCGCGACATGCCCCGTGCCGCCGGCCTCGAAGCGCGCCGGCTCGGCGAAGCCGGCGCCGGAGGCGGGGTTGCGGGCGACCATCCGCCCGGCGTCGCGCCGATATGTCGTGGCGAGGCGCGCGGCGCCCGCCGGCGCCTCGCTGAACCCCGCATCTTCCATGCCGAGCGGCCCGAACAGCCGCGCGCGCTGGAAGGCGCCGAGCGACCAGCAGCCGCGGTCCCTCCTGCCGCTTCAGCCGCGCCACCGCCGCCGCCGCATCGCCCTCCAGCAGCCGGGAATTGCGCCAGCCCGGATGCGCCAGCGTGCGGGAGGCGACGTGCTTCACCGCGTCGTTCAGCTTGCGCGCCATCGGGTCGTCGCCGGCATGCGGCCAATGCGCGGCGAAGATCTCATAGGTGCGGCGGCCGAGCAGCAGGTCGAAGGACGCGGCGGTTGCCGCGTCCATCGCCTCGCCCATCGCCGCGTCCCAATGCGGCGCCGACCAGCCGCCTTGGGCGAAGCCGCCGGCGCGGTCCTCCTCCGGCCCGCCCGGGGCCTGCACCACGCCGTCCAGCGTCATGAAGGCGCAGACGAGAAGCTCGCGCATCGCTCCGATCTTTTGAAAAAATCCAGGCTGAGCATCAACGCCCGCTGATGACGCCGGTTTTGGCGGGAATGCGGGCGCTCTTGGGCGTCAATCCACAGCCTTTCGGCCCTCCCGCCGGAAGCGCATGGTCACGAAGCGCGTCCAGCCGCCATCCTCGCCCTGCACCTCGGAATGCATCACGCGCGCGGCGTCATCCTCCAGCGTCAGGATGTCGCGGTAGCGCGCACTGCCCTCGCCGGTGAAGGACGGGCCCTCGTTCTCCAGCACCAGGCTGCGCCCGTCTTCCGAGAGCCCGCCGTCATAGACGAACATGTGCCCGATGACGGAACCCACCCAGCTGCCGCGGAAGCGCCCCGCCCGCGCATCCCAGCCGAGCGTCATGATCCAGCGCGCCGTGGCGAGGCACGGCATGCTGCCCTCCGCCTCCGCGACCACCCAGTAGCCGCCGAGCGAGCGCACCACCTCCCGCCCCTCGCCGCGCATCACGGCACCATCCGGGCCGGTCGCCTCAATCTCGTAGCGCCAGGCGCCGAGCAGCCTGTGCAGCCAGCCATGCTCCGGCGCCGGCGGCGGCGACATCGCGCCGCCGCCCGCCGGGCGCAGCAGCTGCGCGGTGAGCTTGTCCAGCAGCTCGCCCCAGGCGCGGGCGAAGCCCATCGCCGCGTGGTGGTCGCGCATCTCCGCGGTGGGATGCCGCCAGGTCACGTCCAGCCGCGTGCCCTCGCCGTCCGGCTCGAACAGGATCGTGCCGACCATGCCGACCAGCGGCGCGCACATGCCTTCCGCCACGCGCAGCACCAGGCGGCGCGGCGCCTCGAACTCCTCCACCACCATCGGGTGCGGCAGGTCGCGGCCGTCGGCGTCGCGCATGGTCAGGCGGAAGGCGCCGCCGGGGCGCGGATCCATCTCGCACTCCGGCACGGTCATGCCGCGCGGCGCGTACCAGCCGCGCAACTGCTCCGCCTCGGTCCAGGCGGCGAAGACCGAAGCCGGCGCGGCCGGGATGCGGCGGGTGACGGAGAGCTCGTGCAGCCCGAGCGATGCGTCGTCCATCTGCGTGGTCCTCCTCTTCGTGCCGATCGGGGCGAGGCGTGTCAGGGGGCGAGGTCGATGGCGGCGCGCAGGCTGCCATCCATGTGGAAAGGCACCGAGCCGTGGCGATGCGCGACGCGCCAGGCGCCGTCCTCGCGCCGCAGCCCGAAGGTGACGCGCGACCACATCTCGGTGCGCTGGCCGTCGCGGCCCGTGGCGCGCAGGCGCGACAGCGCGGTGGTGAAGGCCAGGTCGCCGCCGCTGGCGATCCGCAGCTCGTGCAGCTCGTCCTCCACGGGGCCCTGCCAGGTCGCAAGCCAGGCTTCGATCCGGCGCGCCTCCTCCGCCGCGCCGCCGCGGCGGAGCGGCGGGTCCAGGTCGAAGACCAGCAGGTCCTCGGTGCAGGCGGCGGCGAAGGCCTGCGGATCGCGCGCGTGCAGCGCCTCGCGCAGCGCACCGAGCGTCCTGCGGATGGCGGCGTCGTCGCCGTCGGTTCGGGTGGCGTCGGTCATCGGCATGCTTGCCTCCAGCCAATGCGGGACAGGTGCAGGCACGGCACGGCACGCGCAGCCGCTGCCCGCCAGGCGGGGCGCGGCGGCGGAGGCGCGGTCGGGACGCGGCGGCGTCAGGCCGCTTCGGGGGCGAACAGTGCGTCCAGCCGTTCGAGCGATTCCGTCCAGCCGCGGCGGTGGCGCGTCGCGGTGTCGGCATCGGCGAAGCGGTCATGGGTGAGCGTCACCTCAGTCCCCTCCGCCACGGCACGAAAGGCCACGGTCACGCGGCTCATCCGCTCCGGCATGGAGGCCCAGTGCCAGGTGAAGACCAGGCGGCGTTCCGGCTCGATCTCGGTGTAGCCGCCGACCGCCTCGTGGCGCTGGCCATTGTCCTCGCGCAGCACCACGCGGAAGCCGCCGCCGACGCGCAGCTCCGCCTCGGCGTGCTCGGCGCGCGTGTGGTGCGGGCCGAACCACAGCATCATCTGCGCCGGCTCCGTCCAGGCGGCCCAGACGCGGGCCGGCGGCGCCTTGATGCGGCGGACCAGGGTCAGGCTCGGGGCGATGGCGGTCATGGCTGGTCCTCCACCGCGGCGGCCAGGCGATCGAGGCTTTCGGACCAGAAGCGTCGGTAGCGCTCCAGCCAGGCCACGGCGTCCTCCATGGGGGCGGGGGTCAGGCGGCAGGCGACGGTGCGGCCGGTCTTGCGGCGGGTGATCAGCCCCGCGCCTTCCAGCACGTCGAGATGCTTCATCACCGCCGGCAGCGACATCGGCAGCGGCGCGGCAAGGCTGCTGACCGAGAGATCCCCGCCGGCCGAGAGCCGTTCCAGCAGCGCGCGGCGGGTCGGGTCCGACAGGGCGGCGAAGATGCGGTCGAGCGGCGCGGGCTGAAACTGAACCATCGGGTTAAGTATCGCGCCGCGCGATGCCCGGGTCAACGGCGCCGCCATCCGCTCCCGCAGGCGTGAAGCCGGCGAGGCAACGGGATGCGCGCCTTCCCGGGCCGCCCGCCCGATCGCCGCCCCCGGCCCGACGGATGCCCCGCCGATGCCCGGGGCGCGCCAGGGCCATCGCAGGGGCGCCGGGGCGGCGGGAATCCCGCCCCTCCCGCCGGGGCGGGGTCCGGCCCCGAAGGCGCTGGACGGGGTGGTCGGGGTTGGGCGCGCGGCGCTTCGGCATCCCCGCGCGGGACCAGCGGGTCGCGCGCCGCCCTCACCCCGACGGGGCACTGCCACGGCGCTCTCCCCCCGTCGGGGGGAGAGGGCGAGTGCGACGATGGGATCGGCCGTCCGGCCTGCCTGTGCGATGGCCCGGGGCGCGCGCCCTCAGGCGGGCTCCGCCGCCCGCGCCGCCAGCATCGCCCGGCAGGCCGGCCGCGCCTGGCAGGCGGCGATCCAGGCCGCCACGCGCGGCGCCGCCGCGAACAGCGTCCCGGCCGGCTGGGCGTAGCGCAGCACCTCCGCCACGATCAGGTCCGCCACGGTGAAGCGCCCGCCCACCAGCCAGCCGGTCCCGGCCAGTGCCGCGTCCAGCAGGGCGAAGGGCGCGCGCAGCGCGGCGATGGCGGTCTCGGCCTGGGCACGGCCGCGCCCGGCCGGCGGGTCGGGCAGCATGCCGTAGAGGATCTCGAGGGCGCGGCTTTCGACCTCGGTCGCCGCCCAGAAGGCCCAGGCGGTCATGCGCGCATCCTCGGCCAGGTCGGCCGGCCCCAGCGCGCCGCCATGCCGCTTGGCGAGATACAGCGTGATGGCCAGGGATTCCGCCAGCACCAGCCCGTCATCCTCCAGCGCGGGGATCTGCCCGGCCGGGTTCACGCGCAGGAAATCCGGGTGGCGGGTGTGCAGCGGCGCGCCGGGGGCGTCGGGGTCCGGCAGCCGATAGGCCTGGATCACCGGCACGTGGCGGAAGGGCAGTCCGGCCTCGCCCGCCATCCACAGGCAGCGCGAGGCGCGGGAGCGGTAGACGCCGTAGATCGTCAGCATGGGTTCACCCCTCCACCCCGCACCAGGCGGCGATCAGCGCCGCCACCACCTGCACCCCGCGCGCATGGTCCGCCGCGTCCACCCATTCGTCCCGCCCGCCATTCTGCGTCAAATCCCCGCAGAGCGGCCCGAGCCCGACGCAGGGGATCCCCGACTGCACCATCGGGTTGCGGATGTCCGACGAGGTGTGCAGCGGGTTCACCTCCGGCGCCTGCCCCGTCACCGCCCGGATGGACGCCGCGGCGGCCAGCCAGAGCGGATGGTCCCCGCCCACCTCCGCCCCGGTGACGCCGGACAGGAACAGCACGAGCGGCGGCGTGCCGGACAGGAAGGCGTCCTCCTCCACCGCCGCCTCGATGGCCTGCTCCACCTCCCGCTGCACATCGGCGAGCCGCTCGCCGGGCGGGAAGGAGAGCGCGCAGCGCAGCTCGACCGCCGGCGCCACGCGGCTGGCCCGCCCGTCGCCGAGGCTGCGGATGTCGCCGACCAGCAGGTTGGTGGACCGCCCGATCGCCGCCTCCAGCGCCGCATGGCGCACCCGCGCGCCGCGCCGCGCATCCAGCGCCTGCAGCGCGCGCAGCACCACCATCGCCTTCTCCACCGGGTTCACCGCCAGGTGCGCGAAGGCGGTGTGCCCCGGCTCGTTCGTCGGCGGCAGCCGGCCCGGCACGATCACCTTGAAGACCAGCTGGCCGGAGGCGAGCGTCTTCACCTCCCGCATCCCCACCCCCGATTCCGCCGGGTGCAGGTAGAGCGCGGCATCCGCCACGACCCCGTCATGCAGCAGCGCATGCACCCCGCGCGCATGGCGCTTGGACGGCGTGCTGGCCAGGATCACCTCGCCCTTCGGCCGCAGCCCGGCGGCCGCCAGCAGCGCCAGCGCGCCTTCCATGGTGGCGACGCCCGAGAGGTCGTCCGCCACCCCCCAGCCATGGATGCGCCCGCCCTCCTCCACCCCGGCGAAGGGGTCGCGGGTCCAGCCATGGCCGGGGTCGAAGGGCTCGCCATCCGGATGCGCGAACAGGATCAGGCTGCGCCCGCCGCCGGTGCCGGGCAGGCGCGCCAGCACCGCCTCCCGCTCCTCGGACGCCATCGCAGCCCCGTCGGCAAATTCCAGCCGCAGGGGCACCTCGGCCGGGCGGTAGCGGCGGCGTTCCACCGCGCAGCCCAGCGCCGCGAGCCCCGCCGCCACCCGGTCCTGCACCGCCGCCTCGCCCCGGCGCTGCAAGGCGATCAGCTCGCGCAGCACCCCCACCGCGGCACCGGGCGCCGTCGCCGCCGCGCGGGCCAGCCGCGCCGCCACCTCGTCCATCGCCCGCTCTCCCCGCGTCCCGGCTGCAAGCCCGAAGCTCCTGATTGCATGGTCCGGCCGCCATGAAGCTGCGTCAACGCCGCCCCGCCGGCCGGGCGGCCCCCGCATGCGGCACGGCGGCGGCCGGCCGGGGAAGCCGCGCCCGGCGCCACCGGTTGGGCGGCGAGGGCTGGACGACGCGGCGCAGGTCCCGCAACGCGCGTCGCATCCGGCGCCGTGCCCTCTCCGCCCGCCGCGCCCCGCCTGGCGACCGCGCCCGGAGACCGTGAAAGGATCGCGCCTGGGCATCGATGCCCGTTGATGTCGCCCGTTTCCTTTTGCCGGGATCGGCGCCGTCGGGCATCGGTTCACGCCCTCTCAGCGCGCCGCCAGCGCAAGGCAGACGGCGACGGTCGCGACCGTGATGAGCGCGAAGGCGGCGCGCGTGCCCCACTCCACCCGCAGCGCCGCGGGCGCCCGGCCGGCGCCGCGCAGCCGTTCCACGGCGAGCACGGAGACGATGCACAGCAGCGCCAGCAGGAAGGCCACGTAGAACACGTATTCGACCGCCACCGTGTAGCCGACGCTGCCGAGCTGGCCGTTGATGGAGGCCAGCAGCACCGCACCGGACAGCGCGCCGGTGATCGCCACGGTCACCTTCTCCTTCACCAGGGCGGGCGGGAAGAACAGAGAGGCGAAGGTGATCAGCGCCATGACGAGAAGCGGGATCAGCATCTTCGCCAGCGTCGTCAGCGACTGGCGCTGCAACTCCACGTTCACCAGGAACCCCGAGAGCTCGCGGCTGCCGGTCGCCGCGGCGTGGGCCGGATCGCCGAGGATGGAGCGGGTGACCAGGTTCTCGCGCCGGTCGCGCGCGTCGAGGAAGGTCCATTGCGTGATGTTGCGGAACGCGTCGGGGGAGGCGATGGCGCGCGCGCCATCGCCGCGCCCGTCGATGACGTAGACGATGCGGTCCACCGCGGCGCGGGCGTTGGAGAAGGGGATCTCCAGCGTCTGCCGGTCGAAGGGAAAGCGCCGGAGGTCGAAGTCGTTGCGGAACTCGCCCTGCACGCGCCAGAGCCAGTATTGCGTCCCGTCCAGGCTCTCGCGCCGCTCGGAGGGCCGGGCGCGATCGAACTGGCCGGCCAGCATGGTGGGGAAGTTGATGTCGGTGGGGTCGGCCGCGCCGGGGCCGGCGCCGCCGGCGAAGCGGACCCACAGGTAGAAATCCGCCACGAAGCTCGCGCGCCCGATGTCGAGGCGCGGGATCTCGTTGATGAAGACGCCGGTGTAGACCACGCGCTGGAGCCGGCCGAAGCGGCTGGGTCCGATCTCGAACACCTCGCCGCTGTTGATCTCCTCGAGCGTCGGCGCGCCGACCGAGACGATCTGCAACGGCGCGGAGCCGAAATTGCCGTTGTGGAACTGGCCGACGCGGATCGCCTGCTGCCGGGCCCGCGCGCGGTCGAACCAGACCGGACCGAGCAGCGCGGGCAGGGCGCGGGACGGCTCGTTCAGCGACAGCAGGTGGTCCACCGCCATCCGCCGCGCCGTGGCGATGTCCGGCGGCGCGGCCGCACGCACCTGGCGGATCGCGCTGATCGCGATGCGCGCGGCGTCGTAGCCGGCGACCGCCATCCAGACCGGCTCGTGGCCGTAGCGCGCGCGGAAGCGCCGCGCGAAGGCCAGCGTCTCGGCATTCGCCGAATCGAGGATGACCGGGGCGAGCCCATAGACGTTCTCGCTCGCCTGTCCCGGCCGCCACTCGGCGGGGCTCGCCGCGGCGAGGAGGGCGGCGAAGCTCTGGTCGCCGAAGGCATCGCCGCCGAGGTACGGCCCGGGCAGGCCGAGCCGCCGCAGCCGCCCGATCAGCCTTGCGCCTTCCGGATCGAGCGTCAGCAGCACGACGGGATTGTCGGGCGCCTGCGCGATCTCCGCCGCGACGGCGTCGAGCGCCGGCTCCGCCGCATCGCGCGGGATGCTGAAGAAGCGCGTCGCCACGCCATGGCGCGCCGCCGCGGCCTCGAAGCCTTCGCGCAGGGTGACGCCGTAGGAGCTGTCCACCACCACGACGTTCGCCCGGTCGCGGCCGAGCACGCGGGCCAGGTAGAGCGCGAGCATCTCGCCCTGGTCGCTGTTGCGGAACACCACGCGGAAGGTCGTCGCGTTCCGCGTGATCGCGTCGGAGGTCGCCGTCGGCGGCAGCGAGGCGACGTTCGCCGCCGCATAGACAGGCCCGGCGGCGAGCGATGCGGTGCTGAAGCTCGGCCCGATGACGACGAGCGCCTGCCCGGCGACGAGCCGCTCGGCCACCGTGCGCGCCTCGGCGTCGTCGCCGCGGTCGTCATGCACGTCGAGGCGGATGTTCAGCGACGGATCCTCGGCCATCGCCTCCTCGACGGCGAGCCGCGCGCCGTCCAGCCCGGGGCGGCCGAAGCTCTCGCCGTCTCCGGTCAGCGACATCGAGAGGCCGATCACGAACGGGTCGGAGGCGCGCAGCTGCGCCTGCGCGGCGCCGACCGCGATCGGCAGGTGCAGCAGCACCCCGCCGAGGAAGCATCGCCAGGCACGGCGTGGGCGGGTCATGCGACAGCTCCGGTCGGCGCGGCGCAGGATGAGCCAACCGCCGGCCGGCCCGCCATGCCAATCTTTCCGGCCGTGGCGCCTGTTGCGCGGCGTTCGCGCCGCGTGCGGCTGCACCGGCCTGGCCACCGCCTGGATCGCGGCGCCGGCGCCCGGATGCGGCGACAATCCGCGGACGGGCGTGCCGCGAGGCGGCCGGCGCCCCGGCACGGCGGGACCTTTGCGGCCGATCGGCCGGAATGCCGGCGCGCATCCCGCCCGTCGGGCGCCGGCGCTGGGCCGGGCCTGGACGGGGCCGCGGCGGGCCGCGTTCGCGGCCCCGGCCCGTGGCATGAACCCCGCGGATCGGGACTGGCGCCGGACGGCACCATCCGTCGCCTCGTGCCCCGCCGCCCGCCACGGCGGCGCCAGGACCCCCGCCGCCCGCCGCGGCGGCGCCAGGACCCCCGCCGCCCGCCAGGGCGGCGCCAGGACCCCCGCCGCGGCGGGGCGGCGGGCCTGTCTCCGCGCCGACACATCCGCCAGCCTCCCGGCAAGCCCCCCCAGCCTTGGCGCTTGCGCTCCGCCCCGCGGCGTGACCAAGCTGCGCCCGCAACGCCGAGACGCTGGGGAGCGATCGACGCGCGATGATGCGCCTGGTGGTCGGGGCCCGATGGTCCTCGACATGGACGATGCGCGGCTGGCTTGCCTGTCGCCTTTCCGGACTGCCCTTCGAGGTGGAGACGCTCTTCCTGTCCCGCCCCGAGAGCAAGGAGAAGCTTGCCCGGGTCTCGCCCACCGGCATGATCCCGGTGCTCGACCATGACGGCGTCATCGTCACCGACACCATGGCCATCGCCGAATACCTGTGGGAGGTCGCGCCCGGCTGCGACATCTGGCCCGCCGACCGCCTGGCCCGCACCGCCGCGCGCTCCTCCGCCGCCGAGATGCACGCGCATTTCCAGGAACTGCGCGCCGCGCTGCCGATGAACCTGATCAAGCGCTGGCCGATCAAGGACGGCATCCCCTCCAACGTGAAGCTGCTGGCGCGGCCGGGGGTGGAGGCGCAGCTGGCCCGCGTGCAGGAAAGCTGGCGCCAGACCCGCGCCGCCTGGGGCCAGGGCGGGCCCTTCCTGTTCGGCGCGCGCTTCTGCTTCGCGGACGCCATGTGGGCGCCGATGGCCAGCCGCTTCCGCACCTATTCCGTCACCCTCGCCCCCGAGGCCGCCGCCTATGCCGAGGCGGTGCTGGCGCACCCCCATGTCGCCGAATGGGTCGCGGCCGCCGAGGCGCAGGCGCGCGAGATCGGGTGGGAGGCCTGCGCGGCCTGGCCATGACGGCGCGTCGCCGCCCGGGCGCGCGCCCGCCGCCGCGCCCCCGCCGCGCCGGCTGACGCGCGGCACGGCCCCCCTTCGTGGCTGGCACGGCGCGGCAAGGCAGCACCCCCACCCCGCCGAGGCGGGACCCCGAGGCACGCCGCCTGCCGCTGACCTATGTCGTCGGGGTGGCGCTGCTGCTCGGCGGCGTGGTCGCCGCCTTCGCCATCGTCGCGACGCAGGCGCGCCAATCGGCCGTGCGGGACGCCGAGCGGATGACCCAGGCGGTCGCCAGCGGCCTGGCGGACCAGGCGACGCGGGCGCTGCAGACGGTGGACGCGATGCTGGCCGACCTCGCCGCGCGGCAGCGCGCCGGCGCAGCCGCCCTGCCGGCCGAGGTCGCGATGCTCGCCGCCGAGATGCCGCAGATGCGCGACATGCTGCTGGCGGATGCCGAGGGCACCGTGCTGGTCGCCACCAGCCCCGCGCTGGTCGGCCGCCGCTTCGCCGCCGCGGCGGAACTGGGCGAACTGCGCGAGAGCATGGACCGCCTGCGCCTCGGCCGGCCGCTGGCCGGGCGCGTGCCCGCCATGGACGGCGGCGACATCGCGCAGGCGCGCATCTGGTCCATCCCCATGGTGCGCTCCGTGCGCATGGCCGATGGCAGCTTCGGCGGCCTGGTGGTGGCGCTGCTGAACCCGGACTACCTGACCGCCATCGCCCGCCTGCCGGCCGAGGCCGTCGCGGTCGAGGTGCGCTTCCTCGGCTATGGCGGCCACCTGCTGGCGCGCTCCGACGGCCGCGCGGACGGCATCGGGGAGAGCCGAGCCGAAAGCTGGCTGTTCCAGGGCTTCCTGCCGCGGCGCGAAAGCGGGTCCTTCACCGGCGCCGGGGCCGATGGCGCGCGCTTCACCGCCAGCCTCGCCGTCACCCGCGGCGTGCCCCTGGTGATCGAGGTGGCGCAGCCGGAACGCAGGGTGCTCGCCGCCGCGCGCCGGCAGGACGTGCTGCTGGCGGCCTCCGGCGGCGCGCTGGCGGCGATCGCGGCGGGGGCGATCCTGCTGCTGCTGCGCGGCCAGCGCCGCCTGGCGGCGAAGGAACGCGAGGCGCGCGCCGCGACGCGCGCCAAGGACGAGTTCCTCGCCGCGATCAGCCACGAGATCCGCACGCCGATGAACGGCGTGATCGGCACGGCGGAGCTGCTGCTGTCCACGCGCCTCAGCCCGATGCAGCGCCGCTACGCGGAGACGATGCACTCCTCCGCCGAGCACCTGATGTCCGTGCTGAACGACATCCTGGACTTCTCGAAGCTGGAGGCGGGCGAGACCGCGGTCTCCGACGGCCTGGTGGCGATCGAGAAGGAGGCCGCCACCATCGCCGAGCTGTTCGCCGCGCGCGCGGCGGAGAAGCGGCTCGACCTGGTCTGCTTCCTCGCCCCGGGCCTGCCGCGGCTGGTGCGCAGCGATGCCGGGCGGTTCCGGCAGATCCTGTTCAACCTGGTCGGCAACGCGGTGAAGTTCACCGCCGCCGGCTGGGTGCGCATCGGCATCGCGATGACGCCGGACGGGCCGGGCCGCGCGATGCTGACGGCCACCGTCAGCGACACCGGCATCGGCTTCGACCCCGCCCGCCTGCCCACCCTGTTCGAGCCCTTCACGCAGGAGGATGCCTCGATCGGCCGGCGCTTCGGCGGCACCGGGCTCGGGCTCGTCATCTCGCGGCGCCTCGCCGTCGCGATGGGCGGCGAGATCGAGGCGGAGCCGCGCCCCGGCGGCGGCAGCGTCTTCCGCGTCTCGCTCAGGGTCGGGCTGGTGGCGGAAACGCCGCCGCTGGTGGCGCCGGGCAGCGTGCCGCTTCGCCGCGCGCTGGTGGCGGCGCCGCCGGGTCCGGCGCGGGAGGCGCTGGTGGCGCAGCTCGACCAGCTCGGCATCGCGCATGCGCTGCACGTGCCGGGCGAGAGGCTGGAGAGGACGCCCTGGGCCGGCTGCGGCGCGGCGATCCTGGATGCGGGCCCGGGCGGGATGGGCCTGGTGGTGGAGCTGGCGGAACGCCTGGCGGAGGCGCCGGACGCGCCGCGCCTGGTGCTGCTGACCGCGGCCAACGTCGCCTACACCGCGCGGCGCGGGCTGTTCCATGCGCTGCTGCTGAAGCCCGTGCTGCCGTCCCGCCTGGCCGAGGCGCTGGCCCATGCGCTGCGCCCGCCGGAGGCCGACCAGCCCGCCGCGCCGGCGCCCGCGCCGCGGCTGCCGCTCTGCGTGCTGGTGGTGGAGGACAACCCGGTCAACCAGTTCGTGCTGCGCCGCATGCTGGAACAGGCGGGTGCGACCATCGAGGTGGCCGGCGACGGCCAACCGGCGCTGGACGCCTGCGCGGCGCGCCGCTTCGACACCATCCTGATGGATGTCCAGATGCCCGTGCTGGACGGGCTGGAGGCGACGCGCCGCCTGCGCGAGGCGGAAGGCCCGAACCGCGCCACGCGCATCATCGGCCTGACCGCCGGCGCCGGCGTGGAGTTCGAGCGGCGCTGCCTCGGCGCCGGCATGGACGACTACCTGACCAAGCCGATCCAGCGCGCCACCCTGATGCGCGCCCTCGGCCTCGCGGCGTGAGGCGCGCTCAGCGCCCGTGCCCGCCGGCCATCACCGCCAGCGTCCGCAGCGCCACGTCGAGGTCGGTGGCGATCCAGCCGCGCAGCGACCGGCAGCGCAGCGCATAGGCGTGGTCCCAGGCGACCTTGCGCCGCACATCCTCGATCGTCGCGTCATAGCCCTGGTGCACCTGCGCGAGCCCCGTGATGCCGGGCCGCAGCCCCGCCG
Source organism: Acetobacteraceae bacterium (assembly GCA_027487675.1). GTDB lineage: Bacteria > Pseudomonadota > Alphaproteobacteria > Acetobacterales > Acetobacteraceae > Falsiroseomonas. The sequence continues at coordinate 5,658 of JAIYDD010000011.1, read as the reverse complement.
TGCGGTCCGCGAAGAACGGCACCGCATTCTCCAGCCTGCCGTAGAAGCCGGGCCGCTCGGGCCGCGGGCCGACGATCGACATCTCGCCCTTCAGCACGTTGATCAGCTGCGGCAGCTCGTCCAGCCGCGTCCTGCGCAGGAAGCGCCCGACGCGCGTCACGCGCGGATCGCCCTTGCTGGCCCAGACCGCGCCGGTCGCGCTTTCGGCGTCCCGGCGCATGGAGCGGAACTTCAGCATCTCGAACAGCACCACGCGGTCGCCCGCGGCGTGCCCCACGCGCAGCTGGCGGAACACCACCGGCCCCCTGCTGTCGAGCCAGATCGCCAGCGCGATCAGCGGCCAGAGCGGCAGGGTCAGCAGCAGCGCGACGGATGCGACGGCGATGTCGAAGCCGCGCTTGGCGATCATGACGGGGCGGGGCAGGTCGGCCTGCACGGCACGGGGGTCCTTCTGCCTGGGGCGCGGCCCGCCTGCCGGGCCTGCCGCCGCGGCGGATCGCGCGAGGTGACGGAATGCCGCGCCGCGCGACGTGCGTCGTCGCGCGCGGCGCGCGGTGCCGGGCCCGCATCCGGCGCGGCCCCCGCATCGCTTCTGCATGCGCCGGGGTCCTGCATGCGCCGGGCCAGCGCCGATCGCTGTCTGCGACGCGATCGCCGCCGAGCGGGCGCCGTGCCGTCGCAGGCTGCGACGCCGCGTTCAGCCCACCGCCGGCTCGGCCGCGCGGCGCCAGGGCCTGCGGTCGCGCCCGGCGAGGTAGCGCGCCACGCCGATCCCGCTCGCTACATGGCCCGCCAGCACATAGCCCGCCACGGCCAGCGGCCGCGGCGCGCGCGCGCCGAGCGCGATGCCCGCCAGCCCCGCGACGAGGCTTAGCGTCCCGATGCCCGCCAGCAGCGCGAAGCAGCCGGATGCCGGCGCCCGCAGCTGCGCGCCGCACAGCGCGACCAGCAGCAGCAAGGGCATCAGCACGCGCAGCGCCTTGCCCGATGCGAAGGCCAGCGCGATGCCGCGATGGCGCGGGTGCAGAAGCGGCGGCAGGCGCAGCAGCTGCTGCGCATTCCCCGCCGCGATGCGCCGGCGCCGGCGCGCTTCCATCGCGGGGTCGCTGCGCTCCGCCTCCCGCACCTCGATGCGCGTGTCGTAGGCCAGCTTCCAGCCGCGCAGCGCCATGCCCATCGGCAGGCAGAAATCGTCGTTGATGGTGTCCGCCGGCAGCGGCGCGAAGGCGCGGCGCCGGAAGGCCCAGAAGGCGCCATGCATGCCGAGCGGCGCGCCGAGCGCGGCTTCCCCGCGCTTCACCGCGCGCTGGAAGGCCCAGTACTTCGCCTCCCCGTCCGAGCCCGGCGCGTCCAGCATGTAGGTGCCGCCGACCGCGCCCAGCGCGGGATCGGCGAAATGCGCCGCCGCGCGGCGCAGCGCATCGGCGGGCAGCATGGCGGAGACGTCGGTCAGCACCACCACCTCCTCCCGCAGCGTCGCGATGGTGGCGTTCAGCACGGCGACCTTGCCGCGGTTCGGCCGCAGGTCGCGCCGCTCCACCTCCAGCCCCGCGCAGACCGGCTCGGCCAGCGCGGCGCGGGCGCGCGCCACCGTGTCGTCGGTGCAGCCGTCGCAGGCCAGGATCACGCGCAGCTTCCCGCGCGGATAGTCCAGCGCCGCCAGGTTGCGCAGCTTCTCCGCCACCACCGCCGCCTCGTTGTAGGCGGGCATGACGAGGGCGATGCGCGGCAGCGCTTGCTCGGGCAGCGGCGGCGGCGACGGCGGCGCGGCACGGCGCGCCGCGGCGCGCAGCAGCAGCGGCCAGGCGATGTGGTGATGCGCGACGAGCGCGCTCGCGCCCAGCGTCACGGCGGCAAGCGTCGTATCCATCCGTCCCCCTCCGGGCGTTCCTCTCCCGCATCCAGCGGCAGCCGCCGCCGGCCCGGCGCGCGCGGCGCCGCTTGCGCGGATCGGCGGGCCCGCCGCCTGGCGGCCACGCCGCGGGCACAGCACGCGCCGGGCCAGGGCTTTTCGCCGAAAGCGACGCAGGCTGAAGCGCGGCGGGCGAGGCCGGGCCGATGCCCGGCGCGCGGCGCGCGCGCGGCTCGCCGGCTGCGATGCCGCGGGCCGGGGCGCGCGCGCGTCGCACGCAGCCATCGCGCGCGACGCGGCGCGCGACCGCGTTCCATCAGGGTCTCTCGGGGATGCGGGCGGGCCTGGCGCTGCGCCCGGGGCCTGGTCGTGCCGGCGCGTCAGCCGGCGCCGTGGCCCGCCAAGCCGGCCAGGTCGAGATAGGTCGCGGCGGCGGCGGCAAGGCTCGCCGCGCGCAGCACGAAGCCGCGCGGATCGCCGCCGCCTTCCGCCAGCGCGTCGCGCAGCGCGGCGGCCCGCGCGGCCGGATCCTCGGGCGCCACCAGCCGCCCGGTCGCGGGGCAGAGCGCGGAGGCCACGCCGCCGACGCGCGCCGCCACCACGCGCACGCCGCAGGCCTGCGCTTCCAGCGGCGCCAGCGGCAGGCCCTAGCTGCGGCTGGGCACGCAGAGCAGGTCGAGCGCCGGGTAGAAGCGCGCCGTGTCGCCGACCAGGCCCAGGAAGCGCACGCGATCCGCGACGCCGAGCGAAGCGGCCTGTGCGCGCAGCGCCGCCTCCTCCCCGCCCGCGCCGGCGATCGCCAGCATCGCGGGCGCGGGCAGCAGCGCCAGCGCGGCGATGGCGAGATCGACGCCCTTCACGCGTTCCAGCCGCGCCGCGACGCCGATGATGGGCGCCTCCGCCGGCAGGCCGAGCGCCGCCCGCGACGCGGCGCGATCGCCCGGCGCGAAGCGGTCGGTGTCCACGCCGTTCAGCACCACGCGCGGCGCGACGCCGAGTGCGGCGCGCACGGCCTCCGCGACATCCGGCGCATCCGCCACCAGCACCGGCTTCGCCAAGGCGAGCGCCGCGCGCACCACGCGCCGGCGCCGCGCGGACCCCAGGTGCCAGGCATCGTGTTCCGTGTGCAGCCGCGCCGCGACGCCCGCCGCGCGCGCCGCCGCGCCGGCATAGAGCAGCGGCCCCACGTGATGCGTGTGCACGCAGGCCGGCCGCAGCCGGCGGAACAGCCGCGCCAGGCGCAGCGGCAGCGCGGCATCGAGGCCCGGCGCCTTGCCGAGGAAGACGAGCCGGGCGCGTTGCGCGGCGAGCCGCGGCCAGCGCGCCATCGCCTCCTCCGCGCTGCCTTCCAGGCTGACCACCAGCGCCCCGCCCGCGCGGCCCTGCTGGGCGCGGGCGAGCTCGAGCGCCATCACCTCCAGCCCGCCCGGCGCCAGATGCTGCACGACATGGATCACGGCGCCGCTCATCGCTCTCACGCTCCCTGGATCAGCCGCGCGGCAGCCACGCCAGCACCGGCACGCCGAGCAGCCGCTCCGCCTCGCGGATCCGCCGCAGCGTGGTGTCCATCAGGTCGAGCAGCGCCGCGAGCCCGATGCCGAGCGCGAGCCCGCCCGCGATGCCGGCCAGCGCGAAGATCAGCGTCATCGGCTTGGTCGGCGCCGTGGGCTCGTAGGGGCGGTCGATCACCTTGATGCGCTCCGGCGCCTGCTGGCGGGCGAGCTCGGCGGTGACGCGGGCGCGCTCGTAGCGGGTGCGCAGCGCCTGGGTCAGCTCGCCATTGACCTGCACCTCGCGCTCCAGCGCGCGCAGCTCGCGCTCCACCTCGCCGGATGTCGCGATGGTGTGCTGCAGCTGCTCCACCGCGACGCGGACATTGGCGGCCTCGCCGCGCAGCGTCTCCAGCCGCGCCCGCGCCGCTTCCAGCGCGCCGACCTGGGAGACCAGCAGCATCTGCGCGCCCTCGCTGCGCGCCGCGGCGACGGCGGCGAAGTTCCACAGCCGTACGCCGTCGAAGGCGCCGGCGGAGTTGGCGCTGGCGAGCAGCGTGCCGCGCTCCTCCTCCAGCCGTTCCAGCCGGCGCTGGGTCGCCTGCACGCGGCTGTGCTCGTCGGTGTAGCGGGCGCGCAGATGCGACAGCTCGTTGCGCGCGGCGACGATGTCCTGCCCGATGCGGCCGATCACCGGGTCGGTCTGCAGCAGCCGGTCGTTCACCGCTGCCACCTCGCGCTCCGCGCCGGCCAGCCGCACCTCGCGCTCGGCCAGCTGCTCGCGCAGCTGCGCCAGGCGCAGCAGGTTCGCCGCGCGCAGCTCCGGCAGCGATTGCGCATGGCGCGCCTTGAAGGCGGAGAGCATCGTCTCGTTCACCCGCAGCGTCTCCTGCGCCTGCGACAGCTGGCGTTCCAGGAAGCCTACGCTCTCGCGCAGCGAGCTGTCCTCCGGCCCGCGCACGCGCTCGATGAAGCGTTCGCCGATGCGCGCCAGCGTGCGGTCCATGCCGTCCGGCCGGCGGGCCAGGTAGCGCAGCTCCACCATCTCCTGCCCGATCAGCTGCACGCGGACCGAGCCCGCGAGCTCCGCCACCGCGCGGGACTGGTCGCCCTCGCTCGCGCCCGGGCCGACCATGCCGAGATCCTGCGCGACCGGCAGCAGCACGTGCCGGCTGGTCAGCAGCGCGCGCAGCCCGTCCGTGCGGTCGCGCAGTTTGCTGCGCACCGACAGGTCCTCGAGGAACGGATTGAACCGCCCCGGCTCCTGCACCAGGATGCTCATCCGCGTCTCGTAGGACAGCGGCACGAAGCTGCCGATGGCGGCCGCGACCGGCGGCAGCAGCAGGATCGGCAGCACGATGACGTAGCGGCGCTGCCAGGCGGCGGCCAGCAGCCCGTGCAGGAATTCTCCCAATGGCGGCAGGCCGGCGGCGGAGGCGGTCGGCGCAAGGCGGGCGGGGGCAAGCGTGGTGCCGCTCATGGGGCCAGAACTCCCTCGCCGGCGATCAGCACGATGTCCTCGGCGGCGGCATTGGGTTCGAAGCGGATCTCGACGCCCGGGATGCGGGGCTCGACCAGGCGGGCGACGGCGACCGCGCGGCGCTGCGCGGCGAAGGCGTCCGGGCCGGCCAGCGCGGTGGCGCGGCGGCCGACGACCAGCACGCGCGGGCTGCCGGCGGCGCGCTCGGCGAAGGCCTCGATGGCAGCGCGCTGCGCGTCATCGGGCTGCGTGGCGCCGGCGGCGAAGCGCAGGACCAGCGGTTCGGCGATGCCGGCCTGCGGCGCGGCGGCGGCGGTGCGGGCGCGGCCGAGCAGTTCCTCCACGCTGATCCGCCCGCCGGAGGGCGCGCGGCCGGGCGTGTCGCCGAGCCGCGCCTCGGCCTGCAGCAGGTTGCGCTCGTTCTGCGGGATGTAGCGGATCGGGTCGTTGGCGACGCAGCCCAGCAGGGGCAGCGCGGCGAGCAGCGGCAGGATCCGGCGGGCGGGGCGGGACATCGGGGGCTCCGTGCGGCGTTCACGGGGGACCGTGGCGACCGCGGGGAGGCATAGCCAAACGCCGTGCCAGGGCGGCGCTCGCAGGATGCGAGGGGCGCGGCCGGCTCCTCTCCCCCCGCCGCAACCTTCCCCCTCTCCCCCCTTTGGCTACGCCATTCACACAACCCCCCCTTGCTACGACGCGGCGGGCGCTGATTCGGTATGGGTTGTCGGGTGTGGCGGGGTGGTGTGGATGTTGGATGTGTCGCTGGGGCAGTTCGGCGATGTCCGGCTGCAAAAAGGGGGGCCTTCCTGCATGCGCGGCTGGTGGTCGGTGCGGCG
>JAIYDD010000150.1 GCA_027487675.1 Acetobacteraceae bacterium | reverse complement strand
TAGCAGCCAGACCTCGTCCACCTTCCAGGGCCGAAAGCTCTTCGTCATGCCGACCAGCGAATCACCGCTCGCACAAGCTGTCGAGCGGATTCACCCGTTACAAGGACAGGCTCCTAGCCCGTGATCGCCCTGTGTCTGCCCGCCGAAGGCCAACACGACGAAGGGCGCAAGGCGCCGGGCCGAAGGCTGCCGGACCGCAATTGCGCTGACGACAGCCAGGCCAACTCCGCTTGGGTGGCCTGCGCCCGACGACGGTCGCCGGCCCTGCCGGCGAACTGACGGAGCGATCAAGGCACTCGAAGCAAGACGCGTGGTCCGCCCGCGCTGGCCGAAGGCCTTGGCCGGCCCAAGACGAGCGATTGGAGGACCCTTCGTCCCGGGAGATCGAGCGCCTGCCGGAGGCACTGAGGTCAGTAGCGACGCTCAGCCTCGGCAACGGCTTCGGGCCAGGCGCACGGTTGCGGCCGGGTTGAAGGGCGCGATGTCGGTCATCCGACGCGTTGCGGAAACCGAGCTCATTTGGTCGCCTTGTCCATGCTCGCCGGTTTGTGCGACGGATGGTGCCCGTGATGTACAGGGTAAGGAATATCGAACGGTGGGGCCGCCCCCCAAGGAGCAATCCAGCTCGGCTTCCAGATCTGTCGGTTGTCCTTCATGCTCGTTTCAGGATGAAGTTTTCCCGGCCGTCCCGCCACCAAAGGGACTTTCGGTGCGCTGATGGTCTCGTCCTTGTACCCGCCATATCGTGAATACAGCACACGGCAGTTCTGAACGGGCTGTTCGCCCTCGGGGTTGTTGCCGACCGTCGGACCATCCTCGCCCTGCAGAAGCCCAACAAGTGCTTGTGCGATATCGTACGTATCCTGGGTCGAGATACTGTAGATCGCGATGAATTTCCCCTGGGCTTCCCCAACGAGCTTCGTTCGCATCAACGACAGCGGCGTGAACACCTTGTGCCAGACATTGCGCGCGATCAGCACCGGCAGCACCAGACCTGCGATGCGTTGTGCATTCCATGGCCACGCCGAGACATGAAACTTCCAACCCTCACCGGGCTTGGCCCGGGTGCCATACCAGACCTTGTACTCCCGGGATGGAAAGCATGGCTGATAGACTTGGTTCGCTGGCAGCGGCAGCTCGTAGCCCGGCTTCATCCAGTTCGGACTCCGAGGGTCGTTCGCCGTCAGTGCGTTGCTTCTGCCGCGCGTCACTGTCGCCACTCCGCCATGCCATGATGTGAACACGAAACGACATGTGCCTGGCAAAGACCGGGCGAGACCGAGCGTCCCGATCCACCGACGGACACCGCGGACACGCTAACAAGAGCGGAGTCGGCACGGCAACATCGAACACTTCGCCAGCCGGCCTCACGCGCATGCCGTCACCGGCCCCCGTGGTCGCAATGGCGCCCGCCGCGACGCGCGCCTCACGGCGCCGGCGTGTCGTCCTTCGCCGCCAGCACCTTGTCCACGCGGCGCCCGTCCATGTCGATGATCTCGAAGCGCCAGCCGGCCCAGACGATGCGGTCGCCCTCCTTCGGCACGCGCTGCAGCAGCGCCAGCATCAGCCCGGCCACCGTGTGGTAGGTGCCCTCCCGCGGCAGGTCGGGCAGGTCGAGCCGCGCCTTCAGCTCGTCGGAGGCCATCATCCCGTCCAGCAGCAGGCTGCCGTCATGGCGGCGCACGGCGGGGGGCGAGGCTTCGGTCGGCGGCGCGCCCAACTCGCCCACGATCGCCTCCAGCAGGTCGGAGGCGGTGACCACGCCCTCGAAGCTGCCGTATTCGTCCATCACCAGCGCCATCCCGACCGGGTCGTTGCGCAGCCGCTCGACGGCATCCAGCGCGGACAGCGTGTCGGGCAGCACCAGCGGCGTGCGCAGCGCGCGGCCGATGTTCAGCGGATCGCCTTCCAGCATCTGGTCGAGCAGGTCCTTCGCCGCGACCACGCCAGCCACATTGTCCACGCGCCCATCGGCCACGACGAAGCGCGTGACGTCGGAAGCGCGGAGACGCGCGGCGATGTCCTGCGGGGAGGCGGTGCGGTCGATCCAGTCGAGCTCGGTGCGCGGCGTCATCAGCGCGCGCACCGGCTTGTCGGCCAGGCGCAGCACGCGCTCGATCATCTGGCGCTCTTCCGTCTCGATGGCGCCGGAGGTCGCGCCCTCCGCCACCACCGCCTTCACTTCCTCTTCCGTCACCGCATTGTCGGCCGGCTCGTGCCGCCCGAACAGGCGCAGCACGACGGAGGAGGAGGTGGAGAGCAGCCAGATCACCGGCCCGGTGGCGCGCGACAGCCAGGACAGCGGGCGCGAGACGACGACGGCGATCGCCTCCGGGTTGCGCAGCGCCAGCTGCTTCGGCACCAGCTCGCCCAGGATCAGCGACAGGTAGGTGATCAGCAGCACCACCAGGGCGAAGCCGATCTCGTCCGCCACGCTTTCCAGCCCGGGGACCAGGCCCACCACATCCGCCAGGCCCGAGGACAGGCGCGCGCCGCCGAAGGCGCCGGCCAGGATGCCGACCAGGGTGATGCCGACCTGCACCGTGGGCAGGAAGCGCTGCGGGTCGTCGGCCAGGGCGAGCGCTGCCGCGGCCCCCAGGCTGCCCCGGCGCTGCATGGCCTGCAGCCGCACCCGCCTTGCCGAGACCAGGGCGAGTTCGCTCATCGCGAAGGCGCCGTTCAGCAGCACCAGCAGCAGGATCAGCAGGACTTCGAGGCCTATGGCCATGTCGCGGTCGGGGTCCGTCCAGTGGAGCCCGACATGTAGGGCCTTTGCCTGCCGCGAAGGAAGGGCGGGGCTTGCCGGGGGCGCGCGGGGCGGCAGATTGGCGGGGATGGACTCGCCCCTTCCCCCCTCCGCCCGCTGGCTCGGCCCGGCGGGGCTGATCCCCTTCGCCGCGCTGGCGCTGGCGGCGCTGCTCGGCTGGACCCAGGCCGGCTTCGCGCTGGCGGCCTATGGCGCCACCATCCTGGCCTTCCTGGGCGCCGTGCATTGGGGCTTGGCGCTGCGGGCGCCGCCAGAGGAGCGGGCGGCGGAACTGCCGCGCCTGGCGCTCGGCGTGCTGCCGGCGCTGATCGCCTGGGTGGCGCTGCTGCTGCCGCTGCCGGCGGGGCTCGCGCTGCTGGCCGCGGCGATCCTGGCCACCGCGGCGGTGGAGACGCTGGCGGCGCGACGCGGCCTGGTGCCGGCGGGCTACCTGCGGCTGCGCTGGGGTCTGTCGGCGGGGGCGGCGACGGCGCTGCTGGCGGGGGCCGCGGCCGGCTGAACACGCGGGATGCGTGTTCACCTTGTCTCAATAATCCGACGTGTGGTAAGACAAGATTAACCCGGGCCGCCTGAGGCGCCGGGACGATGCGGGTCGGATCGGGAGCAACCTGCGGCGCAGAACGCGTCCGGGCCCGGCGCTCCGCCTGCGGCGGCCCCGGGTGCAAGCCCGGGGCCCCTTTCCCGGAGCCGGCGATGACCCCGCCCGAACCCCTTGCCGCCCCGCCCGCCGATGCCCTGCCCGCCGCGCGGGACGCCGAGCTGGTCCCCTTCCCCGCCAGCCCGGAGCGCCGGCTGCGGCTGGCGCTGCGCCGGCTGGATGCCGCGCTGGCCGAGCAGAAGCAGGCGGTGATCGAATTCCGCCTGCAGCTCGCCGCCCTCGGCACCGCGGTGCAGGAGCTGGGCGACAGCGCCTCGACCCTGCGCGACGGGCTCGGCGCGGCTGCCGAGGCCGCCGCGCGCGCCCAGGCCACGGCGCGCGAGGCGGTGGCGAATGCCGAGGCGCTGGAGGCGCGCTGCCGATAGGCTTCGCTTGCGCGGCCGTCCCGAGCGTGTTGTAGTGCCACTACAAAGACTGGCGTCGCAGCAACGGAGGGAACGGCCGGCATGCGGGATCGCATCGCCGAGGTGCTGCCCCGGCTGAGCCCGGCGGAGCGCAAGGTCGCCGACATCGTGGCCGCCGATCCGGCCGGCGCGATGGGGGCGACCGTCGCGCAACTCGCCCGCGCCGCCGGCGTCTCGGAACCCACCGTCGTCCGCTTCTGCCGTTCCCTCGGGCTCGACGGCTTCGCCGACCTGCGGCTGGCGCTGGCGCGCGCGGAAGGCGGCGGCGCGCGGATGCACCGCCGCATCGGGCCGGGCACGCCGGTGCCGGAAGCCGCGGCCGCCGTCTTCGACACCGCCATCGCCGCGCTGAGCGAGGTGCGGCGCAGCCTGGACACCCAGGCGATCGAGCGCGCGGCGCTGGCGCTGGTGCGTGCCGCGCGCGTCGAGATCTGGGGCTACGGCGCCTCCGCCGCCGTGGCGGAGGACCTGGCGCACAAGCTGTTCCGCGTCTGCCGCGGCGTGGTCGCGCGGTCCGATCCGCACATGCAGGCCATGGCCGGCGCGACGCTGGACGGCGATGCGGTGGCGCTGTGCGTCTCCCACACCGGACGGTCGCGGGAGATCGTGGAGGTCGCGGGCCTGGCCGCCGCGGCCGGCGCCACCGTCGTCGCCGTGACGCGGCCCGGCAGCCCGCTGGCCGCCGCCGCCACCCTGCTGCTGCCTTGCGAGGTGGAGGAGGACACGGAGCTGCACACGCCGATGGTGTCCCGCCTGGCGCATCTGGTGATCGGCGACGCGCTGGCGGTCGCCGCCGCCCTGCTCTCCCCGCCGGCGGCGGAGGAACGGCTGTTGCGGATGAAGGCCGCGTTGCGCCAAAGGCGCACGGAAGCATGAATCGCCAAAGGCGCACGGAAGCATGAATCGCCAAAGGCGCACGGAAGCATGAATCGCCAAAGGCGCACG
>JAIYDD010000142.1 GCA_027487675.1 Acetobacteraceae bacterium | reverse complement strand
CTGCCGCCCCCCGGCAAAGCCTGCCGCGCATCGGCAGGGCGTGTCCTCGCAAGGCTTCCTTAAGCCCCACCCGCCATCCTGCCGCCGGCGCGCCGCCAGCACCTGGGCTGCGCGGCATCACGGGGCAGGAGGGCTCGCGGAGGCCATGGCGGCGGCAGCCAAGGCGGAAACGCCGGAGGGCGAGGCGACGGAGGCCAAGGGCGGGGGCAAGAAGAAGCTCCTGGTCCTGGCCGTGCCGGTGCTGCTCCTCGTCATCGGCGCGGGCCTGTGGTTCGGCGGCATCCTGCCGCCGCTCCTCGGCATGGGCCCGAAGCCGGAGGAGGCGGCGGCGGAAGCCCCCACCACCACCAACGCGCCGCCGCCGCGCCCGGCCTATGTCGAGCTGCCGGAGATCGTCTCCAACCTGAACGCGCCCGGCCGCCGGCCGAGCTTCGTGCGGCTGCGCGCCCGGCTCGAGATCTCGCGCGAGGCCGATGTCGCCGCGGTGCAGGCCGCCATGCCGCGGCTGATCGACCTCTTCGCCACCTACCTGCGGGAAGTGCGGCCGGAGGAGCTGCGCGGCAGCGCCGGCACCCACCGCCTGCGGGAGGAGCTGATGGCGCGCGCCAGCCTCGCCGCGCATCCCGCCCGCGTCACCGACGTGCTGTTCCTCGAGATCCTCATCCAATGAGCGGCTCGCAGGAAGAAGACGACCTCGCCGCCGCCTGGGGCGCGGCACTCGACCAGGAAGGCGGCGGCGGCGATGCCCCCGCTGCCGCCGCGCCGGCGCCCGATGCCGCGCGGGTGCTGAACCAGGCCGAGATCGACAGCCTGCTGGGCTTCGATGCCGGCCCCTCGCGCGACGCGTCCCAGACGGCGATCGAGCGCATCATCTCCTCCGGCCTGATCGCCTATGAGCGGCTGCCGATGCTGGAGATCGTCTTCGACCGGCTGGTGCGCCTGCTGACCACGACGCTGCGCAACTTCACCTCCGACAACGTCGAGATCAACATGGACGAGATGTCGTCGCTGCGCTTCGGCGACTACCTCAACTCCATCCCGCTGCCGGCGATGATCGCGGTCTTCAAGGTGGAGCAGTGGGACAATTACGGCCTCGTCGTGGTCGATTCCGCGCTGATCTACTCGGTGGTGGACGTGCTGCTCGGCGGCCGCCGCGGCACGGCGGCGATGCGCATCGAGGGCCGCCCCTACACGACGATCGAGCGCACGCTGGTCGAGCGCCTGATCGCGGTGGTGCTCGCCGACATGAAGGCCGCCTTCGAGCCGCTCTGCGACGTCGATTTCCGCTTCGAGCGGCTGGAGGTGAACCCGCGCTTCGCGGTGATCTCCCGCATGTCGAACGCCTCCGTCCTGTCGCGGCTGCAGGTCGAGATGGACGACCGCGGCGGCAAGATCGAGATCATGCTGCCCTACGCCACGCTCGAGCCGGTGCGCGAGCTGCTGCTGCAGCAGTTCATGGGCGAGCGCTTCGGCCGCGACGCGATCTGGGAGACCCACCTGGCCGAGGAGCTGCGCCAGACCGAGGTGACGCTCGACGTGGTGCTGGACGAGCAGGCGATGCCGCTCTCCTCCGTGCTGGACCTGAAGATCGGCGACCGCATCCTGCTCTCCTCCCCGCCCGGCGCGCCGGTCCGGCTGCGCTGCGGGGAGGTGGCGCTGTTCGACGCGCAGCTCGGCCGGCGGGAGAACCGCCTGGCGGTGCGGATCGAGCAGCCGCGGCCCAAGCCCGCCTCCGCCATCAGCGGCAGCGGCGCATGACCGCGCTGGAATGGGCGGCGCAGGCCGCGCTGCTGCTGATGCTGGCCCTCGTGGTCCCGGTCGCCTGGCGGCTGGAGCGCCGCATCGCGGCGCTGCGCGAACAGGGTGCCGCGCTGCGCGAGGGCGCCGACGGCATCGGCCAGGCGACGGAAGCGGCGGAAGCCGCGCTGACCCGCCTGCGCGCCACGGCGGAAGGGGCGGGCCGCAACATCGCCGAGAAGGTGGCGGGCGCGGAGCGGCTGCGCGACGACCTGGCCTATCTGACCGAACGGGCGGAGGCGCTGGCCGACCGGCTGGACGCGCTGGTCCGCCATGCCCGCCCGCTGGCCGGCCCCGCGCCGGAGCCGGCCGCGCCGCCGGCCGCGCGGCCCGTCGCCGCGCCGCAAGCGCCTGCCGCCGGCCTGCCGCGCAGCGAGGCGGAGCGCGAGCTGCTGCGCGCGCTGAAGGGCATCCGCTGATGGCCCGGCTGCGCCTGCCCCCCCTGCCGCGCTGGCGCCCGGCGCTGCGGCTGATGCCGCTGGCGCTGCTGGCGGCGGGGCTGCTGATGGTGGCCAAGCTCGACCGGCTGCTTGCCGGGCTGGCCCCCGGCCCCGCCGTCGCGCAGTCGCCGCCCCCCGCCCAGACGCCGCCCGCCCAGGCGCCCGCAGCCCAGGCGCCGCCCACCCAGGCGCCCGCTACCCAGGCGCCGGCCGGTGCCCCGCCCGCCGCGCCGTCGCGCGCCCAGCCGGCCCCGCCGCCTGCCCCCGCGGCCGACGACGCCGTGGCCGCCGAGCGCGCGGTGCTGGAAGCGCTGCGCGCCCGCCGGGCCGAGATCGAAAGCCGCGAGCAGGCGATCGCGGCGCGGGAGGTGGTGCTGGCCGCGGCCGAGCGCCGCCTCGGCCAGCGCGTCGAGGAACTCTCGGCCCTCCAGCAACGGCTGGAAGCGCTGGAACGCGACCGCGCGTCGCGCGAGGAGCAGGGCTTCCGCGCGCTGGTGAAGCTCTACGAAGGCATGCGGCCGCGCGACGCGGCGGTGATCTTCGACGAGCTCGACCTGCCCGTGCTGGTCCGCATCCTGGACCGGATGCGCGAAGCCAGGGCCGCGCCGGTGCTGGGCGCGATGCGGCCTGAGCGCGCGCGGCTGGTGACGGCCGAACTCGCCCGGCTGCGCACCGAACGGCCGGAGGCGCGGTGATGCCCCCCCGCACGGGCTTCGCCGACCGCCCGCGCCCGGCCGGGGCGCCGGCCGGCGCCCGCCGAGCGCGCGGGACGCCGGCCGCGCGCGCGAGACGCGCCACGCGGCCGGCGCCCCCCCGGCTCGGCGCGCCGCAGGCCTGCCCCGGGCGCGCCCTGCCCGCGCGCAGCCGACCCCATGCCGACGGCCGCCGCATGCGGCCGCAGGTGTCACGCCAGGACGGCGCCCGAAACTTGCTGGGATGATGGACGCATGGACAAGAGCACGCCCGTCCTGATCGTGGACGACTACAAGACGATGCTGCGGATCATCCGCAACCTGCTCAAGCAGCTCGAGATCGAGAACGTCGACGAGGCGACGGACGGCGCCGAGGCGCTGTCGAAGCTGCGGGCGGGGAACTACGGCCTCGTCATCAGCGATTGGAACATGGCGCCGATGACGGGCCTCGACCTGCTGAAGGAGGTGCGCGCCGATGCGCGGCTAAAGAACACCCCCTTCATCATGATCACCGCCGAGAGCAAGACCGAGAACGTGGTCGCCGCCAAGCAGGCCGGCGTCTCGAACTACATCGTGAAGCCCTTCAACGCGGAGACGCTGCGCGAGAAGATCGAGAAGGTGATGGTCCATGCCTGACGGCACGGCGGCCCCCCGCGTGCCCGACGGCACGGCCCCCCGCGTGCCCGAAGGCACGACCTCCCGCGTGCCCGACGGCACGACCTCCCGCGTGCCCGACGGCACGACACCCCCCGCGCACCCCGAGGACGCCCGGATCGAGGCGGCGGTGCGCGCCGTGCTCGGCAGCATGGCGGGCGACCTCTCGGCGACCGAGGCGGCGCTGCTGGCCGAGCTGGAAGGGCTCGGCCGCACCGTCGCCCGCGCGAAGCAGGAGATCGCGCGCCTCAAGGTGGACGACATCACCGAGGCGCACATCCCCGCCGCGACGGACGAGCTCGACGCCATCGTGGACCACACCGCGCAGGCGACGAACGAGATCCTGGATTGCTGCGAGGTGCTGGAGACCGTCGCCGGCCGCGCCAGCCCCGCCGACGCCGAGGCCCTGCAGGGCGTGATCACGCGCATCTACGAGGCCTGCAGCTTCCAGGACATCACCGGCCAGCGCATCGGCAAGGTGGTGAACGCGCTCAAGGCGATCGAGGCGCGCGTCGCCTCGATCACCGGGCAGTTCATGCAGGCCCGTGGCGCGGCGCCCCCGGCGCCGGCCGCCCCGGTGGCGGAGACGGCGACCGAGGGGCGGCGGCTGGCCAATGGCCCGCAGCTTCCCGGCGCCGGGGTCAGCCAGGCGGACATCGACAAGCTGCTGGCCGACTTCGACTGATGCGGCACGTCCTCCCGCCCGCGGTCCTGCTGTGCGCCGGCCTGATCGGGGTCGCCCTTCCGGCCATGGCGCAGCCGCGGGTGGGGGTGCGCGTCGGCGACCATGCCGGCCATGGCCGCGTGGTCTTCGACTGGCCTGCCGAAGTGCCCTACCGGCTGGAGGAGGAGGCCGGGCGCGTCGTGCTGCGCTTCTCCGCGCCGGCGGCCTTCGACCTGGCCGCCGCGCGCCGGCCCCCGCGCAACGCGACCGCCATCGCCGAGGATGCGGGCGCGGTGGTGATCTCGACCGCGCCCGGCGTGCGGGCGCGCCATTTCCGCATCGGCACGCGGGTGGTGGTGGACCTGCTGGATGCCGCAGCCGCCGCGCCCCCGGCGCCGCCCGCGCCTGCCGCCGCACCCCCGGCGCCGCCCGCGGCTGCCGCCGGCCCGCCGGGCGCGACAGGGCCCGCACCGCCGGCCCCGACAGCCGCCGCGCCG
>JAIYDD010000221.1 GCA_027487675.1 Acetobacteraceae bacterium | reverse complement strand
CTCGACGCGGGAGAATTCCAGGCAGTGGAAGCGCCCGCCGGGGCGCAGCACGCGGCGGGCCTCGCGCAGCACCGCATCCTTGTCGGTGCAGTTGCGCAGGCCGAAGGCGATCGAGACCTTCTCGACGCTGCGGTCGGGCAGCGGGATGGCTTCGGCGTCCACCACCAGGAACTCGATGCCCCGGGTGATGCCGCGATCCAGCGCCCGGCCGCGGCCGACCTCCAGCATGGCGGGGTTCACGTCGGTGAGGATCACCCGCCCCGCGCCGCCGGCCAGCGCGCCGAAGGCGATGTCGCCGGTCCCGCCCGCCAGGTCCAGCAGCGTCTCCCGCTTCGAGGCCGCGATGGCATTGACGAAGATGCGCTTCCAGATCCGGTGGATGCCGAGCGACATCAAATCGTTCATCAGGTCGTAGCGGGGGGCCACGCTTTCGAAGACCTGGCGGACCATGCCGGCCTTCTGGTCGCGGGGCACATCCTTGAAGCCGAAATCGGTGGTGTCGCTCATGCCGGCAACTTGGCGCAGCGGCCACGCCGAGGCAAGGAAGGGGGATGCCCGAGCTTCCCGAGGTCGAGACGGTGATGCGCGGCCTCCGCGCCGTGCTGGAAGGCCGCCGGATCGTCGCCGCCGAGACCACCCGCCCCGACATGCGCTGGCCCTTCCCGGAGGGGCTGGCGCGGCGGATCACGGGCGCGACCGTCACCGGCTTCCGCCGGCGCGGGAAATACATCCTGGCGCGGCTCGACACGGCGGAGAGCCTGCTGATCCATCTCGGCATGTCGGGGCGGATGGTGGCGCGGCCGGAGGCCGCGCCGGCGGTGCCATGGATGGGCCCGCAGGGCGCGTATTCCGATGCGCGCGGGCACAACTGGTCCCGCATGCATCCGCATGACAACCCGCCCGACACGCACGAACATTTCCGGCTGCGGACGGAGGACGGCACGCGGATCGGCTTCGTCGACCCGCGCCGCTTCGGCTGCGTGGACCTGATGCCGACCGCGGCCGAGGACGCGCACAAGCTGCTGGCGGGGCTGGGGCCGGAACCGCTGGAGGCGGGGTTCACGCCGGCCGCCCTGTCGGCCGCGCTGGAAGGCCGGCTGGTGCCGATGAAGGCCGCGCTGCTGGACCAGGGCGTGGTCGCGGGCCTCGGCAACATCTATGTCGCGGAGGCGCTGTTCCGCGCCCGCATCTCCCCGCGCCGGCTGGCGCACACCATCCCCGGGGCGCGCGCGGCCCGCCTGGTGCCGGCGATCCGCGCGGTGCTGGAGGAGGCGATCGGCGCCGGCGGATCGTCGCTGCGCGACTACGTCCGGGCGGATGGGGAGCTGGGGCGCTTCCAGGACCGCTTCGCGGTGTATGACCGCGAGGGCCAGCCCTGCCCGTCCTGCCCCGGCGCGGCGGGCGGCTGCGCGGGCGTGGTGCGGATCGTGCAGTCGGGGCGCAGCACCTTCTACTGCCCGCGGCTGCAGCGGTAGCGGGGCGCGAAAGGGAACAGACCGAAGGGGCGTTGCCCCTCGGGCTTCCCCACCAGGAGGCAGCTTCCTCCTGGACCTCCTTTCATTCGGGGTGCCCGACCGGGGGGCCGGTCGCGTTGCGCCCGACGGGCAGCGCCCCGCACCACCCCACCCGGCACATTGAGGCCCGCCCCGCCCTGCGCTACCGCTTGCTGCACGCAAGGGGAGGCACGCCATGGCCTACGAGATGATCCTGGTCGAGACCAAGGGCCCGGTCGGCCTGATCACGCTGAACCGCCCGAAGCAGCTCAACGCGCTCTGCGACCAGCTGATGGAGGAGCTCGGCCAGGCGCTGCGCGCCTTCGACGACGACCCCGCCATCGCCGCCATCGTGCTGACCGGCAGCGAGAAGGCCTTCGCCGCCGGCGCCGACATCAAGGAGATGGCGGTGCGCCGCTACCCCGCCGTCTACATCGAGGATTTCATCGGCAAGCGGTGGGAGACGGTGCTGACCATCAGGAAGCCCGTCATCGCCGCGGTCGCCGGCTTCGCCCTCGGCGGCGGCTGCGAGCTGGCGATGATGTGCGACCTGATCATCGCGGCCGACAACGCGAAGTTCGGCCAGCCGGAGATCAATCTCGGCGTCATCCCCGGCGCCGGCGGCACCCAGCGCCTGACGCGCGCGGTCGGCAAGTCCAAGGCGATGGAGATGGTGCTGACCGGCCGCATGATGGACGCGGCGGAGGCCGAGCGCGCCAACCTCGTCACCCGCGTCGTCCCGGTCGCCGATCTGCTCGGCGAAGCGCTGAAGATCGGCGAGAAGATCGCGTCGCTGTCGGCACCTTCCGTCGCCATGGCCAAGGAAGCCGTCAACGTCGCCTATGAGACGACGCTGCGCGAAGGCGTGCGTTTCGAACGGCGCCTGTTCCTCAGCCTGTTCTCGACCGAGGACCAGAAGGAAGGCATGGCGGCCTTCGCCGAGAAGCGGAAGGCCGAGTTCCGCCACCGCTGAGGCTGGCGATGCCGGCGGCCATTTTGCCCCGGCGCGGAGGCGCGGCGGCGATCGCCGCCGCCCTTCGTGACAGATTGACTCGCGCGCCCCCCCAGGGCTAGAACCCGCGCCTTCGCCGCGGCGGCACAGGCCGCGGTGCCCCCTTCCCCTCGGGCGGTCCCGCCGCCCCACCACACGGTTCAGACACGGCAGCCCATGGCGAACACGGCTTCCGCGCGCAAGCGCATCCGCCAGACCGAGAAGCGCACGGCGCGCAACCGCGCGCGCAAGTCGCGGGTCCGCACCTTCCTGCGCAAGGTCGAACAGGCGATCGCCGGCGGCGACCACGGCGCCGCGCAGCAGGCGCTGCAGGCCGCCCAGCCGGAACTGCACCGCGCGGTGACCAAGGGCGTGCTGCACACCAATTCCGTGGCGCGCAAGCTCTCCCGCCTCTCCACCCGCATCAAGGCGCTGTCGGCCCAGCCGCAGGCCTGATCCGGCCGCCTGGGCGAAGCCCGGGCCTGGTCGGGCGCGCGCGGCCTTCGGGCCGCGCGGCGGCGCCGCCGCGTCGCCGACGCGGAAGATCCGTTCGCAGCACGGTTTCGCTTGACTCGCGATTATGGTTGACTGTGGCTGCGCACGCCGTTGCTTTGCGCGGAAAAATCTCTATTGGCGCAGGCCGCAGTAGTGATTTGCAGGGCGCGCGGCGGCCGCGCTAGACTGCCCCCGGGCCCGGCGATGACGGGTGCCGCTCCACCCCCCGGGCGGGTTCCTCCGCGGTCGGGAT
Source organism: Acetobacteraceae bacterium (assembly GCA_027487675.1). Taxonomy (GTDB): domain Bacteria; phylum Pseudomonadota; class Alphaproteobacteria; order Acetobacterales; family Acetobacteraceae; genus Falsiroseomonas. The sequence goes on along the minus strand of JAIYDD010000221.1, from coordinate 12,447 downwards.
ACCGGTCCAAACCCGCCCGCAAGGGCCTTCGAGGGTCGCAGGTGCGTCCTATGGAGAATGCGGTCGGTCCGTCCTCTCCGCCCGCCGAGCGCCAGCTCGCCGAGGTCTGGGCGCGGATCCGTGGCCGCCTGCGCGAGGAAGTGGGCGAGGTCGAGTACCGCACCTGGCTGCGCCAGATGACGCTCGCCGCCCATCACGGCGAGGAGGTGGTGGTGCTGCTGCCCACCCGCTTCCTGCGCGACTGGGTGCGCAGCCACTACGGCGACCGCCTGCGCCTGCTGTGGCAGGGCGAGATCCCCGCCATCCGCCGCGTCGATTTCCGCGTCATGCCGGAAGGCCGCGCCCCGGCCGAGGCGCTCGCGCCCGAGCCGGCGCCCGAGCCCCGCGCCGCGCCGCCGCGCATGCCCGAGCCCCGCGCCGCCGAGCCCCGCGCCGCCGAGCCACGCGCCGCCTTGCGCGAGGCGACACCGACCGCAGGCCTTGCCGAGCCGCTGGGCCGCGCGCCGGAACCCCGCGCCGCGGAGGCGCGCGGCGAATGGTCCGCGCCGCTCGACCCGCGCTTCACCTTCGACACCTTCGTGGTCGGCAAGCCCAACGAATTCGCCCATGCCTGCGCGCGCCGCGTCGCCGAACGCCCGGCCAGCCCCGGCTTCAACCCGCTGTTCCTCTATGGCGGCGTGGGCCTGGGCAAGACGCACCTGATGCACGCGGTCGCCTGGGCGATCCGCGAGCGCGGCGCGCAGGATGGCCGCCCGCCGCTGTCGGTGGCCTACATGAGCGCCGAGAAGTTCATGTACCGCTTCATCGCCGCGCTGCGCAGCCAGTCCACGATGGAGTTCAAGGAAGCGCTGCGCTCCGTCGACGTGCTGATGATCGACGACCTGCAGTTCCTGATCGGCAAGGACAATACGCAGGAGGAGTTCTTCCACACCTTCAACGCGCTGGTCGATGCGGGCAAGCAGATCGTCGTCTCGGCGGACAAGTCGCCCTCCGACCTCTCGGGGATCGAGGACCGGCTGCGCACGCGGCTCGGCTGCGGCATGGTCGCCGACCTGCACGCCACGACCTACGAACTCCGCATCTCCATCCTGCAGGCCAAGGCGCAGCAATCCGGCGCCTCCGTCCCGCCCAAGGTGATGGAGTTCCTGGCGCACAAGATCACTTCCAACGTGCGGGAGCTGGAAGGCGCGCTGAACCGGCTGATCGCGCATGCCAACCTGTTCGGCCGCCCGATCACGCTGGAAGGCGCGCAGGAGGTGCTGCACGACATCCTGCGCGCCCATGACCGCCGGGTGACCGTGGAGGAGATCCAGAAGAAGGTCGCGGAGCACTACAACATCCGCCTGACCGACATGTCCTCGCCGCGCCGGGCGCGTAACGTTGCCCGCCCGCGGCAAGTCGCCATGTATCTCGCCAAGCAGCTGACCAGCCGTTCGCTGCCCGAGATCGGCCGCCGCTTCGGCGGCCGCGACCACACCACCGTGATGCACGCCGTCAGCCGGGTGGCCGAGCTGATGCAGCAGGACAGCGCCTTCGCCGAGGATGTCGAGCTGCTGCGGCGCATGCTGGAAACCTGACGGTCTCCAGCATGCTTGATTTTTTTGCCTCAGGCGCCGGCGGCCGCATCCGCGGCCTTGGCTTGCGCGCCCTGCACGGGTGCGCCGGGCGGGGCTGATGGTCTGGGCGCGGGCCGCCCTTGGCGGCCTCGGCCGGCTCCGCCGGCCGCCATCGGAACGCCGCCAGGTCGCTCGCCGCGTCGGTGCCCCGCAACGCTCCGTCACCACGCGCCGCCTCCCGCCCCCGCCCGGGCGTGCTACATCATCCGCATGGGTCGTCTCCTCGCCCTCCTCCTGCCGCTGCTGCTCGCCCCCGGCCTGGCCCTGGCGGCGGAGAGCGCGCCCGTCGCCTCGCCACGCGCCACCGTCACGCTCGCCGCCGATGCCGCGGCCGTCGCGCCCGGCGAGAGCTTCCGCCTCGGCCTGCGCCTGCGGCTCGCCCCCGGATGGCACAGCTACTGGCGCAATGGCGGCGATGCCGGCGCCCCGCCCGAGCTCGCCCTGACCCTGCCGGAAGGCGCCGCCGCCGGCCCCATCGCCTGGCCCGCGCCGGAACGCATCCCCTACGGCCCGCTGGTGAATTTCGGCTACACGGGCGAGGTCCTGCTGCCGCTCGACATCCGCGTCCCCGCCACCGCCACGCCGGGCGACAGCTTCACGGTCGCCGCCGAGGCCCATTGGCTGGTCTGCGCCGATGTCTGCATCCCCGAGGAAGGCCGCTTCGACCTCACCCTGCCGGTCGCCCCCCGCCCCGTCCCCTCCGCCACCACCGCCCCGCTCTTCGAGGCCGCGGCCGCCCGCCTGCCCCGCCCCGCCCCCTGGACCGCCAGCGCCGGCGCCGGCGGCGGCCGCGCCAGCCTGACGCTGGCCGGCACCGGCCTCTCCGCCGCCACCGTCCAGGACGCCTTCTTCTTCCCCGACAGCCCGGGCGTGCTGGCCAATGCCGCGCCCCAGACCCTTTCGCTGCGCGACGGCACGCTGACCCTCGGCCTGACGCTCGAGCGCGGCGCCACCCCCGCGGCGCTGTCCGGCACGCTGGTGCTGCGCGACGGCGGCGGCCAGCGCGCCGCCTTCGAGGTCTCGGCCCCCGTCGCCGGCCCGCCCGCCACGGCGGGCCTGCCCTTCGCCCAGGCACTGGCCTTCGCGCTGCTCGGCGGGCTGATCCTCAACCTGATGCCCTGCGTGTTCCCGGTGCTGGCGATGAAGGCGATGGCGATCGCCCGGCTGTCCGGCGGCAGCCGCGGCCAGGTGCGCGCGCATGCCGCCAGCTACACCGCGGGCGTGCTGGCGACCTTCGCCGCGGTGGGCGGGCTGCTGATCGGGCTGCGCCAGGCGGGGCTGGCCGCCGGCTGGGGCTTCCAGTTCACCGAGCCCGCCTTCGTCGCCGCCATGGCCTGGCTGATGCTGGCCGTCGCGCTGAACCTGGCGGGCGTCTTCTCCCTGGGCCGCACCGTCGGCGCCGGGCAGGCGCTGGCGATGCGCGGCGGCCATGCGGGCGCCTTCTTCACCGGCGCGCTGGCGGTGCTGCTGGCCACCCCCTGCACCGCGCCCTTCATGGCCGCGGCGCTGGGCGCCGCCATGGCGATGCCGCCGGCGATGACGCTGGCCGTCTTCCTCGCCCTCGGCCTCGGGCTGGCGGCGCCCTATGCGCTGCTCGGCCTGGCGCCGGGGCTGGCGCGCCTGATGCCCCGCCCCGGGCCCTGGATGGAACGCCTGCGCCAGGGCCTCGCCTTCCCGATGCTCGGCGCGGCGGCCTGGCTGGTCTGGGTGCTGGCGCAGCAGGCGGGGCCGGATGGCGTGCTCTGGGTGCTGGCGGGCGGCGTGCTGCTCTCGGCCGGGCTCTGGGCGCTGGGGCTCGCGCAGCGCGGCGGGGCGGGGCGCGGGCGGATCCTGGGCCGCGCCGCCGCGGGGGTGGCGGTGCTGGCCGCGCTCGCCCTGCTGCCGCGGCTGTCCGCCGCGCCGGCCGTGGCCGCCACCGACCCTTCGGCCGAGGCCTGGTCCCCCGCCCGCGTCGAGCAGCTGCGCGCCGAGGGCCGCCCGGTCTTCGTCAACGCCACCGCCGCCTGGTGCATCACCTGCCAGGTGAACGAGCGCATCGCGCTGCGCGGCGCCGCCGTGCAGGCCGCCTTCGCGGCCCAGGGCGTCGCCTACCTCAAGGCCGACTGGACGCGCGGCGATGCCGAGATCGGCGCGCTGCTGCGCCGGCACGGTCGGGAAGGCGTGCCGCTGTATCTGTTCTGGGCACCCGGCGCGGCGGAACCGGTGGTGCTGCCGCAGATCCTGACCGAGGGGCTGGTGATCGAGGCGCTGGGCGGGGCGTAACTGCATCGGCGCCGATTCTGGCTTGGCGACCTTGGGGAACCGCGGCGGCAGCTGCGAGGCTCCGCCTCGCGCTCCGGCCGGGGCCCCGCCCCGGCGCCCCGGCAAGGGGCAGCGGCCCCTTGCAACCCCCTTCATGCGTCTGTTCTTTCTGCGGACGCCAGTCCAGGGTGGCAGCCAGGGTTGGGAGGGTCAAACGCCGAAGGCGTTTGATGGGGGAGGCAACGCCTCCACCCGGGCCAGGGCGCGCATCGTTCGGCGATAGGTCGGCGCCCCTGGGGCGTAACCCCGCCTTCACCACCGCGGCGCCAGGCTGCGCCCCGCCATGCCGCCCCGCGCTCTCCTGCTTCCGCTCTGCGTCCTCGCCCTGCCCGCCGCCGCGCAGGACCCGCCCGCCTGCACCCCGCCGCGGGAGGGCGTGGTCGCCTGCATCGCCGGCCGGCTCTGCGCCTGCCGCCACGAGCGCGGCGGCAGCCTCACCGGCCGTCCCGACGGCCATCGCTGGGATTGCAGCGCGCTGCGCCCGGCCTGCGGCGAGGGGCTGGCGCCGCCCGGCATCGCGACGCCCTTCCCGATGCCGCTGCCCGACCTGCTGCTGATGCCCCCGCCGCCGCGCGGCGTGCCCTTCCGCTGAGGACGCCTCAGCCGGCCTCCAGCGCCGCCACCCCCGGCAGCGTCTTGCCTTCCAGCCATTCCAGGAAGGCGCCGCCGGCCGCCGAGACATAGGTCATGCGCTCCGCCACCCCCGCATGCTTCAGCGCCGAGACGGTGTCCCCCCCGCCGCCGATCGACTTCAGCCCCGCCGAGGCGGTCAGCGAGGCCACCGACTGCGCCACCGCCACCGTCGCCGCGTCGAAGGGCGGCACCTCGAAGGCGCCGAGCGGGCCGTTCCACACCAGGGTGGAAGCGCGCCGCAGCCGCGTCTCGATCGTCGCCACCGTGTCGGGGCCGACATCGAGGGCCATCATCCCGTCCGGCACGCGGTCCACGTTCACCGTGCGCGTCGGCGGGTTGGGCGCGAATTCGCCGGCCACCACCAGGTCGGTCGGCAGCAGGATCTCGCAATTCGCCGCGGCCGCCTCGGCCAGGATTTTCCGAGCCGTCTCATGCATCTCGGCTTCCTGCAGGCTCTTGCCCATGGCGTGCCCCTGCGCGGCCAGAAAAGTGTTGGCCATGGCGCCGCCGATCACCAGCACGTCGACCTTCCTCGAAAGATTGCCGAGCAGGTCGAGCTTGGTCGAGACCTTCGCCCCGCCGACGATCGCCACCACCGGCCGGGCGGGGTTGCCAAGCGCGGCGTCCAGCGCCTCCAGCTCCGCCTGCATCAGCCGGCCGGCGTAGGAAGGCAGCAGCCGCGCCACGCCCTCGGTGCTGGCATGGGCGCGATGCGCGGCCGAGAAGGCGTCGTTGACGAAGACATCCGCCAGCTTCGCCAGCCCCGCGGCCAGCGCCGGGTCGTTCTTCTCCTCGCCGGCGTGGTAGCGGGTGTTCTCCAGCAGCAGCACCTCGCCATCGGCCAGTGCCGAGGCCGCGGCCTCGGCCTCCGGCCCGACGCAATCCTCGGCGAAGGCGACGGGGCGGTTCAGCGTGGCGGACAGCGCCTCGGCCATCGGGCGCAGCGACATCTCCGGCACGCGCTTGCCCTTGGGCCGGTCGAAATGGCTGCACACGATGACGCGCGCGCCCTTCTCGGCCAGTTCGCGGATGGTGGGCGACAGGCGCTCGATGCGGGTGCGGTCGGTGATCTTGCCGTCCCGCACCGGCACGTTGAGGTCGGCGCGCAGCAGCACGCGCTTGCCGGAAGGCGAGAGGTCATCGAGCGTGCGGAAGCGCGGCATGGGTGACGTCCCTGTCTGGCGGAACGAGGTCTGGCGAAGGCTGGTCTGAAAGCCCTCTCCTCCCGCAGGGGGGAGAGGGTGGGGTGAGGGGGGCGCGCAGGCGATGGGGCTGCCTGGCATCCGGTGCGTCCCCCTCACCCAACCCTCTCCCCCATAAGCGGGGGAGAGGGCTTCCGGATGGAGACCTTACAGCCGCCCGAACAGGGCGGCGGTGTCCGACATGCGGTTGCTGAAGCCCCACTCGTTGTCGTACCAGGACAGCACGCGCACCAGGCCGCCATCGACCACCTGCGTCTGCGTCGCGTCGAAGGTGCTGCTGTGCGGGTCGTGGTTGAAGTCGATGCTGACCAGCGGCGCCGTGTTGTAGCCGAGGATCCCCTTCAGCTCGCCCTCGGCCGCGGCCTTCATCGCCGCGTTCACCGCTTCCTTCGTGACGCCTTCCTTGGCGGGGACGAAGTCGAGCGACACCAGCGACACGTTCGGCGTCGGGATGCGGATCGCCGTGCCGTCCAGCTTGCCCTTCAGCTCCGGCATGACGAGGCCGACGGCCTTCGCCGCGCCCGTCGAGGTCGGGATGGCGGAGACGGCCGCCGCACGCGCCCGGTGCAGGTCCTTGTGCAGCGTGTCGACCGTGTTCTGGTCGCCGGTATAGGCGTGGATTGTCACCATGTAGCCGCGCAGGATGCCGAAATTCTCGTGCAGCACCTTGGCGATCGGCGCCAGGCAGTTGGTGGTGCAGGAGGCGTTGGAGATCACCGTCATGTCGGCGGTCAGCGTCTTGTGGTTGACGCCGTAGACGATGGTCGCGTCCGCATTGTCGCCGGGCGCCGAGATGATCACCTTGCGGGCGCCGGCGGCCAGCAGCGCGGAGGCCTTCTCCTTGCTGGTGAAGATGCCGGTGCATTCCATCGCGACATCGACGCCCTGGAAGGGCACCTTGGTCGGGTCGCGCTCCGCGCTGACCACGATCGGCGCGTAGGTGCGGCCATGCGCCTTGATGAGGATCTTGTTGCCGTCCACGCCGACCTCGCCGGGGAAGCGGCCATGCACGCTGTCGTAGCGGAACAGGTGGGCGTTCGCCTCGACGCTGCCGAGGTCGTTGATCGCGACGCATTCCACGTCGTCGCGGCCGCTCTCGATCATGGCGCGCAGCACCAGGCGCCCGATACGCCCGAACCCGTTGATGGCGACCTTCACGGCCATGTCCGTCTTCCCCTTCTCGTCCTTGCCGCCGCGCCCGGCGCGCGGCCGCGTCGCTACCCGAGCCGCTTGCGCACCGTGGCCACCGCGGCCTCCGCGGTGATGCCGAAATGGCGGAACAAGGCCTCCGCCGGCGCGCTGGCACCAAAACCCTGCATGCCGATGAAGATGCCCTGCGGGCCGAGCCAGCGGTCCCAGCCCATCGGGCCCGCGGCCTCGATGCCGACGCGCAACGCGCTGCCCAGCACCGCCTCCCGATACGCCTCGTCCTGCTGCGCGAAGAGCTCCCAGCAGGGCAGCGAGACGACGGCGGCGGGGATGCCTTCCGCCTCCAGCGTCTCGCGCGCCGCGACCGCAAGGTGCAGCTCCGACCCCGTGGCGATCAGCGTCGCGCGGCGGGAGCCCGAGGCCTCGGCCAGCACGTAGCCGCCGCGGGCGCAGCGGTTCTCCGTCGTGTCCGTGCGCAGCGCCGGCAGGTTCTGCCGCGTCAGCGCCAGCAGCGAGGGCCCGTCAACGCGGCGCAGCGCCAGTTCCCAGCACTCGGCGGTTTCCATCGCGTCGCCGGGGCGGAAGACGAAGGTGTTCGGGATGGCGCGCAGGCAGGCCAGGTGTTCCACCGGCTGGTGCGTCGGCCCGTCCTCGCCCAGGCCGATGCTGTCATGCGTCAGCACATGGATCACCCGCTGGCGCATCAGCGCCGCCAGCCGGATCGCCGGCCGCATGTAGTCCGAGAAGACCAGGAAGGTGCCGGAATAGGGGATCAGCCCGCCATGCAGCGCCATGCCGTTCATGGCGGCCGCCATGCCGTGTTCCCGCACGCCCCAATGCAGGTAGCGCCCGCCATAGCTGCCCGGCGCGACGGCGGGGATGCCCTTCACGTTGGTGTTGTTCGACCCCGTCAGGTCGGCCGAGCCGCCCACCATCTCCGGCACCGCCGGCACCAGCGCCTCCAGCGCCCGCTGGCTGGCGATGCGGGTGGCGATCTTCGGCTTCTCCTCGGCGTGCTTCTGGCGCAGCGCGGCCAGCGGGCCGGTCCAGCCTTCCGGCAGGCGGCCGGCGATCGCGCGCTCGAACTCCTCCTTCTGCGGGTGGTTCGCCAGGCGCTTGAGCCAGGACCGGCGGGTGCCGCTGGCCCGGCGGCCGGCTTCCTCCCAGCGCGCCTTCAGCCCTTCCGGCACCTCGAAGGGGCCGTGGTTCCAGCCGAGCGCGGATTTCGCCGCCTCGATCTCCTTGGGCCCGAGCGGCGCGCCGTGGCTGGCCGCGGTGCCGGCCTTGGTCGGCGCGGCGAAGCCGATGATGGTGCGGCAGGCGATCAGCGTCGGCCGACGGCTGCGCATCGCCCAGCCCATCGCCGCTTCCAGCTGCGCATGGTCGTGGCCATCGACGCGCCGCACCGCCCAGCCATAGGCCTGGAAGCGCTTCAGCGTGTCGTCGGTGAAGGACAGCGCGGTGTCGCCGTCGATGCTGATGGAATTGTCATCCCACAGCACGCAGAGACGTTCCAGCTTCAGGTGGCCGGCCAGCGACGCCGCCTCGTGGCTGATCCCCTCCTGCAGATCGCCGTCCGAGGCGATGACCCAGGTGCGGTGATCGACCAGGCTCTTGCCGAAGCGCGACGCCAGCATGCGCTCGGCCAGCGCCATGCCGACCGCGGTGGCGATGCCCTGGCCGAGCGGCCCGGTGGTGGTCTCGATCCCCGGATGCTCGCCGAATTCCGGGTGCCCCGCCGCCGGCGAATGGAGCTGGCGGAAGCGCTTCAGCTCCTCGATCCCCATGCCCTGGTGCCCGGTCAGGTGGAGCGCCGCATAGAGCAGCATCGAGCCATGGCCGGCGCTCAGCACGAAGCGGTCGCGGTCCGGCCAGCGCGGATCGGCCGCGTCGTATTTCAGGAAGCGCGTGAACAGCACGGTGGCGACATCGGCCATGCCCATCGGCATGCCGGGATGGCCGGACTTCGCCTGCTCCACCGCGTCCATGGCCAGCGCGCGGATGGCATCCGCCATGCGCCGCTCCTCGCTGGCCGGGCGCGCCAGCAGGGCGGCCTGCGCGGCCTGCGCGGGCGTCGGGCCCGCGGCGGGGCGGGTATCGGGTTCCGTGGTGGCCAAAGAGGGGGTCCTGCACGCGGCTCGGAAGGGCGCCGCCGCTATAGAGGCGCACCGGCGCAGCGACAACCCGCGCGACGGCGCAGGGGGCCTGCGTGGCGCCGGCGCATGCCTGCCCCGCGGGCCGGCGCACCCCGAAGCTGGCAGCGCCACGCCGCCGCCTGTAGGCTCCGCCCCATGCAGGATGCACCCGTGCCCGAGCCGCTGCGCGACGGGCTGCCCCCCATGCCGCCGGGCCCGCCGCATGAGGAACGGCATTTCACCCAGAACGCCGCCGTGCGCGACCTGGTGATCGGCACCGCCGACGGCCTCACCGTGCCCTTCGCCCTGGCCGCGGCGCTGTCGGGCGCGGTCGCCGCCAATCCCCTGATCGTGACCGCGGGCCTGGCGGAAATCGCGGCCGGCGCGGTCGCCATGGGCCTCGGCGGCTACCTCGCGGCCCGGACGGACGCCGACCACTACGCCGCCGAGCGCCGTCGCGAGGAGGAGGAAAGCCGCCTCTACCCCGATCGCGAGAAGTGGGAGGTGGCCGCCATCCTCCACCGCTACGGCGTGCGCGGCGAGGTGCTGCGCCAGGCGGTGGAGGCGATCGCCTCCGACCGCCGCAAATGGGTGGACTTCATGATGCGCTTCGAGCTGGACCTGTCCGAGCCCGATCCGAACCGCGCCGCCACCTCCGCCCTGCTGATCGGCGGCGCCTATGTCGGCGGCGGGCTGATCCCGCTGGCGCCCTACATGGTCTTCGACACGGTGGCGCCGGCGCTGGCGCTGTCCTGCACGCTGACGGCCGCGGCGCTGCTGGGCTTCGGGTGGCTGAAGGCGCGCGCCACCGGGCTGCCGCCGCTGCGCGGCGCGGTGCAGACGCTCGCGATCGGCGGCGTCGCCGCGGCGGTCGCCTACCTGGTGGCGAGCGCCTTCGGGGGCTGAACCGCGCCGGGCCGTGTCGAGGCCCTCGGCTCCGCGCCTTGCCGCCCGGCACGGCGGGCGCCCGCGCCGCCATCGGCCGGCGCGGCACCGGCCGCCGCGGCGGGTCCTTCGCCCCGCCCGGCCTCGCGCAGGGACGCGCAGCCTGCCGGCGGTTGCGGGCGCGGCCCGGCGCCGCGCCGGTCCGGCGGTCAGTTCGCCGGCGCCGCGGCCGGCGCCTCGGCACCGCTGCGCTGGTCGCGCAGGCGCTGCTCCGCCTCGGCCGCGGCGCGGCGAAGCTCGGCGAGACGCGCCTGTTCCTGCGCGGCGGCGCCGCGCTGCTCGGCCAGCGTCGCCTCCACCCGCCGCACGTCCTGCGCCAGCGCGCCCGCCCGCTGCTCGGCCGCCGCGATCGCCTGGCGCCGCTCGGCCAGCGTCGCCTCCACCCGCTGCGCGTCCTGCGCCAGCGCGGCGGTGCGCTGCTCGGCCGCGGCGATCGCCTGCCGGCGCTCCGCCAGCGCCGCCTCCGCGCGCCGCGCCTCCTCGGCCAGCGCCGCCGCGCGCTGTTCCGCCTGCGCGATCGCCTGGCGCCGCTCGGCCAGTGCCGCCTCGGCCCGCCGGCCTTCCTCGGCCAGCGCCGCCGCGCGCTGCTCGGCCGCCGCGATCGCCTGCCGGCGTTCCGCCAGCGCCGCCTCGGCACGCCGCGCCTCCTCGGCCAGCGCGCCGCCGCGCTGCTCGGCCTGCGCCAGCGCCTGGCGCCGCTCCGCCAGCGTCGCCTCGGCCCGACCCGCTTCCTCCCGCGCCGCGGCCAGGCGGCGGTCCTGCTCGGCGGCGGCGGTGGCCAGCGCCTCGCCGCGCCGTTCCTCGGCCGCCAGCCGCGTCGCCGCCTCCTGCGCCCGGGCCTGGGCGGCCTGGGCCGCCTGCTCGGCCTCGGCGCGCGCCTGGGTCAGGCGCAGCCGGTCGGCCTCCGCCCGCTCCGCGGCCTGGCGGCGTTCGGACAGCTGCGCCTCGGCCTGCGCCAGCTCCGTGCGCAGCGCGCCGAGCCGCGCCCGGGCATCGCCCGCCTCGCTCGTCGCGCGCGCCGTGTCGCCCTGAAGCGCCGCGAGCCGCGCCTGCGTCTCCTCCGCCCCGCGCGCGGCCTGCGCCAGCCGCGCCTCCGCCTCGCCCAGCGCGGTGCGGCGCGCGGCGAGGTCCGCCTCCGCCAGCGCCAGCTGGTCGTTCAGCCCGCGCAGCCGCTGCGCGGCCGCGGCGGCGGCGGCGTCCTGGGTGGTCAGCGCTTCCTGCGCGCGGCCGCTGCGGGCGGCGAGCTCGGCCAGCTGCGCCTCGGCGCTGCGCAGCCCGGCCGCGGCCTGGCCGGCGCGGGCCTCCAGCTCCCGCAGCGCCTCGGCCGTCGAGTCGCGGGACGCGGCGGCGCGGGCCTGCGCCGCCTCGGCGTCCCGCAGCGCGGCGGTGCGCTCGGCGATCTGTGCCTCGGCCTGCTGCACGCCCTGGCGCAGCTCCGCCAGCCGCGCCTCGGCGGCCTGCACCGCCTGGGTCAGCTGCGCGGATTGCTGCTGCAGCGCCTCGGCCTGGCCGCGGCCCTCGGCGAGCTGGCGCTGGCCGGCCTCGACGCCGCGCGTCGCCTCCGCCAGCGCCTGGCGCTGCTGCTCCAGCTGCGCGGTGGCCTCGGCCAGCGCCTGCTGCGCGGCGTTCGCCTGGCCGGCCAGCTCCTGCGTCCGGGTCGCGGCGGCGGCGCGCGCCTGCTCGGCCTGCTGCGCGCGCTGGCGGATCGCCGCCAGCTCGCCATTGGCCTGGCGCTCGGTGCCGAGCGTCGCCTCCAGCTCGCCGGCGCGGGCCTGCGCGTCGCGCGCGCGGTCGCGCGCTTCCCGCACATCGCCGCCGCGGCTGATCGCCAGCCCCCAGCCCAGGACAAGCAGCAGCAGCAGCACCCCCGCGGAGAGCTGCGCTTGGCGGGGCCAGGTGAGCGGGTTCATGACGGGGCAAAGGTCCGGGACTGTTTGGCGGCCAATGGACATGCCCCGGGCCGGCGCGTGAATTCACGTGAAGCTTGCGGGGCTTCACGGTTGCGGGATGGCGGCGCGGGAATGACACCCGCGCCCCGCCTCAGCCCGCGCGGTTGGCCCGCGCCACCACCGCCTCGAACAGCACCTGGCAGCCGGCCTCCGCCTCGTGCGGCGCGATGCTCTCCGCCTCGTTGTGCGACAGCCCGTCCTTGCAGGGGGTGAAGATCATCGCCGTCGGCACCCGCCGCGCCACATAGACCGCGTCATGCCCGGCGCCGGAGACGATGCGGCGCGAGGCGAGCCCCAGCCGGTCGGCGGCCTGCTGCACCAGCGCGACGCAGCCCGCGTCGAAGGGCTGGGCGGCGAAGCGGAACAGCTCGGTCAGCTCAAGCGTGCAGCCGGTGGCCTCGACCGCCGCGCGCGCCTCGGCCGGGAAGCTCTCCGCCAGCCCCATGATCTGCGCGGTGTCGGGGTGGCGGAACTCGATGCTGAAGGACACTTCGCCGGGGACGACGTTGCGGCTGTT
>JAIYDD010000234.1 GCA_027487675.1 Acetobacteraceae bacterium | reverse complement strand
TTCAACGGCGCCGCGGCCGACACCATGCTGCGCGACGAGGGCTGGCTGTTCGTGCATCTCGGCGTGATGCTGGAACGCGCCGACAACACGGCGCGGCTGCTGGATGCCAAGCACCGCGCACTGTCGGGGCCGGACTCGGAAGGTGCGCTGGCCTATGCCGAATGGCAGGCGCTGCTGCGCAGCGTCTCCGCGCTGCGCGCCTTCCAGTGGGTGTACCACGCCCGGTTGCAGGCGCCGCTGGTGGCGGAGCTGCTGCTGTTCCGCCAGGAACTGCCGCGCTCGCTCGTCTCCTGCCACGGGCGGGTGCGGCATGCGCTGGAAGGCATCGCGGAGGCCACCGGCGGGCGGCGCGGGCGCCCGCAGGAGCTTTCCGCCGCCATCCATGACGAATTGTCGGCGGGGCGGATCGAGGCGGTGATGGCCGGCGGGCTGCATGCCTGGCTGACCGCGCAGATCGACCGCAACATCGCCCTCGGCCAGGAGATCCACGCGCTCTACCTGAGCGGATGATCCCCGCCCGCCGCGCTTCGCTGGGCGGCGCCTTCGTGCGATACACCGCCGGCGCAACGGGGCGGCGCGCGCCCGGGAGGAGCAGGCCATGTTTCGTGTCGGGCAGCGGGTCTGGCAGCGCGACGGCAAGCGCAGCGGCAAGGTGCTGGAGGTCGATGGCGACCGGGTCTACATCGAGCAGGAGAACGGTGCGGAGCTCGACCTGCGCGCCGCCGATCTGACGGCGACGCCCCCCGCCTCGGTGGCCGCGGCCGCCGCGGCGCCTGCGGGGCCCGGACCTTCCGGCAGGATGGCCGGCCACCTGCCGCCGCCGCGCACGCTGATCGCGGCCGACATCACGCCGGAGCATGTGCGGGTGCTCGGCCTGGTCCCGGCGCGGACGGTGCAGGCGGTGGCCGCGCTGTACGAGAAGCGGCCGAGGGCAGGGAAGTTCAGCGCGCTGGATGTCGCCGGCAAGCTCAACGTGATCGCCGAGGTCACCGACGTGCCCTACCGCACCATGCGCGACTACAGCGACCGCCCGGGCGAACTCGGCCTGCTGATGGGCAAGGGCCTGGCAGACAGCCAGAAGGCCGCCGGGTAGCCGCCGCGCGCCGTCACGCCACGCGGTGCGGCGGCGCCTCGCCGCGCAGCAGCAGGGCGTCCAGGTTGTCGAGCGCGCGGTTGCCCATGGCGTCGCGCGTCTCCTCCGTCGCGCTGCCGAGATGCGGCAGCAGCGCGATATTTTCGAGGCCCAGGTAGCCGGGGTGGAGCTTCGGCTCCCCGTCATAGACGTCGAGGCCGGCGGCGCGGATGTGGCCCGATCGCAGCGCCTCGACCAGCGCGGCGTCGTCCACCGACCCGCCGCGGCCGGTGTTCACGACGATGCTGCCGGACTTCAGCTTGGCCAGGCGGTCCGCGTTCAGCCACTTCCGCGTCGCCTCGCCGCCCGGCATGTGCATCGACATCACGTCGATCGCGGCCAGGAAGCTGTCCTCGCCGGCGTGGAAGATCGCGCCCTGTTCGAGCTCGGGCGCGACGCGGTTGCGGTTGTGGTAGTGGATCTCCATGCGGAAGGCGCGCGCCATCGCGGCCAGTTCCCGCCCGATCCGGCCGAAGCCGGCGATGCCGAGCTTCTTGCCTTCCAGCGTCACGCCCATCAGCTGCGTCGGCGCCCAGCCGGTCCAGGTGCCGGCGCGCACCATGCGTTCGCCTTCGCCGGCGCGGCGGGCGGCCATCAGCATCAGGGCGAAGGCGATCTCGGCGGTGGCGAAGGACAGCACGTCCGGCGTGTTGGTCACCAGGATGCCGCGCGCCTTCGCGGCGCCGAGGTCGATGTGGTCGGTGCCGACGGAGAAGGTCGCGACCACCTTCACGCTGGCGGGCAGGGCCGCGAAGGTGGCGGCGTTCATCGGATCGCCGGCGGCGCACAGGATGCCCTCTGCCTGCGCTTCGCCCGCGCGGCGCGCGATCTCCGCGCCGTCCTTGAACCAGGGCGCGTCGCTGCCGTTCAGCCTGGCGTCGTAGTCGCGCGCGGAGCGGGCCTCGATCGCGGGGGGCAGCTGGCGGGTCAGCAGCAGGACGGGCCTCGGCATCGGGCGGTGCTCCCTGGGTCTGGCGAAGCTGTTAGCAGAGGGGCGCTGTCTTGCCAGCGGGGGCGCGGGGCGTCAGGTTCGGCCGCAGCATCCGCCAGGGAACAGCCTCGTCATGGATCTCGGTCTTCGCGGCAAGCGCGCGCTGGTGATGGGCGCGTCCAAGGGTCTCGGCCGGTCCGCCGCCGATTGCCTGGCGGAGGCCGGGGTCTCGCTGGTGGTCAGCGGGCGCGACCAGCCGAGCCTGGACCAGGTGGCTGCCGAGCTGCGCACGCTGGGCGCGCCGGCCGCGCATGGCGTGCCGGCGGATGTCGCGCACGCCGCCGACATGGACCGCCTGGCGGACGAGGCGGAGCGGCTGCTCGGTGGCGTCGACATCCTGGTGCTGAACCATGGCGGCCCGCCGCCCGGCACCGCGCTGGAGATCACGGAAGCGCAGCTGGCCGAGTGGTTCCCGCGCATGGTGCTGCACCCGATCCGCATCGCGATGCGCCTGCTGCCGGGCATGCGGCAGCGGCAATGGGGACGCATCCTGACCATCGGCTCGACCGGGATGGAGCAGCCCATCCCGAACCTGGCGATCAGCAACACGCTGCGCGCGGCCATGGTCGGCTGGAACAAGAGCCTGGCCGGCGAGGTCGCGGCGGACAACGTCACCTGCAACATCGTCGCCCCCGGCGCCATCCTGACCGACCGGCAGAAGGAGACGCAGGGCAGCATCGCGGCCAAGCGCGGCATCGCGGTCGAGCAGGTGATGGCGGAACGCGCCAAGACCATCCCCGCGGGGCGCATCGGCAACCCGAAGGAATTCGGCCCGATGGTCGCCTTCCTGGCCTCCGAGCACGGGTCCTACGTCACCGGCAGCGTCATCCGGGTGGATGGCGGGGTGATCCGGGCGATCTGACCGCACGCCGCGCCTGCGACAGGGAGCATATGCCATGCTGCCGAACCTGACGCCCGACACGGACCTCGCGGAGCGGCTGTTCGCGTCGCTGCGCGAGGCGACGCATGACGGCATCGGCATCACGCGCGAAAGCTACGGCGTGGGCGAACGCAAGGCCCACGCGATCCTGCGCGAGGCGGGGGAGGCGCTGGGCCTCGACTGCGCCGCCGACCCGGTGGGGAACCTGCTGCTGACGTTGCCCGGTGCGAACCGCGCGGCGAAGCGCGTGGTGCTCGGCAGCCATCTCGACAGCGTGGCGCAGGGCGGCAACTACGACGGCGCGGCGGGCGTGCTGGCGGGGCTGGCCGCGGTGGCGGGGATGAAGCGCGCCGGCTTCGTGCCGGGGCGCGACGTGACCGTCGTCGCGCTTCGGGCGGAGGAGGCGGGGTCGTGGTTTCCCGTCAGCTACCCGGGCAGCCGCGCGGCGCTCGGCCTGCTGAAGCCGGAGGAGCTGCAGGTCAAGCGGCAGGATACCGGCCGGACGCTGGCGGACCACATGCACGAGGAAGGTTTTGATCCCGGCTTCGTCGCGGCCGGCGGGCGCACCTTTTCAGCCGACGACACCGCGGCCTTCCTGGAACTGCACATCGAGCAGGGGCCGGTGCTGGATGCCGAGGGCATCGCGATCGGCATCGTCACCGGCATCCCCGGCAGCCGGCGCCTGCGCGGCGCGCGCGTGCTCGGCGAGTTCAACCATTCCGGCGCGACGCCCCGCAAATACCGCCGCGACGCGGCGATCGCGCTGGCGGAGTTGGCGCATCGTGTGGACGAGCGCTGGGCAGCGCTGGACGCGCAGGGCCATGCTCTGGTCTGCACCTTCTGCGTGCTGGCGACCACGCCGGAAGCGGGCTTCACCAAGATCGCCGGCGAGGCGCGCTTCCAGCTCGACGTGCGCAGCGTGAACCAACACAGCGTCGATGCGGTGATGGAGACGGTCTACGACCTGGTGCCGGAGATCGAGGCGCGCCGCGGCGTGCGCTTCGAGCTGGGGCCCGAGACGGGCAGCCGGGCCGCGCCGATGGACGGTGCGGTCCAGGCCGGGCTGGCCCGGGCCGCGACGCGGCTCGGCGTGTCGCACCGCGCGATGGCGAGCGGCGGCGGCCATGACGCGGCAGCCTTCGTGATGGCGGGCATCCCGGCGGGGATGGTCTTCGTCCGCAACCAGAACGGCAGCCACAATCCGAAGGAAGACATGCGGATGGAGGATTTTCGCGCCGCCTGCGCGGTGGTGCAGGCCTGGGCGGCGGAGGCGGCGCAGTGAACGCGCGCCTTGCCGTCGATATCGGCGGCACCTTCACCGACTTGGCTGTCGAGCGCGACGGCGAGCGCTGGACGGCCAAGGTGCTGACCACGCCGCACGCGCCGGAGAAGGGCGTGCTGGAGGGCATCGGCGTGGTGCTCGGCCGCGCCGGCCTGGCGCCCGCCGACATCGCGCTGGTGATCCACGGCACCACGCTGGCGACCAACGCGGTGATCGAGCGCAAGGGCGCGAAGACCGCGCTGCTGACCACCGAGGGTTTTCGGGACGTCCTCGCGCTGGGGAACGAGTCCCGCTACGACCAGTACGACCTGAACATCTCTCTGCCGCAGCCGCTGGTGCCGCGGCGCTGGCGCCTGACGGTGCCGGAGCGGCTGGACAATAAAGGCCGGGTGCTGCTGGCCCTCGACGAGGACGCGGTGCGCGCGCAGGTCGCGGTGATGCGCGCGGAAGGCATTGAGAGCCTGGCGATCGGCTTCCTGCATGCCTTCGTCAACGCCGCGCATGAGCGCCGCGCCGCGGAGATCGTGCGCGGGATGTGGCCGGAGCTTCCCGTGTCGCTGTCCAGCGAGGTCTCGCCGGAGATGCGGGAATGGGAACGCTTCTCCACCACCGCGGCCAACGCCTATGTGCAGCCGCTGATGGCCAGCTACCTGCGTCGGCTGGAAGCGGGGCTGGCGGAAGGCGGCTTCGACTGCCCGCTGTTCCTGATGCTGTCGGGCGGCGGGCTCTGCACGCTGGAGACGGCGGCGCGCTTCCCGATCCGCCTAGTGGAAAGCGGCCCCGCGGGTGGTGCGATCTTCGCCGCGCATGTCGCGCGCCAGAAAGGCTGGGACAGCGTGCTGTCCTTCGACATGGGCGGCACCACCGCAAAAATCTGCCTGATCGACGACTACGCGCCGCAGGCCGCGCGCACCTTCGAAGTGGCGCGCGTCGGGCGCTTCAAGAAGGGCTCGGGGCTGCCGCTGCGCATCCCGGTGATCGAGATGGTGGAGATCGGCGCCGGCGGCGGGTCCATCGCGCATCTCGACGCGCTGGGCCGCATCCAGGTGGGGCCGGAAAGCGCGGGCGCCGATCCGGGCCCGGTCTGCTACGGCCGCGGCGGCACGCAGCCGGCGGTGACGGATGCGAACCTGCTGCTCGGCCGCTACGAGCCCGAGCTGTTCGCGGGCGGCGCGCTGCGCTTGCAGCCGGCGCCGGCGCGCGATGCGATGGCGTCGGCGATCGGCACGCGGCTCGGCCTGTCGGCGGAGATGGCGGCGCTCGGCGTGGTCGAGATGGTGGACGAGAACATGGCGAACGCGGCGCGCGTGCACGCCATCGAATCCGGCAAGGGCTATGGCGGGCGCGCGATCATCGCCTTCGGCGGCGGCGGGCCGGTGCATGGGTATCGCGTGGCGGAGAAGATCGGCGTGGACCGGCTGCTGGTGCCGTCGGGCGCGGGCGTCGGCAGCGCCATCGGCTTCCTGCGCGCGCCGGTGGGCTATGAGGTGGTGAAGTCGCTCTACCAGCGTTTCGGGAGTTTCGACCTTGGCGCGGTGAACGCGCTGCTGTCGGCGATGTCGGCGGAGGCGCGGGAGGTCGTCGCGCGCGGCGCCTTCGGGGCGGAGGTCAGCGAGACGCGGCTGGCCTTCATGCGCTATGTCGGCCAGGGGCACGAGATCGCGGTCCCGCTGCCGGCGCGGATGCTGGAGGCAGCCGACATCGCGGCGATCCGAGCGCTGTACGACGCCGAGTACACGCGCTTCTACGACCGCCCGGTGCCGGGCAGCGACGTCGAGATCCTGTCCTTCGCCGTCACCGTCGCAACGCGCGTGGAGGAGGTGCTGCCGGTGGCGGAGGTGGCGGATGCGCCCGCGCCGGCGCCGGTGCGCACGCAATCCGTGCGCGACACGGCAAGCGGCGATGTCGCGGACTGGGCGGTCTACGACCGCGCCGCGATGCCGGCGGGCTGCACCGTGGCCGGGCCGTGCATCGTGGCGGAGGCGGAGACCTCCACGCTGGTCGGGCCGGGCTGGCGCTGCCGGGTGGATGGGCTCGGCTATCTGGAACTGGTGCGGGGGGCTGCGTGATGGCCGCGAACGACGCGCTGCAGACGATCCAGCGCCAGATCCAGTGGAACCGCCTGATCGCCGTGGTCGAGGAACAGGCGCAGACCATGATCCGCACGGCGTTCTCCACGACCGTGCGCGAAGCCGGCGACCTGTCCGCCGGAATCTTCGACCTGCAGGGCCGCATGCTCGCGCAGGCCGTCACCGGCACGCCGGGCCATGTCAATTCCATGGCGGAATCGGTCGGGCATTTTCTGCGGAAGTTCCCGGCGGAGACGATGCAGCCGGGCGACCACTACATCACCAACGATCCCTGGCTCGGCACTGGCCACCTGCACGACCTGACGGTCGTCACGCCGGCCTTCCGCGCCGGGCGGATCATCGGTCTCTTCGCCAACACCGCGCATGTCATCGATGTCGGCGGCCTCGGCATGGGCCCCGAGGGCCGCAGCGTCTTCGAGGAAGGCCTCTACATCCCAATTGTAAAATGCTTCGACCGCGGGCGGGCGAACGAGACCTTCTTCGACTTCCTCCGCGCCGGCAGCCGCACGCCGGTCGAGCTCGAAGGCGACGTCTATTCTCTCTGCGCCTGCAACGACGCCGGCGCGAAGCGGCTGGTCGAGATGATGGACGAGTTCGGGATGGACAGCCTCGATCCGCTGGCCGCCTACATCTTCGACAGCTCGCTGGCCGCCACGATCGCGGAGATCGCGAAGCTGCCGCGCGGCACCTATGCCGCGGAAATCCGCTCCGACGGCTATGAGGCGCCGGTGACGCTGAAGGCCGCGATGACCATCGGCGCTGACACGATCACGGTGGATTTCGCCGGCACCTCGGGCCTGTCTGGGCGCGGCATCAACGTGCCCCCCGCCTATTGCCGCGCCTATTCCTGCTTCGGGATCAAATGCGTGGTCGCGCCGGAAATTCCGAACAACTGGGCCTCGCTTGCCCCATTCCGCATGGAGATCCCGGAGCGCTGCATCCTCAACGCCCCGCGCCCCTATCCCGTCAGCGTCCGCCACGTGGTCGGGCAGTTGCTGCCCGACCTGATGATGGGCTGCCTGCACCAGGCAGTACCGGACCGCGTGAACGCCGAGGGCTCCTCGGCGCTGTGGAACCCGCCGCTGCGCGGCGGCGCGCAGGTCTCCGGCGCCGCGGCGGAGCTGCCGGATTTCGAGATCATCACCTTCAACTCCGGCGGCACCGGCGCGCGGCCGACGCAGGACGGGCTGGATGGCACCGCCTTCCCCTCCGGCGTCCGCACCATGCCGGTGGAAGCCACCGAAAACGTCGCGCCCGTGATCTTCTGGAAGAACGAGATCCGCGCCGATAGCGCCGGCCCCGGCCGCAGCCGCGGCGGCTTCGGCAAGGTGATGGAGATCGGCACGAAGGGAGAGGCGGAATTCGCCGTCAACGCCGTCTTCGACCGCGTGGCGAACGCGCCCAAGGGCCGCGAGGGCGGCGGGCAGGGTGCGCCGGGCTGGGTCGGCCTGGATGACGGCACGGCGCTGCGCACCAAGGGCTTCCAGGTGATTCCGAAGGGGCGCCGCCTCCTGCTGAAGCTGCCCGGCGGGGGCGGCATGGGCGATCCGCGCGCGCGCGACGCGGCGCTGGTCGCGCGCGACGTGGCCGATGGCCTGGTCAGCCCGCAGGCCGCGAAGGCGCTCTACGGCCAGGACGACTGACCAGGGCCGCGTGACGAAGCGTGACGGGCGCGCCGCGCGGCCTTCACGCCGGGCGCCGGCGCGGTATTTCTGCGCCATGCCCAGGCTGACGCGCCGCGCCGCGCTGCTGATCGCCCTGCCGCTGCCGGCCCTCGCCCAGCCCGCGGCCGCGCCCTTCGCACCGGCGCTGGCGATCGCGGCACGCATGCCCAACCTGCGCACGCTGGTCGTGGCGCGGAACGGCGCGACCCTGCTGGAACGCGCCTTCCGCGGGCCGGGGCTCGACCGGCCCGCCAACATCAAGTCGGCGTCGAAGACCATCCTGGCGACGATGGCGGGCATCGCGGTGGCGCGCGGGGTGCTGGACGGGCTCGACCAGCCGATCGGCCCGGTGCTCGGCCGCGCCATCCCGGCGGAGGCCGATCCGCGCGTGCGCGACATCACCATCCGCCAGCTGGTCGGCATGCGGGCGGGGCTGGAACGCACCTCCGGCGCGCTCTACGGCCGCTGGGTGTCGAGCCCCGACTGGCTGCGCTTCGCGCTGGCGCGGCCGATGGAGGACATCCCCGGCGGGCGGATGATCTATTCCACCGGCACCTCGCACATCTTGGGCGCGGTGCTGGCGCGCGCCAGCGGGCGCAGCCTGCACCAGCTGGCGCAGGCCTGGATCGGCGATCCGCTGGGCTTGCGCATTCCCGATTGGCCGCGCGATCCGCAAGGCCTGCATTTCGGCGGCAACGAGATGCTGCTGAGCCCGCGCGCGCTGCTGGCCTTCGGCGAGTGCTGGCGCCTCGGCGGGCAGGGGCTGGTGCCGCCGGACTTCGCGCGGGAGGCCTGGGTGCCGCAGGCGCGCTCTGCCTGGAGCGGGCAGATGTACGGCCTCGGCTGGTGGATCGCGGAGGCGGAAGGCCACCGCGTGGTCTTCGCCTGGGGCTATGGCGGGCAGATGCTCTACCTGCTGCCCTCGCTCGGGCTCTCCGTGGCGATGACCGCAAACCCCGACGTGCCCCGCGTGCCCGGCCAGGTGCAGGAGATGCACGCGCTGTTGACCGAAGGCGTGCTGCCCGGCCTCATGGCGGGCTGAACGGCGCGGCCCGGAGCGTGGTTCGTCGTCCCCGTATGGCTCCGGTCACGTCCGTCGCCAAGCAGGGCCGTCGCCACGCCGGGGCTCCCGGCGGGCAGGGGCGGCGGCGCACGCCCGGCGGCCGGTCCTGCTTCCCGGGCCGGGCAGGCCCCGCCGGCTGGACCTTGATCCACGCCGACTGAAGCGCGGATGCTGGTCCAACGTCTTGTCTGAACGCGTGATCCACGCCGTCGGACGTCCCGCCGCCCGGCGATCACGCCCTACAGCAGGAAGACGGCCTCGGTCAGCGGCCGCACCCT
The DNA here is from genome assembly GCA_027487675.1 of Acetobacteraceae bacterium. GTDB lineage: Bacteria > Pseudomonadota > Alphaproteobacteria > Acetobacterales > Acetobacteraceae > Falsiroseomonas. The sequence goes on along the minus strand of JAIYDD010000234.1, from coordinate 51,681 downwards.
GCCGAGCCCGATGGCGAAGTCCGCGATCCCGTCGCCGCTGACTTCGCCGAACAGCGTCGCCAGGCCGTCGCGATCAGCTTCCAGCCAAAGCGTCGCGATCCCAACCGTCTCGGGCCTGGTGGCGTAGAAGGCGAAGGACTGGTCGCCGTCCAGCCGCGTGTTGGCGTCGACCAGCCGGAAATCCATCACGTCGCCCGACCGGCTGCTCGGATTGAAGTCCAGCATCACGTCGGGAGTGCCGAACAGGAAATCCTCGATGGAGGCGAAGACGAAGGTATCGCGCCCGGCCCCGCCGGCCAGCGTGTCTGCGCCGGCCCCGCCGCTCAGCGTGTCGTTGTCGAAGCCGCCGGAGACGTAGTCGTCGCCTTCGCCGCCCTCTACCGAGTCGTTGCCGTAGCCGCCAAACTGGCGGTCGTTGCCGCCGCCGCCTTGCAGCGTGTCGTCATCCCCATCGCCGGAGAGGTAGTCGTTCCCGTTCCCGCCGAGGAGCAGGTCATCTTCGGTCCCGCCCCAGACGAAGTCGTTTTCGGCGCCGCCATCGACCGTATCGGCGCCGGCTTCGCCGCGCAGGCGGTCCGCGCCGGCATCGCCGAAGAGCCGGTCGTTGCCTTCGCCGCCGAGCAGGCTGTCGTTGTTGTCGCCGCCCTGCATGTAGTCGTCGTTCTCGTCGCCGGTGGCGGTGTCGGCGCCGGGGCCGCCGGAGATGTTGTCCTCGCCCTTGCCGCCGGCGATGCTGTCGTTGCCGCTGTGGCCGAGCACCACATCGTTGCCGCCGCCGCCGAACAGGGTGTCGGACGCGCTCCATCCATACAGCGTGTCGTCGTCATCCTCGCCGTACATAAGGTCCGTGCCGGAATCGCCGAACAGCTCGTCATTGCCCGCGCCGCCCAGCACCGTGTCGGCGCCGGCGCCGCCGTCCACCGTGTCGTTGCCGCCGCGGGCATCGATGACGTCGTCATTCGCATCGCCGTTGAGCAGGTCCGCGCCGAGGCTGGTGCCGGTCATGAAATCGTTGCCGACACCGCCAGACAGCGTGGCGGCGTCGCCATCGGCGCTCAGCGTGTCGTTCCCGGCCGAGCCGGAGGCGCGGTCCGAGCCGCCATTGCCGGTGGCGATGGAATCGTTGCCGCCACCGCCATAGATGCGGTCGCTGCCGGTCGCGGTGACGATCGTGTCGTTGCCGCCATAGCCGTAGACGAGATCGTCGCCGCCGGTGCCGCCGTTGATCGAGTTGGCGCCTTCGTTGCCGTAGAGGATGTCATGCGTCGACCCGCCGATCGCGTTCTCGATCAGCACGCCGTTGGCGATGGTGAAGCCGCCGAAGACGCCGAAGCGGAAGGAGGCATAGCCGCCGGCATGCGGCCCGGTCAGGGGTGCCGGGCGCAGGTCGATGATCAGGGAGACGGTCGAATCGGTCCCGTCGATGCGGTCGGTGCCGGCGGTGTCCCAGATGGTGGTCCAGCCGGTGCCGGCGCTGTTGTCCGACGGCAGCACATAGATGTCGTTTCCCGCCGCGAAGCTGGTGTTGGCGCCATAGAGGGCCTGGATCGCGGCGATGTCGAAGGCCGAAGGACCCCTCGAATTGCCGGTTGCCACGAAGACCGTGGAGGTTCCGATCGAGGTTCTGTTGTAGCTCATCACGGTGAAGAGGCTCTGGTTCAGGCCGTAATCGCCGAGATCGGAGGATTCCACGACCCCCGGGAAGGCCGGGTCGCCCTCGCTGTCGGGGTGCGGATGCGCCAGGCCGAGCATGTGGCCGATCTCGTGCACCAGCGTCCGGAAGCCGAGCCCGCCCGGGAACAACCCGTCCGTGAAGGACATCCGGTCATCGGCGAAGACGGCGGTCAGCGGCTTGCTGTTCGGCGAGATCGGCGGCTCGGCCGAGCCGGACACATTCTCGCCGACCCAGAAATCCATCTGGTCCGTGGTGATCCGGATGAAGCGGAGGTCGAGGTCGCCATCGTCCTGCGTGCTCTCGACGAAGGTGATGTCGGCCACATTGGCCCAAGCCTGCAGGGCGTCGCGCAGCGCCTGGGTCTGCGTCGTGGTCCAGCTCGGCTGGTCGGAGAAGTAGTGCGTCGTGAAGAAGCCGGAATTCGCGGTCGACCAGGTGAGGGTGACGCCGGTGCCGAGCGTCTCGACCCAGGCGCCGCCCATGATGAGGGTGTCGAGATACACATTCCCCGTCGGCGCGCCATCGGCGCCCCAGTTCGTCTCAGCCATGTCCGATCGCCCCGACCCTCTCCGGCGACATTTGTAACCGCCGCGAGGCGGGACGGTAAGTGGATGCGATGCGATGAATGCGCTTTTCGACCGGCGCGGCGGGCAGCGTCAGGCTCGCCGCCGCCCCGGGCTTGGCTCTGCGCCGCAAACCTGATTGGCTGACCGTCATCCTTGCGGCCGGCGCGCCGGTTCGGCCCGTGGCGCTCAGATTCGAAGGCATCCCATGGCGCTCCGCTGCGACCTCATCATCCGCGATGCCATGATCTTCGACGGCACCGGCGGGCCGCGCCGCACCGGCGACCTCGGCGTGACGGGCGGGCGCATCGTGGCGATCGGCGACCTCGGCGCCGCGAGCGCGGACCGCGAGGTGATCGCCACCGGCAAGGCGCTCGCGCCGGGCTTCATCGACGCCCACACCCATGACGACCGCGCCGTGTTGATGGGCGAGCAGGGCACGCTCTGCAAGACCAGCCAGGGCGTCACCACCGTGGTCTGCGGCTGCTGCGGCGTGTCGCTGGCGCCGGCGCGGTTCAAGTCGGCGCCGCCGCCGCCGCTCGATCTCGTGGGCGCCGAGGGCTGGTGGCGCTTCGGCGATTTTTCCGAGTATGCGCACGAGATCAACACCAGGGGCTCGGAAGTCAACGTCTACGCCCTGGTCGGTAACCAGACGCTGCGTGTCGAGGCGATGGAAGGCGACGTCTATCGCGCCGCGACCGACAAGGAGATCGCGCGGATGCATGCCCGCGTGAAGCAGTCCATGGCCGAAGGCGCCTCTGGCTTCTCCACCGGGCTCTACTACAAGCCGAACATGCATGCGACGACCGACGAGGTGGTGGCGATCGCGGAGGCGCTGAAGCCTTTCGACGGCCTCTACTCCACGCATATGCGCGACGAGGCCAACACCATCCTCGCCTCCATCGAGGAGACGATGGCTACGGCCAAGCGCGCCGGCGTGCAGGTGCAGATCAGCCACCACAAATGCTCGATGCCGGAAAATTACGGGCGCAGCGTGCAGACACTGCCGCTGCTCGAAGCCTATGCCCGCACGCAGCTGCTCGCCTATGACGTCTACCCCTATCCGGCCGGCTCCACCGTGCTGATGCCGGACCGGCTGCGCGACGACGTGGCCGTCATGGTCACCTGGTCCGTGCCGCACCCGGAGATGGCCGGCCGGTATCTGAGCGAGATCGCGCGCGGCTGGAACACCGACATCCGCGAAGCCGCCGAGCGCCTGCTGCCCGCCGGCCAGATCAGCTTCCAGATGGACGAGGACGACGTCCGGCGGATCATGGCGCATCCGATGTCGATGATCGGCTCGGACGGCATCCCGCATGACGCGCATCCGCATCCGCGGCTGTGGGGCACCTTCCCGCGCGTGCTCGGCCATTATGCGCGGGGCCTCGGCCTGTTCAGCATGGAGACGGCGATCCACAAGATGACCGGCCGCTGCGCGGAGGCCTATGGCATCGTCGATCGCGGGATTCTGCGCGAAGGCGCCTTTGCCGACCTGGTGCTGTTCGACCCGGCGACGGTGATTGACGCCGCGACCTTCGAGAACCCGAAGGAGCCTTCCATCGGCATCGAGGAGGTCTGGCTGAACGGCGTGCCGACCTTCAAGGCCGGCAAGGGCGCCACCGGCGAAAGGCCGGGGCGGTTGGTGACGCGCCACCGGGCTTGATAGGTCAATAATTCTGACCTAGAAGCCCGGCCATGCCGGACCTCCTGCCGCTGCTGGGCTTCGCCATCGCCGGCTCCGTCACGCCCGGGCCGAACGTGCTGATGGTGGCGGCCGCCACCGCGGGCCACGGGGTGCGGGCCGTGCGGCCGCACATGATGGGCATCACGCTCGGCTTTTCCGCCATGCTGCTGGTGGTGGGGCTCGGGCTCGCGGGGCCGCTGGCGGCGAGCCCGGAATTGCACGCCGTGCTGCGCTGGGTCTCGGCGGCCTGGCTGCTGTGGCTGTCCTGGAAGATCGCGACCGCCCCGCCGCCGGGGGAGGGGGAGGCGCGGCCGCCGCTCGGCTTCTGGGGGGCGGCGGCCTTCCAGTGGGTGAACCCGAAGGCCTGGATGATCAGCGGCGCTGCGATGACCGGCTACACTACGGCCGGCGAGGCGCTGGCGCCGCAGGTGGCGCTGATCGCGCTGGTCTTCGGCGCAGTGTCGCTGCCCTGCCTGGCGGTCTGGGCCGCGATCGGCGCCGGGGCGCGGCGGCTGCTGCGCAATGCCACCGCGCTGCGCCGCTTCAACATCGCCATGGGCGTGCTGCTGGCGCTCAGCGTGCTGCCGCTGCTGCGCTGAGCGCCGCGCGCGCCTTCAGTCGGGGTGGATGGCGTTCTCCCGCACCACGCGGCCCCAGGTCTCGATCTGCGCGTCGAGGAAGACCCGCAGGCCCTCCGGGTCCGACAGCACCAGCCGGGCCTGCTGCACCTGCTCCATCTGGGTGCGGATGCGGGGTTCGGACAGCGTCTCGCGCAGGGCTGCGTGCGTGCGCGCGACCACCGGCGCGGGGGTGCCGGCGGGGGCGAAGACGCCCCACCAGGCTTCGGCCTGCAGGCCGGGGAAGCCGGCTTCCTCGCTGGTCTGCACCTGGGCCAGCGCGGGCAGCCGCGTCGGGCCGAACTGCGCCACCGCGCGCAGCGTGCCGCCGGCGATGTGCGGCGCGACCAGCGCGGCGCTGCCGATCATCACCTCGACATGGCCGGCGACCGTGTCGTTCACCGCCAGCCCGCCGCCGCGATAGGCGATGTGGGGCATGCGCGTGCCGGTGCGCGCCTGCAGCAGCATCATCGTTAGGTGGCCGATCGTGCCGTTGCCGGTAGAACCGTAGGAGACGGCGTCCGGTCGCGCGCGGGCGGCCTCGACCAGCTCGGCCAGGCTGCGATAGGGCTTGTCCGGCCGGGTCGCGACGACATAGGGCGCGCCGCCGATCAGCATCACCGGATCGAGGTCGCGCGTCAGGTTGAAGGGCAGGTTCTGCACCAGCGCGGGCAGCACCGCATGGCTGTCGAAGGTCAGCAGCCAGGTCTGGCCGTCCGGCCGGGCCTTCGCGACCGCATCGGTGCCGAGCGCGCCGGCCGCGCCGGAGCGGTTCTCCACCACCACCGGCTGGCCGATGCGGCCCGAGATGCCGGCCGAGACCAGCCGCGCCACCGCATCGGTGGACCCGCCCGGCGCGAAGGGCACGACGATGCGAACGGGCCCGGTGGGCCAGCTGCCCTGCGCGCGCAGCGCCGGCGCGGCGAGGCCGGTGCCGGCGAGCGCGAGCAGCAGCCGTCGCGTGAGGCTGTGATGGATCATTGTTTCCTCCCTGGTGACACGGAGCAGGCCGGGCCTTGGTCAGCCCGTGCCGAACCCCTTGCCGGGCACGCGATATTCGGGGCGCGGGGGGGCGAAGATGTCGAGCACCCGCGCGCCCTCCGGCCCCGCGCGCATGGTGTGCGGCACGCCGCCCGGGGTGCGCCAGAAATCGCCCTTCTTCACGGCGATCTCCTCCTCGCCCTGGATGCGGATCGCGCTGCCGTCCAGCAGCACGCCCCATTGCTCCTCCGGGTGGGAATGCAGCGTGCCGGAGGCATGGGGCGCGATGGTGACGATGGACAGCATCGCGCCCTCGCCGGGGAAGATTTCCGTCGTCACCCCGGGGGCCAGCTCGCGCGGGATGCCGCCCAGCGGGGCGTCGAGGTTGTGGAATTCCTTGGCCTGGCTCATCGCCACGTCCTCCTGTCCTGCCTGGTGTCGGGTGCCCCGATCCGGGCCTCGCGGCCCGCAGGCGCGCTTCAGTTCACGCCGAAGCCGAGCTGCGCGCGGAAGCGGTTCTTCACATGCACCGAATCGCGCGGCGGTAACACGCGCGGCGGGTTGCCGGGCGCGATCTTCACCGTCGCCAGGTTCAGGCTTTCGCAGGCATTGATGCGCCGGCGCAGCGGTTCGAGGTGCTGGCGTTCCGTCACCAGATCCACCACCGGGAAGCCGCAGGCGGCGGCGACCTTGGTGAACTCGATGCCCTGGCCGGCATGGCTCGGCTGCATCCCCGTCTCTCCGAAATGCCCGTTGTCCAGGATGACGATGGAGAGGTTGCGCGGCCGGCGCAGCGCGATGGTGGCCAGCGCGCCGAAGCCCATCAGCGCCTCGCCATCGCCGGTTATCACGGCGACCGGGCGGTCCGGCTGCGCGATGGCCAGCCCCAGCCCCACCGTCATCGCGCTGCCCATCGCCGCCCACAGGTAGTAGTTCAGGTCGTGGTCGCCGGCCGCCATGACGTCGTAGCTCGGCGAGCCGAGGCCGCTGACCACCAGCAGCCCGCCGCGGTCGCGCAGCAATTCGGCGACGGTCTCGCGCCGGTCGAGGGTTCCGCCCGCGGTCACTTCACCCACTCCTTCGCGCCGATCAGCCTCTGCCCCAGCAGCACCGCGCAGGCGGCGTCGCCGTCGAAGGCCATGGTGGCGGCGCCGCGCAGCAGGGGGGCCACGTCCTCCGGCCGGTCGGCGCGCCAGGTCAGCACGCCCATCAGCCGCAGCGCGGCTTCCGTCGCCTGGCCCATCGGGTTCTGGTGCTGGTTGAACTCCGCCCAGTCGCCGCGCAGCGTCACCACCATCAGCAGGGGCATGCGCGCCATCGCGGCGAGGCCCAGCGTGTTGATGCAGTTGCCGACGCCCGAGGATTGCATCAGCAGCGCGCCGCGTTCCCCGCCGAGCCAGGCGCCGGCGAGGTAGCCGATGCCTTCCTCCTCCGTCGTCAGGACCACGGCATGGATGTCGGGATCGGCCTCGGCGAGGCGGATGGCGGTGGCGTGGCCGGCATCGGGGACATAGGCGATGTGCTTCACGCCGGCGGCCTTCAGCACGTCGAAGACCTCCTGCCGCCAGGGCTGGGCGGCGGTGTCGGAAAGCATGCGTGTCCTCCCTGCGCCGCGTCGGGGCGCCGTGCCGGCAGGCTAGCCCAGGCCCGGCCCGGCTGCGAAGGCGGGGAGGGGGCGCGCCGTCGCATCCCCGGCCGGATTGGTGTATGCGCGTTGCCCCCGCGGCTTCCCGCCGGCCGCACCGCGCTTCGCGAGGCCAGACCGATGGACATGCACGACGCCGCCGACCCGCATGCCGAGATCCGCGCCGAGGTGCGCAAGCTCTGTGCCCGCTTCCCCGGCGAATACTGGCGGGCGCTCGACGAGCGCCGCGCCTACCCGACCGACTTCGTCGCCGCGCTGACCGAGGCCGGCTGGCTCGCCGCGCTGATCCCAGAGGAATATGGCGGCGCCGGCCTGAAGCTCTCCGGCGCCGCGGCGATCCTGGAGGAGATCCAGGCTTCCGGCTGCAACGGCGCGGCCTGCCACGCCCAGATGTACATCATGGGCACGATCCTGCGGCATGGCAGCGCGCTCCAGAAGGCGCGCTATCTGCCTGCCATCGCCCGCGGCGAGCTGCGGTTGCAGGCCTTCGGCGTGACCGAGCCCACGTCGGGCACCGACACCACCAGCCTGCGCACCACGGCGCGCCGCGACGGCGACCGCTACGTCGTCAACGGCCAGAAGATCTGGACCAGCCGCGCCGAGCATTCGGACCTGATGCTTCTGCTGGCCCGCACGACGCCGCGCGACCAGGTGGCGAAGAAAACCGAGGGGCTGTCCACCTTCATCGTGGACATGCGCAGCGCGGTGGGCAACGGCCTGACCATCCGCCCGATCCGCACCATGATGAACCACAATTCCTGCGAGGTGTTTTTCGACAACCTCGAGGTTCCCGCCGAGAACCTGGTCGGCGTGGAAGGCAAGGGTTTCCGCTACATCCTGGACGGGATGAATGCGGAGCGGCTGCTGATCGCCGCGGAATGCGTCGGCGACGCGAAGTGGTTCATCGCGCGCGCCACGGCCTATGCGAAGGAGCGCGTGGTCTTCGGCCGCCCGATCGGCGCCAACCAGGGCGTGCAGTTCCCGATCGCCCGCGCCTATGCCCAGATGCGCGCCGCCGAGGCCATCGTGCAGCAGGGCCTGCAAAAATTCGAGCGCGGCGAGAACTGCGGGGAGGAGGCGAACATGGGCAAGATGCTCGCCGCCGAGGCGTCCTGGGCCGCCGGCGAGGCCTGCGTGAACACCCATGGCGGCTTCGGCTTCGCCGAGGAATACGACATCGAGCGCAAGTTCCGCGAGACCAGGCTCTATCAGGTGGCGCCGATCAGCACGAACCTGATCCTGAGCTACCTCGGCGAGCATGTGCTGGGGATGCCGCGGAGCTATTGAGCCTCCAGCGCCCGCCGATGCCGGATCTCGTCCGGCCCGCAGCTCAGCTTGCGCGCCAGCGGCGTCTCCGGCCCGATCGCCCGCCAGAAGGGTGCCGGGTCCTGCCCCGCCGCGGCCTGTTCCATCGCGCGCTCCGCCACGATGCGCAGGAAGATGCTGGTGGAGACCGGGCAGGTCGCCGCCGCCCCGTTCTCGGCCGCCAGCTCGGCGCGGATCGCGGCGGGGTCGCGGGTCTCGCCGCGGGGGATGGCCCGAAGGCGTTCCTCCAGCAGCGCGGGGGAGGCGATGAACAGCTTCGCGCCCGCCGGCACGCCGGCGAAGGGCTTGTCCAGCACCACCACATGCGGCGGCTTGGCGCCGCCGAATTTCTGATCCCAGCTCTTCGGCATGTCGGGCCTCCCGGTCTGGCGGCGAAGTCTGTTACGCAGCCGGCAGCCGCCGGTCCAGGGAGGGACGCTTGACCGATCTTGCGCAAAAGGGGCCGCTGGCGGGCCTGCTGGTGGTGACGCTGGAACAGGCCGTCGCCGCGCCGACCTGCTCGGTGAAGCTGGCGGATGCCGGCGCCCGCGTGATCAAGGTGGAGCGGCCGGAGGGCGACTTCGCCCGCGGCTACGACCAGGCGGCTTCCGGCCAGTCCAGCTACTTCGTCTGGCTGAACCGCGGCAAGGAAAGCATCGCCCTCGACATCAAGGACCCGGCCGACAAGGCGCTGTTCGCGCGCCTCGTCGCGAAGGCCGATGTCTTCATCCAGAACCTCGCCCCCGGCGCGCTCGCCCGCGCCGGCTTCGGCAGCGACGCCCTGCGCGCCCGGCACCCGCGGCTGATCACCGTGGACATCTCCGGCTATGGCGAGGAGGGCGAGTATGCCGCCATGAAGGCCTATGATTTGCTGGTCCAGGCCGAGAGCGGGCTCGCCGCCATCACCGGCCATCCGGCGGGGCCCGGGCGGGTCGGGGTCTCGCTGGTCGATATCGGCTGCGGCCACGCCGCCCATGCCGCCGTGCTGGAGGCGCTGATCGAGCGCGGCATCACCGGCCAGGGCAAGGGCATCGCCGTCAGCCTGTTCGACGCCATCGCCGATTGGATGAACGTCCCGTTGATGTTCTACGAAGGCACCGGCCGCGCGCCGGAGCGCGTCGGCCTCGCGCATCCCTCGATCTGCCCCTATGGCGCCTTTGCGACCGCGGATGGCGCGCTGGTGCTGATCTCCATCCAGAACGAGCGTGAATGGGCCGCCTTCTGCGCCGGCGTGCTGGCCGAGCCCGGCCTGCCCGGGCGCGAGGGCTGGCGCAGCAACACCGAACGCGTGGCGAACCGCGCCGGCGTGGACGCCCATATCGCCACCGCCTTCGCGCGGCTGACGCGGGCGGAGGCGGCGTCGCGGCTGCGGGCCGCCGGCACTGCCTTCGGCTTCGTCAACGGCGTGGCCGAGTTCGCCCGCCACCCCGCCCTGCGCCGGGTGGAGGTGGCGACCCCCGCCGGCCCGGTCAGCATGGCCGCCCCCGCAGCGCGGCTGACCGGCGCGCCGCACGCCTTCGGCCCGGTGCCGCGCCTCGACGAGCACGGGGCGGCGATTCGCGCCGAATTCTCCGCGGCCGCCGGCTTGGGCTGAAGGCCGGACGGGAGCCGTGCGGACGTGCCGTTGCGGCAGACGAAACGCAGGTTGCGCCGACGGCAATCTTCACACGCGAGTTGAACGCGCCACGCCATGTCTGGGTGGCATAACGGCAATGTCTGCTGCACCGCAAAAAAACGGCTTGCGCCGCCCTGGCCGCCCACTTATCTTGTGCATCGCAGCAAGACGAAGTCTTCGGCTTGCTGTCTTTCTTGGACGTTTCCTCCCTAAACTCGGCGGTGCCGCAAGGCACCGCCGCTTTTTTTCGTCGACGTCGAGCAGCGTCCATCGCAGCCGCCCAGGCAACCTTCCAACAATTGTCAGGACAATCGCGTCTCAGCTCGCGCTCGCACTGGTTGTGCCCGCCGAAGGTCCTGAAGCGCGGGGCCAAAGGCGGCCCGGCCGCCGCCGGTTCAGCCCGGCGTCGCGGCCCGGCAGGGCCTGGCGCCCGTGGTCAGGCGAGGAACCCGAAATCCGCCTGTGCCAGCCGTGCGATCAGCCGGCCGAGGTCCCGCTGCAAGGGGCCGATGCCCGGCGCGCGTTCCACCCGCGCCTCATCCATGTAGAGCCGCCGCGCGATCTCGATCTGCAGCGCATGCACACGCTCCCGCGGGACCCCGTAATGGCGCGTGACGTAGCCTCCCGCATAGGGATCGTTGCGCCGCACCCGATACCCCATGCCCGACAGCGCCTCCTCCACCAGCCGCGTCGCGCGCGGCGCGCAGGAGGTGCCATGCGCATCGCCGAGCACGAAATCCGCGGGTGGGGAGGAGGTGGCCGGGTGCGTCGGCATGGAATGGCAATCCAGCAGCAGGCAGCAGCCGAAGCTCGCCCGCGTCTCGGCGATCAGCGCCGCCAGCGCCGCATGGTAGGGCTGCCAATAGGTGCGGATCCTCGCCTCTGCCGCCGCGAAGGACAGCTTGTGGCGATATACCGGCTCCCCGGTCGCAACCACGCGCGCGATGGTGCCGAGCCCGGCGCCGACACGCGGGCTGGCGCTGTTCACCCAGGCCGGCAGCGGCCCGTCGAACATGCCGGGATCAAGCTCCCAGGGCTCGCGGTTCACGTCGCAGAAGACGCGCGGAAAGGTCGCGGCCAGCAGCGGCGCGCCATGCTCGGCCGCGGCGGCGAACAACTCGTCGACGAAGCTGTCCTCGCTGCGCCGGAGCGACAATGGATCGAGCCGCGCCTCGGCCAGGAAGGCGGCGCTGTAATGCGTGCCGCTGTGTGGGGAGGCGAAGACCACCGGCATCACCTGCCGCTCCGGCCGCACCACCCGGAAGGGCGGCGGCGCGATCTCGGCGGGGGGAGGTGGGGGAAGGTCCATGCGTACGCCGATCAAGCCACAGCCGCGCCGGTCTTGTCACCCCGCCGCGGCGGCCCGCACCGGCGATCGCGCCGCAGGGTTGCGCAGCCTCGGCCGGCGCGATATTCAGCGCGTCCCGTCGGGCCGGGCGCGTAGCTCAGCGGGAGAGCACCACCTTGACACGGTGGGGGTCACAGGTTCAATCCCTGTCGCGCCCATTCCCCTGCCCGCTCCATTTGTTTCGGCGGCCCGGCCGTGGGCGTAATGTCCTTGCTCGCATGGATCGGCGGGCGGTCGTGCTATAGCGGCCCCGGCCGCCCGAACAGCCAGCCCTGGCCGTAATGCACGCCGAGGCCGTGCATCGCCGCCGCCGCCTCCTCCGTTTCGATCCGCTCCGCCACCACCCGCGCGCCGACGGCGATCGACAGATCGACCATCGCCGCGACGAAGCTGCGGTCGCGCTCGCAACTCAGGGCGGCATGCACGAAGGCGCCGTCCACCTTCACATAGTCGGTCGGGAAGGCCTTCAGGTAGCGGAAGGCCGCCGCGCCGGCGCCGAAATCATCGATGCAGACCGGCACGCCGCGCGCCCGCAGCGCCTGCAGGGTGGCGGCGGCGAAGGCCTCCTCCTCGATCTCGGCGCTCTCCGTCAGTTCCACCATGAGCCGAGAGGCGCCGCGCGGGTCGCGGTCGAGCAGGGCGAGCAGCCGCGTCCGGAAGCCGGCCGACTGCGCGGACAGGCCGGAGATGTTGAAGGCGATCCGCTGCCCCTCCGGCAGGGCCGCGCTGCCGGCCAGCGCCAGCGTCGCGACCGCGAGGTCAAGCTCCTCCGTCAGGCCGAGCGTCTCGGCGAGCGCCACGAAGTCCTGCGGTCCCTCGCCGGGCGCCAGCAGCCCGGGTTCCAGGCGCAGCAACGCCTCATGGTGGTGGACCTGCCGCGTCGCCAGGTCGACGATCGGCTGGAAGTCCAGCCGGAAGTCGCGCGTGGAGACGATCCGCCGCAGCGTCGCCGCGCGGCGGCCGAGCATGGCGACGACGCCGCCCAGCCCGTCCGCGAAGCCGGCGCCGCGCAGCCCCTCGCCGCCCAGGCGCGCGAAGGCGCCGAGCCCGTAGCGCAGCGCGCGCGCCGCCTGTGCCGATGTCAGCCCGTCGGTCGCCAGAGGCAGGGCGGAGGTGGAGACGCTCGCATCGGCACCTTCCTGCTCGAGCGCCTCGCCGAGCCGGCCCGCCAGCGCCCCGAGGTCGAGCGGCCCCGCCCCGGCATCCGGCAGCAGCCCGTAGCGGCCGGGCCCTAGCCGTGCGGCCAGCGTCCCCGGCGGCACTTCCTGCGCCAGCACGCTGTCGATGCGCCGCGCCAGGCCCTCCGGCGGCACCTCGCCGAGTTCGATCAGCCCGATCGCGGCGCCGCCGCCGGCCTGCATCCTCTCCCGGCCTTCGCGCAGCAGGTCGCCGGGCTCGGCAAGGCGCGGCTCCGGCGCGCTGGGCAGGGGAGAGATCGCCATGCACACCTGCCCCTCCTTCCCGAAGGACAGCATGTGCAGGCCGGAGATCGCGACGGGCGTGCGCGCCGCATCGGCCAGCCGGAAGCTGGTGGGCGGCAGGCGCCCGCGGGCGGGCAGGACGGCAAGGGCGGCGGCGAAGGTCGGCCGGTCCTCCAGCGCCAGCAGGTTCACGGCGGGCTGGCCGATGAAGGATTCGGGCGGGTTGCCAAGCCGCGCCCTGAACGCGCCGGCCGCGAAGACGATCCGCTGGTCCGGCCCGATCTCGACGAGCAGGTCCGCCGCCGCGAAGGCGAAGGCGACGAAGCGTTCGCGTTCGCCAAGCGCGCGCTGGGGCATGGGCTGCATGCGGGCAGCCTGCACCCGCCGGCATTGACGAAGGGTTTTGAGCGGCGCGGGACCGTTCGGAAGCCGTTCCGGCCCGCCGCCCCGTCCCGGGGGCGGCGGGCCACGCCGGTCAGGCCGCCGCCTGCAGGCCGGCGGCCAGCGCGGCCTCGGCGTCCAGCACCGCGGCCACCGCATGCACGACCGAGGCGATGCGGACCGAGGCCTGCACCTGTTCCTTGCTCAGCCCGCCATGCAGCACGACCTTCTCATGGCTTTCCATGCACATGCCGCAGCCGTTGATGGCGGAGACGGCGAGCGACCACAGCTCGAAATCCGCCTTGTCCACGCCCGGCCGGGCCATGACGTTCATGCGCAGCTTCGCGGGCATCGAGGCATAGTCGCCGCCGACCAGGTGGGTGAAGCGGTAGTAGACGTTGTTCATGCCCATGATGGCGGCCGCGGCCTTGGCGGCGGTCAGCGCCTCGGTGCTCAGCTGCGCGCCGAACTCCGCCACAAGCGCCGCGGTCAGCGCCGCGTTGCGGCTGGCGATCGCAGAGGCGACGAAGGTGCCGGCGCGCTGCTGCGTGGTCAGCGCGGGTTCGGTCGCCAGGCTGCCGATGTTGAGCTTCAGGTCCTTGGCGTAGTCGGGCAGGCGGTTGCGGATGGCTTCGAGGGACATGGGGGGAAGGGCCTTCGGGGGAAGGGTGGGGAGCACCCCCACCCAACCCTCCCCCGCGCAGCGGGGAGGGCTTCTCTCCCTCCCCCGCCGTTGCGGGGGGAGGGCTGGGGTGGGGGGGAGTTCTCGAATGGCGCGCGCCAGCCGCCGTCAGGCGGCCTTGGCGAACAGCTCCTGCGGCTTCAGCACGTCCTTGCCCTTTTCCCAGTTGCAGGGACAGAGCTCGTCGGTCTGCAGCGCGTCGAGCACGCGCAGCACTTCCTGCGGGTTGCGGCCGACGTTCAGCCCGTTCACGCCCACCCACTGGATGGTCTGGTCGGGGTCGACGATGAAGGTCGCGCGCAGCGGCACGCCGGCCGACCTGTCCAGGATGCCGAGCGCCGCCGAAAGCTCGCGCTTCACATCGGCCAGCATCGGGATCTCGAGGTTGCGGATGTCCTCGTTGTGGACGCGCCAGTTCAGGTGCACGAACTCGCTGTCGCAGGACACGCCGTATAGCACCGCGTCGCGGTCGGCGAATTCGCCGTTCAGCTTGGCGAAGGCCGCGATCTCGGTCGGGCAGATGAAGGTGAAGTCCTTCGGCCAGAAGAACACGACCTTCCACTTGCCGGCGTCGGTGCTCTCGGTGATCTCGGTGAAGGACTTGCCGGGGCCGCCCAAACCCTCGGGGCCCGCCTTGACGGCGGTCAGCTTGAAGGCGGGGAAGGTGTCGCCAACGGTCAGCATGCCTTTGGTCTCCCGGAGCGGCTGGGTTCTGGGGGAGGCCGGCTCGCGCCGGCGCCGCTCGCGGGGCGACATATTGCACTGCACAATCGGAATGGCCAACGCAAGATTTTGCCTCGGATGATCGAGGCGGCCGATGGACCTGCCCGGCCTGCCGCAATCCGGCCGCCTGGGCGCACGGGAAGGTGACGCAGGCGGCCGGGCGAGGCGGCGCGCTTGGCCGGGCGCGCCTCGCGCAGCCCTCTCCCCGCGTCGGGGAGAGGGTGACGCGGCGAGGTCAGCCCTTGGCCTTGTCGTAGAGCTTCTTGGCCATCTCCAGGATCTCGGCCGCATGGTAGTCGGGGATGAAGGCCTCCGGCATCTCCTCCAGCGGCTGCATCGGGCCGCCATCCGGCGGGCCGTCGCGCACCTCGAGCGGGCCCGACCCGTCCAGCGCCTGGCCGTGCCAGATCTGGCGGATCTCGTCATAGTCGCTGGTGGAGAAGCGATAGAGCCGCCGGTGCCAGCCCTCCTCCAGGAAGGGCCGCGACTCCGGGATCTGGTCCGGCTGCAGGTTCGGGATCGGCAGCATCTTCTTCATGTCGACGCCGGTCAGCTGTTCCAGCGCCCGCGCATAGGCCTCGGCATGCACGCCGCCGCGGGTGAACAGGTAGCCCAGCATCCGCCGCGCCGCCGGGTTCGAGGTGGTCTGGTAGGCGCGCAGCTTCGCCGTGCGCGCGCCGTTCTCCAGGAAGAAATTGTGCAGCAGGTCGAGGACCAGGTTCCCCGAGTTGAAGATGTAGTCGCCCTTCCACGGGTTGCCGAGGCTGTCGGCGCAGACCACGCCGGCGCTCGGGCCCGGCGCGACATGCGCCTTCAGCCCCGGCCCGCCATGCTGGAACAGGTCCTTGAACACCGCGTCGCCATCGGTGGTGCGGCCCTGCGGCTGCGCCCCGTTCAGCAGGCCGTTCACCGCCGCACCCACCAACTCGATATGGCCGAGCTCTTCGGCGGCAATGTTGGCGATCAGCGCGTAGAAGGGCCGCAGCTTCTCGCGGGCGCGGAAGTTGAAGCTCTGGAACATGTAGGTGTTGAGGGTGGTCATCTCGCCGAAACGGCCGCCCATCAGCTCCTGCACCGCCGCGGCCGCCACCGGGTCGGGCTCGCTGGGCAGGGGCATCTCCACCTGCAGCCGGTCGATCCTGAGGAACATGCGTCGCTCTCCTGGCCGGACCCGCGCCGGGATGGGCGGGATGGCCGAGGCTGCGCCGCGCCGGTATCTTCGCGCCACTCACTGATCGCTGGCCGAAGGATCGACGCGCTCGATGTTCCTGCCCTCCCCGCAGCAGCTGCGCTACCTGGTCGCGCTGGCCGAGCAAGGGCATTTCGGGCGGGCGGCCACGGCCTGCGCGGTCACGCAGTCGACCCTCTCGGCCGGGCTGATCGCGCTGGAACGCCAGCTGGACGCCGCCATCCTGGAACGCGGCGCGCCCACCAAGCGGCCGATCTTCACACCGCTCGGCCTGGAGCTGGTCGCCCGCGCCCGCACCGCGCTGGCGGCGCTGGAGGCGGTGGCCGAGACCGCGGCCGCTTCGCGCGACCCGCTGTCCGGCCCGCTGCGGCTGGGCGTGATCCCGACCATCGGGCCCTTCCTGCTGCCCCGCCTGATGCCGGCGCTGCGCCAGGCCTTCCCGCGCCTGCGGCTCTGGCTGCGCGAGGACCTGACGGAGCGCCTGGTGGCGGGGCTCGATGCCGGCCGGCTCGATTTGCTGCTGCTGGCGCTGCCGGCCGAGGGCCCGATGGAGACGCTGCCGGTCGCCGAGGACCCCTTCCTGCTCGCGCTGCCGCGCGGCCACCACCTGGCGGCGTCGGCGGCCGTGCCGGCCTGCGCGCTGGCCGGCGAACGCGTGCTGCTGCTCGAGGACGGCCACTGCCTGCGCGGCCATGCCGAGGCCGCCTGCGGCCTGCCGCGCGGCATGGGCACCACCGGGGAGGACGCTTTCGCCGCGACCAGCCTGCACACGCTGGTGCAGATGGTGGCCGGCGGCCTCGGCGTGACGCTGCTGCCGCGCCTGGCAGTGCAGGGAGGTGTGGTCGGCGATGCGCCGGTGGAGCTGCGGCCGCTGGAAGCGCCGGCGACACCCGGGCGCATGCTGGCGCTGGCCTGGCGCCCCAAAAGCGCGCGCGCGGCCGAGTTCCGCGGATTGGCGCAGGCCGTTGGCGCGGCGGTGGGATGACCTGGCGGCCCGGTCGGGCGGCCCGGCTTCCTTGAAGGTCGCGAGCCGCGCCCCGCCGCACCTACATCCAGCGCCGCACCCGCCCCCGATAGGCTTCGTAGGCGGCGCCGAAGCGGGCGGCCAGGTAGGTCTCTTCCCGCGCGATGACCAGCCGGTCCAGCAGCGCATGGGTCGCCACCACGCCGAGCCAGCCCCACAGCGTTCCCCAGCTGAGCGCCAGCCCGGTCGCGCCGAGCAGGAAGCCGAGATAGATCGGGTTCCGGCTGAACCTGAACGGGCCGGCCTCGACCAGCGCCTCGTCGGGCTTGTCCGGACGGGGGTCGTTCCCGGCGCGGACCAGGGCGATCAACGCCCAGCCGCAGAGCGCCAGCGCGAGGAAGATCACCATCCCCCCGAGGCCGGGCGCCGGCGGCCCGATCTGCACCGACCAGAGCTGGTCGAGCCCCCAGGCAAGCGCCATGACGCCGGCGACCATGATCGGTGGCGGCAGCCGGACGCCCGGCCCATGCGTGTCGGCGGGCCTTCCGCCCCCGGTCGTGCTCGCCATGTCTCCCCCGCAGATCCTCAGGCCGGCTCGCGCGCCGGCAGGCGCATCCAGGCGGGGATCCGCGGCCGCAGCAGCGCCATGCCGGCCGAAAGCGGCGCGGGATCGGCCAGCGCCTCGATCCGCAGCAGGGCAAGGCCCAGCCCGTCGCGGCCCGAGCGCATCTCACCCAGTTCCGCGCCGGCGCGGGTGATGGCCGTGCCACGCGGCGGCAACTCGCCCTCCACGCCGACCGGCACAAGGCGCTTTTTAAGCAGCCCGCGATACTTGGTCCGCGCCGTCAACTCCTGCCCCATGTAGCAGCCCTTGGTCCAGGAAATGCCGGCCAGCTCGTCGAAGCCGGCTTCCAGCAGCACGGATTTCTCGGCGTCGAGGTCGGCAGCGGCAGGCAGGCCAAGGGCAAGGCGGTGCAGGTCATACGCCGCCTCCGGCGCCGTGCCGGGCAGCGGCGCCGCGGCCAGGATGCGCCAGCCGGCTTCGGCAAGGCGCGGATCGGGGGCGGCGATCGCGCCCGCCTCGGGCACCGCGCCGCCCCAGGCGGCGTGCACCGCGAACGCCGCCGAGGCATCGCGCAGCGCGACGCGGGCGCGCAGACGGAAGCGCGACAGGCGCTGCACCAGCGCCGGCGCCTCGGCCCGTTCGCAGTCCAGCAGAAGGCGGCCGGCCTCTGCCAGGACGAAGAAGTCGGCGAGGTACTTGCCCTGCGGCGTCAGCAGCGCGGCCCAGACGGCGCGCCCGGGCGCCGCGGCGGCGACGTCGTTGGAGACGAGGCCCTGCAGGAAGCCGACGCGGTCCTCCCCCGTCAGCTCCACCACGCCACGTCCAGGAAGCCATGCAATGGGCATGGGTTGAGAGTGGGAAGCCGGCGCGGCGGATGCAACCGTGCCCCCGCGCGCCGGCCAGGCGCTCCGCGGGGAGCGCGCGGCGGCATGGGGGCGGCGACGTGCGCGGGTGGCGCGCCGCGCGGCTCAGCCGACCGGGGGCCGGTCGGGCGCCAGCTGGTCGAGCGGCCAGCGCGGCCGCGGTGCGTGGTCCATGGCGTCGACCAGGCCGGCGCGCA
Source organism: Acetobacteraceae bacterium (assembly GCA_027487675.1). Lineage (GTDB taxonomy): Bacteria > Pseudomonadota > Alphaproteobacteria > Acetobacterales > Acetobacteraceae > Falsiroseomonas. The sequence continues at coordinate 33,263 of JAIYDD010000234.1, read as the reverse complement.
GCCTCTCGATGCCCGCCCAGGCGACCATGACCGCATTGTCGGTGCAGAGCGGCACGGGCGGCGCCACCAGCGGAAGGCCGGCACCGGCCGCAGCGCGTGCCAGCGCTGCGCGCACCGCCCCGTTCGCCGCGACGCCACCCGCCACCACCAGCGCGGTCGCGCCCGGCAGCATCGCCAGCGCGTGCCGCGCGCGGTCGGCGAGCACGGCGGCGACGGCGGCCTGGAAGCCGGCCGCCAGGTCGCGCCGGGCCGCCGCGTCCAACCCCTTCCCGACCACCTGCGCCACCGCGGTCTTCAGGCCGGAGAAGGAGAAATCGCACCCCGCCCGCCCGAGCATCGGCCGCGGCAGGGCGAAGCGCGCCGGGTCGCCGCCCGCCGCCAGGCGTTCCAGATGCGGCCCGCCCGGCCAGGGCAGGCCGAGCAGCTTGGCCGATTTGTCGAAGGCCTCCCCCACCGCGTCGTCGAGCGTGGTGCCGAGCCGGCGGTGCCGCGCCACCCCCTCCACCGCGACGCATTGGCAATGCCCGCCGGAAAGCAGCAGCAGCAGGTAGGGAAAGCGAAGGCCATCGGGCGACACCGACGGCAGCCGCGGCGTCAGCGCATGCGCCTCCAGGTGGTTGATGGCGAGGTAGGGGATTCCCCGCGCGGCCGCGATGCCCTTGCCGAGCGTCGCGCCCACGATCAGCCCGCCGATCAGCCCGGGCCCGGCGGTCGCGGCCACTGCCGAAAGGCCAGCCATGTCCGTGCCGGCGTGGTCCAGCACCCGGCGCACCAGGGCGGGCAGGTGGGCCAGGTGGGCGCGCGCCGCGATCTCCGGCACCACGCCGCCGAAGGGGGCGTGGTCCGCCAGCTGGCTCAGCACCGCCTCGGCCAGGATCGTGCCGTCGCCGCGCAGCACCGCGGCGGCCGTCTCGTCGCAGCTGCTTTCGATGCCGAGGATCAGCTGGTCCGGCCGCAGCGCCACGGGCTCCGGGCCGGCTTGTTTTGCGGGCATGGCCACTTTCGTCACCGGGAATGCGCCCCTAATAGGCGCCACCATGTCGGTAGCCCATTCGCCGGCCGCATCCCACCCCGGCGGCCCCTCGCACCAGGCCCATCAGGCCAACCAGGTCCGCGCCGCGGGCGAAGGCCATCCCCGCGCCGCGGCCGGCGACCAACCCCGCGCCGCGGCGCATCCGCAGGTCAAGGCGCATCTGCGGTCGCTGCCGCTGCGCGTCGGCACCCGCGGCTCCCCGCTGGCGCTGTGGCAGACGCGGCATTTCCTCGGGCTGATCACCCGCTTCTGCCCGGTGCTGCGCGACGTCAAGGCCTTCGAGGAACACGCCATCGCCACCTCGGGCGACCGGATCCAGGACCGCCGCCTGGCCGAGGTCGGCGGCAAGGGCCTGTTCGCGAAGGAAATCCACGAAGCGCTGGCCGATGGCCGCATCGACTTCGCGGTCCACAGCCTGAAGGACCTGGAGACCGAACTGCCCCCGGGCATCGTGCTGGCCTGCACCCTGACGCGCGAGGATGCCCGCGATGCGCTGGTGCTGGGCGCGGGCTGCGGGCCGATCGACCCCGCCGATCCCTTCGGCTGCCTGCCGCCGGCGGCGCTCGTCGGCACGGCCTCGGTGCGGCGGCAGTCGCAGATCCTGCACGCCCGGCCGGACCTGTGCATCGGCATGATCCGCGGCAACGTGCAGACCCGCCTGTCCCGCCTGCGCGCCCCGGACGGCCCGGCGGCCACGCTGCTGGCGCTGGCCGGCCTCCGGCGCCTGGGGCTGGAGGCGGAGGCCTCCGTCGTGCTGGACCCCGAGGCGATGGTCCCCGCCGCCGGCCAGGGCATCGTCGGCGTCACCGTCCGCGCCGACGACGTGGAACTGCTGGACCTGCTCTCGGCCATCGAGGACCGCGAGGCCAAGGCGGTCAGCACGGCGGAGCGCGCGCTGCTGGCGGCCCTCGACGGGTCCTGCCGCACGCCGATCGGCGGGCATGCGCGGCTGCTGGGCGACGGGCAGCTGCACCTGACCGGGCTGGTCGCCCGCGCCGACGGGTCCTTCCTGCTGAAGCGCAGCCTGCATGGCGCGCCCGCCGAGGCGGCGCGGCTGGGCCGCGAACTGGGCGAGAGCCTGCGCCGCGACAGCCCGGCCGACATTTTCGGCTGACCCAGGGCCGGCATCCCGTCGGCCGGTCGAAATCGCCCCCGCCCGCGCGTCATTCGTGCAGGACGCCGCATCGTGCGGCGCCCGTGCCCGGATGAGGAGTTTTGGGCGATGTGCGGCGGGACGATGCGCGCGATGGCGCTGGCAGCGGCGTGGCTGCTGACGGCGGGGACAGCCCTGGCCGGCGATGCGCCGCCCGAGCGGGCGCGGCTGCAGGCGCTGTCGGGTGTCTGGGAAAGCCCGGCGCCGGAGCCCTGGTATGGCGGCTGGGGCACGCGGCGCTTCAGCTTCCGGGACGGGCATTGGGAGCTGGTCTTCGCCCATGCGCTGGATCAGGCGATGCAGCGCCCGACCTTCGTCTTCCGCACCCACGGCCCGTATCGCGTCGGCGCGCCCTCCGCCGTCGTGCCCGGCGCCTTCGAGGCGGTGTTCTTCGAGGACCGCAAGCTCGTCACGCTGATGACCGCCGATCCGCGCCTGGTGCAGACCTTCGGCTTCGCCGGCTGCGGGCTGGAGGAGGGGCGGGAGGTGGATGTGTCGGAGCGCGGCTGCGCGAACTGGAAGCCCGTCTCCGCCTGCCCGGAGGACCATGACCTGCTGGCCCCGGCGGGCGCCGGGCTGCGCTTCGGCGTGCGGCCGCGCGACAACGACATGTGCACCGCCGATCGCCGGCCGACGGCGCTGCTGCCGCCGGTGATGCCGCGCTGAGGGGGCGCCGGCACGACGGCTGTGCGCCGCGGCCGTTGCGCAGCAATTCCATTGCGCGATCCGCTCGAAGTGTGGCATGCGCCGCGGCGCCACCGCGTCGTGGGGAACACCCCTGATGATCACCTTCCGGGACCTTGCGGGCGTGCCCGTCCACTATGACCGATATCCGAAGGAGAGCGGCTTCGGATACGGGACGCGTGGCAAGCCGCTTCCCTTCAAGGGCGAAGGTGCCTTCATCGAAGCGCTCGACCGGGCGATGACGGAGGTGCTCGCCGCGGTGCCGGCAAGCTTCGGCGCCGCCGAGGTGATCACCTCGGCTGGCGCCTATGTCAGCAAGCCCGGGTACCACGGGCTGGGCCGCGCCTTCGACCTGGACGGCATCTTCTTCGCCGGAAAGGAATTCGTGACGCTCAACTTCCCGAGCGACATGCAATTCTACATCGGCGTGGAAGCCGTGCTTCGCAAGCACTTCGGCACGATCCTGAATTACGATTACGACCTGGCTCACCGCGACCATTTCCATATCGACAACGGCTCGTCGGTCGGGTGGAACAAGGTTTCGAAGTCTCGCGTGTGCTTCCTGCAGAACGCGCTGAACCAGTGCTTCGGCGCCGGCATCCAGGTGGATGGGGCCTATGGTCCCGAAACCGAGAAGGCGCTGAAGCTGACGCTCGAGGACCTCGGGATCGGGACGATCGGCGTGCCGGCGAACTGGCTGACCTTCCTGGACAGGACGGCGGCGGCGGCCTTCAAGCTCGCCTGATTGCAGGGCGGGCCATCAAGGCGCCTATCCCCCCGCCACTTCAACCATCGCGCCGAGCCCGAGCGCCGCAGCGACCGCATCAAGCCGGCGCTGCACGCTCTCGCCGGCGAACACGCCGCTGCCTTCGACCAGCCGCAGGCGCAGTTCACCACCCACGCGCCGCAGCGCCGTGCCGGCCAGCAGCGCCGGCGTGCCGCCCGAGAGCGTGAAGGCCAGCCGCAGCGCGACGCCCAGCGTCTCCGCCCGCCTCGCCGCCGCCGCGTCGAGCAGCAGCCGCGCCGTCGGAAGGAAGGGCGCGGCCGCGTCGGCGTCGTAGCGGGTGGCGACGACGAGTGCCAGGAAGGCGCGCTGGTGGTGATCCACGCCGACGCCGGGCTGGCGCAGCACGCGGTAGAAGGCGTGTTCGGCGCGGTAGTCCGGGTGGTCGTGGCTGCCGATATCGGCGACGAGGCAGCAGGCCTGGCGCAGATTGGCCTCGAGCGGGGTCTCCGTCTCGAACAGCGCGTCGGTCCAGCGGCAGAGCGCGGGGGCCAGTTCCGTGTCGCGGCCGTAGCGGGCCGCGAGTTCCCGCCCCGCGGCCAGCAGCGGGTCTTCCTCCCGCACCGTGCGCGGCAGCAGACGGGCGTACCAGCCTTCCCGCAGGCCGTTGGCGCTGAAAACCACGCGGCTGGCGCCGGTTGCCCGCAGCAGCCGGCGCAGCACCACCGCGGCGAAGGGCATGTCGCCCAGCCGCTTCAGGGGCGCGCCGGGCATCTTCTCCAGCAGCCGGCGGTCGGCCTTGGCGACGACGCCGGCGAGGTCGCGCGCCTCCTCCCGCCGCAGCACGTAGTGGTGGACGATGTGCAGCGGGTAGCCGGTCTGCGCGACATGCATCCGCGCCAGCGCACGCCAGGCGCCGCCGACCAGGTAGAGATCCCGCCCCTCGCCACGCCGCAGCCAGGGGACGCGCGCCAGGTCGCCCTCCACGATGGCGCGCGCCCGCACCGGATCGCCGCCGGCGCGGTCGGCCAGCCGGATGGCGCCGAGGGGAAGGGACGCCGCATCGCCCATCCGCCCGCGGTCGAGATCGACCAGCTCCAGCGACCCGCCGCCCATGTCGCCCAGGATGCCGTCCGCGCCGGGAAAGCCGAGCAGCACGCCATCGGCGGACATCGCGCCTTCCTCGACCCCGCTCAGGATGCGCACCGGCGTGTCGGGCAGGCGGCTTGTGATCTCGGCGATGAAGTCGGGGCCGTTCTCGGCGTCCCGCGTCGCGGCGGTGGCGATGATCTCGACGGGCTCGGCACCCATCGCGCGCGCCACCGCGGCGTAGCGCGCCAGCACGGTCAGCGCCGGGCCGATCGCGGCGTCGTTCAGCCGCCCGGTGGACTGCAGCCCGCGGCCCAGACCGAGCACCGCCTTCTCGTTGAAGATGGTCAGCGGGTTGCGCGACAGCCCCTCGAAGACCACGAGCCGGACGGAGTTGGAGCCGAGGTCCACCACGCCGACGCGCGGCGGGCGCAGCCTTTCGGCGGGATCGCGGAGGCGGGCGGCGTGCTGGTCCAAGCGGCTCAATCCTGCAGCACGCGGTCCTGCCGCGTGCGCCGCGCGGCGCGGGCCGGGCGGTTCAGCGCGCTGCCGCGGCCGGAGAGGGAGGGGTTGGTCATGAAGTACTCATGCGCCGAGACCGGCTTCGCGCCGGGGTCCAGCCGGCGATAGACGGCGTCCGCGCCGAGCTCCCAGCTCTGCATCGTGTCCTGCAGGTTCACCGCCATCACCTGGTCCAGGATCTGCGCATGGACCGTCGGGTTCTCGATGGGCACCATCGTCTCCACGCGCCAGTCCATGTTGCGGGCCATCAGGTCGGCCGAGGAGATGAACACCCGCGCCCGCCGCCCCGGCAGCCGGTGGCCGTTGCCGAAGACATAGACGCGGCTGTGTTCCAGGAAGCGGCCGACGATGGATTTCACGCGGATGTTGTCCGAAAGCCCCGGAACGCCAGGGCGCAGGCAGCAGATCCCGCGCACCACGCATTCGACGCGCACGCCGGCACGGCTCGCGCGGTAGAGCGCATCGATCAGCGCCTCATCCACCAGGGAGTTCATCTTCAGCCAGATCGTCGCCGGCTTGCCGTCGCGGGCGAAGGCGATCTCGCGCTCGATCAGCCCCATCAGGGCGGGGCGGATGGTGAGCGGGGAGAAGGCCAGCCCCTCCATCGTCTCGGGCCGCGCATAGCCGGTCATGTAGTTGAACAGCTTGGCGGCATCGCGCGTCAGGCCGGGATCGGCGGTGAAGAAGGACAGGTCGGTGTAGATGCGCGCGGTCACGGGATGGTAGTTGCCGGTGCCGAAATGCGCGTAGGAGCGCAGGCCCTCCTTCTCGCGCCGCACCACCAGCGAGACCTTGGCGTGGGTCTTCAGCTCCACGAAGCCGAACACCACCTGCACACCGGCCGCTTCCAATTCCCGGGCCAGCGCGATGTTCCGCTCCTCGTCGAAGCGGGCCTTGATCTCGACGATGCCGGTGACGGATTTGCCGGCCTCGGCCGCCTCGATCAGTGCCTTGGCGATCGGGCTGTCGCGGGTGGTGCGGTAGAGCGTCTGCTTGATGGCGACCACATTCGGGTCGCGCGCCGCCTGGCGCAGGAACTGCACGACGACGTCGAAGGATTCGTAGGGGTGGTGGACGACGATGTCCTTCGCGGCGATGGCGGCAAAGCAGTCGCCGCCATAGTCCAGGATGCGTTCCGGGAAGCGCGGCGTGTAGGGCGTGAACAGCAGGTCGGGCCGGTCGTCCACGATCAGCTGGCGGAGGTCCGCCACCCCCAGCAGGCCATCGACGAAGAACACGCCGGCGCGGTCCGCATCCAGCTCCTCCGCCACCAGGTCCACCATGTCGAGCGGCATGGAGGATTGGACGGACAGCCGGATCGCGCGGCCGCGGCGGCGGCGCTTCAGCGCCGTCTCGTAGCTGCGCACCAGGTCTTCCGCCTCCTCCTCGAATTCCACGTCGGTGTCGCGGATCAGCCGGAACAGGCCATGCTCGGCGCGGACGAAGCCGGGGAAGAGCCGGTCGAGGAACAGCAGGATCAGGTCTTCCAGCATCACGAAGCGGATCGCGCCGCGTTCCGCCGCGCCGGCGGCCTGCGCATGGGCGGGCAGGCGGATGAAGCGCTCGACCTGCGGCGGCAGCGGCAGCAGCGCGCGCATCGTCCCCCCATCCTCCTCCCGCACCAGCTTGAGGACCATGCAGAGCGCGAGGTTGGCGATGAAGGGAAAGGGATGCGCCGGATCGACGGCCAGCGGCGTCAGCACCGGGAAGATGCGGTCGAGGAAATAGCCCTCCAGCCAGGCGCGGTCCTCGGGCGACAGGCCGGCGGGCTCGCAGACCATGATGCCGGCGCCGGCCAGCTGCCCGCGCAGCTCCCGCCAGGCATCCTGCTGCGCGGCGAGCAGCGACTTGGTCTCGGCCTGGATGGCGGCCAGCGCCTGGGCGGGCGTCAGGCCATCCGCCGAGGGGGTGCCGATGCCGGCGGTGCCCTGGCCGATCAGCCCGGCGACGCGCACCGAATAGAACTCATCCAGATTGGAGGCGGAGATGGCGACGAAGCGCAGCCGCTCCAGCAGCGGGTGGCGGGCATTCGCCGCTTCTTCCAGCACACGGGTGTTGAAGGCGAGCCAGGAAAGCTCGCGGTTGATGAAACGCGCGGGGCTGTCGGCCGCGATGGCGGCGGCGGGCTCGGCCGGCAGGGGGGCGACGGTGTCCATGGCGCGCAGCCTAGCCCGGCGCGGGGGAGGGCGGCGAGGCATCCGGCGCGAGCGTGGAGGAACCGTCATCGAAACCACCCAGCCACGACAGCGCGGCGCGGGCGAAGGGGCGGGTGATCGGCGCCTGGCCGGCGAGCGAGGCGGCATCCAGCGCCGCGACCGCGGCGGCGATGGCGGCGGCGTCGCGCGGCAGGCGCGCCAGCAGGAAGGCCTGCACCTCGGCGCCGACGCGCAGCTGCCGGTCGGCCAGGTGCTTGGCCAGCAGCGCGGCGAGCAGGCCGTCGGAGGGCGGCAGGATGGCCGCGACCTGGGTGGCGCGGAGGCGGGAGGCGAGGTCGGGCAGGCGCGTCGGCCAGCGCGCCGGCGGCTGGCGGGCGGCCAGCAGCAGGGGAGCGGCCGATTCGGCGGCGCGGTTGATCAGGTGGAACAGGGCGGCTTCCGGCGCCTGGTCGGCCTCGTCCAGCGCGGTGCCGGGGGCGGGGGCGAGGGCGGCCGCCTCGTCCAGCGCCGCGCCTTGCAGGATGCGCCAGCCCTGCGCGGCGGCGGCGGCGCGCAGCATGTGGGACTTGCCGACCCCCGCGGAACCGACGAGCGCGAGGCGATGCAGCGGCCAGGTGGCGGGGGCGTCGAGCCAGGCGAGTGCCTCGGCGTTGGAGGCATCCTCCACCAGGTCGGCGCGGGCGGAGGACGCCTCGGCCGGCAGCGGCAGGGGAAGCTGGCGATGCGTCGGGGGGGCGGGCATGGCGGGCCGCAGCCTACAGCCGGCACGATGGCCGTGGACATCCCGTGCCGCGCCGCCGCAACCTTTGCGCGCGGAGCGGGAAGGAGCCCAAGGATGTCCGTGCTGGCCGGTGTCGTCGGGCCTTTGCCGGAGCTGATCGCCCGCGACCGCGGCGAGGCGGTGAAGCTGCCCTGGGCCTGCCACAACGCCACGCTGGCCTGGCTCTACGAGGCGGAGTTCGGCAAGGCGGTCACCGGGACTGAGTTCGTGCAGTGGTTCTTCGGCGCCCAGCTGATCATGGCGGATATCGCGCAACACGGCGTGAAGGTCGCCACGCCGAGCGGCGGCAGCAGCCTCGTGCTGCCTCCGGGCGCCGTCATCGTCTTCGTCAGGAATGGCACGGCCGGGCATTCCTGCGTGGCCAGGACCGCGGATACGCTCGGCGGTTGCAACCAGGTCGGCTGGTTCAGAAAGCCCGGCAAGGACCACGCCTATTCCGAGCACGCGGTGGCGGAGCTCCGCTTCAAGGGGCGCGGCACGGTCGAAGGGGCGGGCGGGCACGATTACGCGCTTTCGGCGGTGCCGGAGACGGTCGCCCGGAGGATGGTTAAGGCCATCGTGACCAAGGGCTGAGCGCGGCCCTGCGCCGACCGGGTGCCGGCCTGATGGCGGTGCCCGGGGGGCCGCCGCGGCCCCCGGCGGGGCACGAGGCGGAGCTTCGCACGTCCAGCCCTTCCCTCACCCCCCGGTCCGCGGCGGGTCCAGATACAGCGGGCTTTCCAGATACCGCCGCAGCCAGAACCGCGCGATCACCCCGATCGCGGCGGCCATCGGCACCGCCAGCAGCACGCCCAGGAATCCGAAGGCCACGCCGCCCGCGAACAGCGCAAAAATCACCCAAACCGCGTGCAGCTCGACCCGGTCGCCCAGCAGGCGCGGATAGATCACATAGCCTTCCACCGTCTGCCCGACGACGAAGATCGCCACCACCAGCCCCACGCCGCTCCAGCTGCCGAACTGCGCCGCCGCCAGCAGCACGGCCACGACGAAGCCGGTCAGCGACCCGACATAGGGGATGAACGACAGCGCGCCGGCCATCAGCCCGACTATCAGGCCGAGTTCCAGCCCGATCAGCGACAGCGCCACGGCGTAGTAGATCGCCAGCACCGCGCAGCACAGCAGCTGGCCGCGCAGCCAGGCGGACAGGACGCGGTCGGTGTCGCGCGCCAGCTGGCGCAGCGTGTGGGCGGACCGCCGCGGCAGCCAGCTTTCCACCCGCGCGACGATGCGCGGCCAGTCGCGCAGCAGGTAGAAGGCGACCACCGGCGTCACCACCACCAGCGTGAACACGTTGAACAGCGCGACGCCGCCGCCGATCAGCCGCGCCACCGCCGTGCCCAGGAAGGTCACCATCTGCCCCGCCTGGGTCACCGCCAGGTCGCGCAGGCGCGTGTCCACCACCTCCGGCCCGAAGGCTTCCTGCGCCCGTTCCAGCGCGTCGCGCACCAGCGTGCCGATGCCGACGACGTAGCTGGGCAGGCGCTGCACCAGGATGGTGATCTGCGCGATCAGCAGCGGGTACAGAAGCAGCAGCGCCAGCAGCGCGAAGGCCGCGAGCGCCAGGATCAGCAGGAAGGCGGAGAGCGAGCGCGGCACCCCGAGGCGCGAAAGCCTCGTCGCCGGCGGATCCATGAAATACGCGATGCAGCCGGCCAGCACGAAGGGCGTCAGGATCGCGGAGAACAGCCAGACCGCGAAGACCAGCGCGAACAGGATGCCGAGCACCAGCGCCAGCCGCTGCCCGCGCGTCGCGGTCTTCGGCCCCGGCGAGGCGGGCCACCCGGCGGGCCGCGGCTCCGCCGGCGGGCGGGGCAGGGCGGGCTCGGGCGGCACCGGCGCGGTGATCGGCGGGCGCGGGCCGCCCCTGTCGCCGCGGCCGATCATCGCGCCCCGCGCGCCGCCTGCCAGACATAGGCCGCGCCCGAAGCCAGCGTGGCGGCCGCGACCAGCACGACCAGCGCCCCGATCAGCCAGCCGCCGTCCCAGCCATGGCCGGCCAGCAGCAGCGCCGCGGCCGCCAGCAGGATCTGCAGCACCGTCGTGGCCTTCGAGACCAGCAGCGGCCGGATCGCCGGCGGCTGGCCGAGCACGTAGAGCACGAGGATCCCGCCCACGATCACCACGTCGCGGAAGACCACCAGGATGGCCAGCCAGTCCGGCAGCACGCCGACCGCGGCCAGCGTGACGTACATCGACACCAGCAGCGCCTTGTCCGCCACCGGGTCGAGCGCGGCGCCGAGGCGCGAGCGCGTGTTGGTCACCCGCGCCAGCCAGCCATCGATCCCGTCCGAGACGCCGGCGCCGACGAAGACCCAGAAGGCGATGTCGAGGCGTCCGTGCAGCACCAGCCACACCGCCGCCGGCACGGCGCAGAGCCGCGCCAGCGTGATCGCGTTGGGCAGGGTCAGCGGGCCCGAATCGGGCGGCCCGGGCTCCGGCGGGCCGTGCGGGGGAACGGCGGGGGCGTGCCCGGGCGCCGGGGGGCCGGCCGGCGCCGGCCGTCGCTCAGCGGCCTCCCGCAAGGGCCAGGCGCCATCCCTCGCCGGGTCGGGGGTCGAAGCCCGTGGCCTGGGCCAGCGCGATCCCGCCCTGCGAAAGGCCGGCGGCCGCCTCGGCCGGCGCGGCGCGCAGCGAAAGCCGCAGCCGCGCCGCCTGGCCGGAGATGCCGAGAATCTCGGTGCGCGCCACCACCGGCGCGGCGCGCAGGCGGCGCGTGATCTCCACCCATTCGGGCAGCGATGCGTAGAGCGCCAGCGCCTCGATCGTCGCGACCGCCGGGCCGGTCGCGGCGGGCGGCGCGGCGGGGGCGGCGCCGCGGCCGCCGGTCAGCGCCGCGACCTGCTGGGGGCTGAAGTTCACGGTGATGCGGGCGACATAGCCGCGCGGGGTGATGCGTTCGCTCTCGATCACCAGGGACTGCACCAGGTCCTCGATCTGCTGGTCGGAGGGCCGCTGGGTGAGTCCCATGGCTTCCGCCATGCGCTGGTAGGCGATGCGCTGCCCGGCGGCCAAGGCCCGGTCGCGCGCCACCACCGCGTTCTCGGCGGTCGCCTCCGCCGGCACGCCGCGCTGCACCAGCGGATCGTCCTGCGCCGCGGCGGGACCGCCGTCCGCCAGCGCGGCGGCGCCGAGCAGCCTGAGAACCCCCCGCCGCCCCGGCGCCGCGGTTGCCCGCCCGCCCCCGGCGTGGTTGTGTCCGTCCGCGTCCGCGATGCTGTTCGCCGTGCCCGGCATCCTGCGCCCTCGTTCCCCTGTGCCGCATACCCGATCGGGGCCTGCCATGACCAGCCTGACCTACCGCGACGCCGGCGTGGACATCGAGGCCGGGGATGCGCTGGTGGAACGCATCAAGCCGCTGGCCCGCGCCACCGCACGCGCCGGCGTGATGGGCGGCCTCGGCGGCTTCGGCGCGCTGTTCGACCCGAAGGCGGCCGGCTTCGCCGACCCGGTGCTGGTGGCCACCACGGATGGCGTCGGCACCAAGCTCAAGCTCGCCATCGACTCCGGCATCCACGGCACCGTCGGCATCGACCTGGTCGCCATGTGCGTCAACGACCTGGTGGTGCAGGGCGCGGAGCCGCTGTTCTTCCTGGACTACTTCGCCACCGGCCGGCTGCGCGTCGAGCACGCGGCGGAAGTGATCGCCGGCATCGCGGAAGGCTGCCGCATCGCCGGCTGCGCGCTGGTGGGCGGCGAGACGGCGGAGATGCCCGGCCTCTACGCGGGTGGCGACTATGACCTGGCCGGTTTCTCGGTGGGTGCTGCGGAACGCGGGGCGCTACTGCCGCGCGGCAACATCGGCCCGGGCGACGTGCTGATCGGCCTGCCGAGTGCGGGGGTGCATTCCAACGGCTTCTCCCTGGTCCGCCGCGTGCTGGCGAAGGCGGGCCTCGCGCTCGATGCGCCGGCGCCTTGGGGGGAGGGGACGGCCGCCCATTCATTGCTGGCGCCGACGCGCATCTACGTGCAGCCCCTGCTGGCGCTGCACCGCGCCGGCTTGCTGAAGGCGGCCGCGCACATCACCGGTGGCGGCCTGCCGGGCAACCTGCCGCGCGTGCTGCCCGACGGCGTCGTCGCGGCGCTGGATGCCGGCGCCTGGGCGCCGCCGCCGGTCTTCGGCTGGCTGGCGCAGGCGGGCGGCGTCGCGGCGGACGAGATGCTGCGGGTCTTCAACTGCGGCCTCGGCATGGTGCTGGTGGTCGGTGCCGGCGAGGCCGGGGCGGCCGAGGCCATGCTGCGTGCCGCCGGGGAGGCGCCCTGCCGCCTGGGCATGCTGGAAGCCGGCGCCGGCCCGGCCGCGGTGCGGGTGGACGGGCTGTCCGCCGGCTGGCCGGGGTGAGCGACGGCGCCAGCCTGCCGGTCCCGCCGGACCCGGCCCGCCCGGCCTCGCCGCCTGGCCGGCGCGTGCGGGTCGCGGTGCTGATCTCGGGCCGCGGCAGCAACATGGCGGCCCTGCTGCGCGCCGCCGCCGATCCCGCCTATCCCGCCGCCGTCGCGCTGGTGCTGTCGAACCGCGCCGACGCCGCGGGGCTGGAGGTGGCGCGCGCCGCCGGCATCCCGACCGAGCTGGTGGAAAGCCGCGCCTTCGGCCGCGACCGCGCGGGGTTCGAGGCCGCGATGCAGGCCGCGCTCGACCGCCACGGCATCGGCCTCGTCGCGCTGGCCGGCTTCATGCGCGTGCTGACCGCGGGCTTCGTCGAGCGCTGGCGCGACCGGCTGGTGAACATCCATCCCTCCCTGCTGCCGGCCTTCCCGGGGCTCGACACCCATGCCCGCGCGCTGGCCGCCGGCGTCCGGCTGCATGGCTGCACCGTGCACCTGGTGCGCGCGGGCGTGGATGACGGCCCGATCCTGGCGCAGGCCGCCGTCCCGGTGCTGGACGACGACACCGAGGCGACGCTGGCCGCGCGGGTGCTGGCGCAGGAACACCGGCTCTACCCCGCCGCGCTGGCCTGGCTGGCGGCGGGACGGGTGCGGGTGGAGGGCGGCGTGGCGCGCGTGGCGGCGGCCGCGGGCGCCGGTGCGCTCGCGAATCCTTCGCCGGCCGGCCCCTTGCCGGCGCTGCCGCCCATTCCTACAAGGCCCGGTGAGCCCTGACGGGAACAGGCGGGACCATGGCTGAGGAAGGACCGAAGGAAATGGAGCTCGTGGAGGTGAAGGCCGACGACATCCTCCCGGAGCGTCGGGGCTTCTATGATTCCTTCATGGGCGCCACCAAGGTGGTCGCCGGCGCGACCGTCGCCGTGCTGGTCCTGATGTGGATCTTCCTGGTCTGAGGTCCCCGCGCGGCCGACCGCGCCGCGGGCCTCTGGCCCGCTGCCGGGTCGCGATCCGGTCGGCCCCGACGCTGCGCCCTGCGGAACGGGCACCAGGCGCCTGGGTTCCTCCGCCGGCCGGCGCCTGCGCTCCGGCGATGCGCAGGACGCCCCGGGGCGCTGCGGTCGTGGCGGGTGCGTCGCCGGCGCGGCAGGCGGCCTCGACGGGCTGAGGCGATGCCCGGCCGTGGTCAGGCGGCGCGTGCCGCCGGCGCCCCGGAAAGCACGGCGAGCATCCGGTCGACCGACGCCAGCGTCGCCTGGTCCTGCCGGAAGGCCACCGCCAGCGTCCCGCCATCCGTGCGTGCCACCCGCGCCGGCAGGGCCGGGTGGCCCTCGATGCCGAGGGTGAGCTCCGTCCCTCCCGGCAGGGATGGCGCGCCGTGCAGCGTCGCTCCGCCGCGGGCGATGTCGGCAAGCGTGGCCCGGGCCGCAGTTCCGCCCGCCGGGCGCAGCTCCACCTGGCGTCCGCCACCTTGGATGCGTTCGTAGAGCCGGCGTTCGGAGGCATTGCCGCGCAGCGCGTCCAGGAACTGGCCGAGCTCGCCCTCCACCGCCGCCGCCTTGCGCCCGGCATCGGCCGCGATGCCCGCCAGCGCCTCGGCCTGCCGGCCGCCTTCCTCCGCCCCGCCGCAGAAACCCTGCATGGCGGTCGCCGTGGCCTCGGTGCGCGAGACCACGGATTGCACGCTCGCCGCGATCTCCCGCGTGGCGCCACCCTGCTGCTCGACCGCGCCGGCGATGGCGGCTGCCACCGAATCCACGCGCGCGATCGCCTCCGCAACGCCCGCCACGGCGGCGACGGCGCCGGCGGTGGCGGCCTGGATGGCCTGCACCTGCCCGGCGATGCGCCCGGTGGCGGTCGCGGTCTGGCCGGCCAGCGCCTTCACCTCGCCGGCGACCACGGCGAAGCCCTTGCCGGCCTCGCCGGCGCGGGCCGCCTCGATGGTGGCATTCAGCGCGAGAAGGTTGGTCTGGCCGGCGATGTCGCTGATCAGCCGCACCACCTCCTCCACCTGCCCCGCGGCATCGGTCAGGCCGCGCACCGTGCCGGCAGTGGCCTCCGCCCGGCCGACCGCGTCGCGGACGGCGGCCGAGGCTTCCGACACCTGGCGGCCGATCTCGCCGACGCTGGCCGCGAGTTCCTCGGTCGCGGCGGCGACGGCGGCCAGGTCCCGCACGCTGGCTTCCGCGCCGGAGGCCGTGTCGGCGGCGCGCGCATGGGTGCCGGCGGCGAGCTGCGCCAGGTTTCGGGCGGCTTCCTGCATGCCACGCGCATCGTCGCCGAGGCGCGCCATGACGCCCGCCGTGGCGGCACCGAAATCCTGGGTGTGGCGGTCCATCGCCGCCTGGGCGCGGTCGCGCTCCGCCCGCGCGGCGGCGGCTTCCTCGGCCAGCCGGCCATTCTCCGCCAGGCGTTCGCGGAAGACCTGCGCGGCAGCCACGATGCGGCCGACCTCGCCCACGCCACCCTCGGGCAGGCGCGCCGCCGCGGGCCTGCCGGCTGCCATCTCCTCGAGCCCGGTGGAGAGCGCCGCGAGCGGCCGCGCCACCTGGCGGCGCACCAGCCACAGCATCCCCCCGGTGAGCCCGAGCACCGCGATCGCGGTCAACCCGAGGGTCGCCAGCGCGGCGCGGCGCGAGGCGGCCGTGGCCTCCGCCTCCATCCGGTCCACGGTGCCGCGCAGACGAACGGCGAAAGCGTCCAGCGCATCGCTGAAGGCGGTGCGGTTGGCGCGGTTCGCATCGTTGTTGCCCAGCGTGTTCGCGGCTTCGCGGCCCTGCTCTACGCCGATGCGGGCCAGCTCGGTGCGCAGCGCCACGAAATCGCGGAAGGGGCGTTCCAGCGTGGCGGCCGACGCCGCCTCGGCGGGCGGCAGGAAGGCGCGCAGGTCGGCCCAGGCGGCTTCCATGTCCGCGAGATGGCGGCGCAGCCCGGTCGCGAAGCCCTCCGCCTGCCGCCGGTCCCGCGCCAGGTAGAGGCCGCGGCTTTCCATGACCACGGCATAGATGCCGACGCGCATGCGCTCGATCGCCGCGCCGGCATCGGCGGCGTGCCGGACCTCGGCCGCGCGCGCCGCGTGACCTTCCTGCGACAGATAGGCAGCGGTCGCCCCGCCGAGCGCCACCAGCCCGAGCAGGGCGCAGCCGAAGGCGAGGCGAACCCCGATGGAGAGCGAGTGTCTGGACATGCAGGCCTTCCGCCGGAGCGTCACGGCGGAAGGCTAGCGTGGACCTGGTTGCCGAAGCGTTGCGGATGCTTCGGCGCGGACGGTCAGCCGACGATCTCGGCGCCCGCGAAGAAATAGGCGATCTCGACCGCCGCGTTCTCCGCGCTGTCGGAGCCGTGCACGGAATTCGCCTCGATGCTCTCGGCGAACATCTTGCGGATGGTGCCCTCGGCCGCGTTGGCCGGGTTGGTGGCGCCCATGATCTCGCGGTGGCGCGCCACCGCGTTCTCGCCTTCCAGCACCTGCACCACGACGGGGCCGGAGATCATGAAGGAGACGAGGTCGTTGAAGAAGCCGCGCTCGCGGTGCACGCCGTAGAAGGTCTCGGCCTGGGCGCGGGTCATGTGGATGCGCTTCTGGGCGACGATGCGCAGGCCATGCTCCTCGAACACCGCGTTGATCTTGCCGGTCAGGTTCCGGCGGGTGGCGTCGGGCTTGAGGATGGAGAAGGTGCGCTCGATGGCCATGGGGCGGTCCTCGTGGGGCGCACGCGCAGGGCGTGCGCGGGTTGCGGCCGCGCGCGGGGTCGCGCGGGCGGTTCGGTCGGGCGGGCGCCGCATAGGCGGGACGGGGGCAGGAGTCCAGCCTCGGCGGCGGCGGCGCGGCGACGCGCCTCGCACCGGGCGGGGCGTCGCGTCCATTCTCGTCGCGGTCCGGAATTGCCCGCGCCGGCGGTCCCACGCCGTCGGGCCCGCCTGGGGGGCGCCATGCACGATGTCCCTCGCGGTCGGCGCCGCCGGCGCCGGACGGCGCCATCCGTGCTCGCGCGCTGGCCCCTGGATGGCTCCTGGCCGCCGGCGCGGCGCCGGCGGGGGCGCGGTTCGGTCAGGCCGCCGGGGCGGCCGATGCGGTGATCGCCGGCGACCTGGCGCTGCGTCGGGTCGGAGCCAGCCTGGACGACGCACGCGGCAGCGCCGAACAGCCCCTCCCAACGCTGCCCCGCAGGGCAACGCCCTGGTGCTGGCCGCAGCGGCCTGATCCGCCACATCGGGACCGACGATGGCCCGGCAGGCCAGATGCGAATGACCTCCGCCGACGTCCCGGCGCGCAACCTGCCGGTGCGCGATCCCTGAGCGCGTGGGCCGCCGGCTCGGCCGGGGGGCGCGCGCGCCCGGCCATCCCGCCGCCGTCAGATCCCGCCCTCCGACCGCCGCGCCTCCTCCAGCGCCGCATCGCGGCCGCGGCGGGCGGCGGCCTCCGCCCGCGCGCGGTGCAGCTCGGCCTGCGCCTGATCGAGCCGGAGCCGCGCGGCCCCGGTCGCCGCCTCCGCCTCCGCCACGCGCCGGTCCGCCTCGGCGATCCGGCGCAGCGCGTCGCCGGCGCAGGCATCCAGCAGCAGGTCCGCGCGGCGCGCCAGCCGCCGCGCCCAGACCCGCGCGGCCAGGCACACGGTGGCCAGCCCGGCCGTCATGGTCAGCAGCGTCAGCACCTCCTGCGGGGTGGCGCCGAACAGGCCGAAGGGCCGGCCGGCCGCCACCAGCGTGACCACCAGCGTCACGCCGAGCAGCCCGAACAATGCGCTCGGGGCGCCGAAGACCAGCAGGGCGACCAGCGCGCCGGGCAGCGCGAGCACGGTCTCCGCCGGCAGCGGCAGCAGGATGACCAGCAGCTCGCCCAGGCAGACCGACCAGAACATCACGCCCGCCGCGCCCAGGTCGCGCAGCAGCGGCGGCCAGGCGGCGGCCCGCGCCGCCAGCCGCCGCACCGCGTCGCGCGGCGAGACCGCGCCCACCGTCAGGCCGGGCGGCCGCGCAGCGCGGCGCGCAGCCCGTCGCGCAGCTGGAAGGCGATGGGCGGCACCAGCGACCGGGCGAAGGCCTTCATCCGGGTCTGCCGCCGGCCGGGCAGGAAGGTGATCGGCGCGCCGGCTTTCAGCGCATCCGGATCGGGGCTCCAGTAGAAGACGCTGGCGGAGCGGCGGGCGCGGTCGGGCGGGCAGCGCATCGGGTCGGGGAAGCCGTGCAGGGTCTCGGCCGTGGTCGGGAACAGCACGGCGCGGTTGAACAGCGGCGCCACGCGCGCGCCGGCCTGCGCGGCACCCGGCGCCCACAGCTCCAGCGCGCCGCCCCAGCCCTCGTCCCAGTCGCGGTTCAGGTAGACGATCAGGTTCAGCCGCCGGACCAGCGGCAGGTGCGGGTGCTGCGTCCAGTCGGCATGGATGTTGAGCCAGCCACCCCGAAAACTCTCGTGCAGGCCGCCGCCATGGAACATCGGGTCGGCGACCAGGTCCTCGATCCCCGTCACCTCCCGCAGGAAGGCCAGGAAGGGCTCGGAGCAGAGCTGCCAGAGGAAGGCATTGGCGTAGGGGGCCACGCCGATCAGCCCGCGGGAGGTGCGCTTGATTTCGTTCGCCGTGTCGTACTGCACCCAGCCGGGCGGCGTGACGGGGCCGGGGAAGTCGGCGGCAACGCGGTCCAGCACGGCGGGGTCGAAGACGCCGTCCAGCACGACATGCGGATAGGGCGCGGCGGCGCGGTAGCGGCTTGCGATGGATTGCCGGTCCGCGACCAGGCGGGAGAAGGGGACCATCCGCCCGATCTCGGCCTCGAAGCCCGTGGGCCCGATGGGCTGCACGCCCCGCACCGCCGCCTGCGCCATGCCTCGTTCCCCTCGCGCCTCGTCTCGCGGGGGCAGGGATAGCGGGCGGCGCGGCGGGCCGGCCCACACGGATGCTTCAGAGGCCGACACATCCAGGCGAGCGGCGGGCCTGTCGCGCCCCCGCGCCGCCGGGCTATAGCCGGGCGCCATGACGGTCCTCGCCATCCGCAACCTGACGCTGCGCATCGCCGGACGGGCGCTGCTGGAAGGCGCCGACCTGACGCTCGACACCGGCCGCAAGCTCGGGCTGGTCGGGCGGAACGGCGCGGGCAAGTCGACGCTGCTGAAGGCCATCACCGGCCTGATCCAGCCCGATGGCGGGGAGATCCGGCTGGCCAGCCGCGCGCGGCTCGGCCAGGTGGCGCAGGAAGCCCCGGGCGGCGCGCAGAGCCTGCTGGACGCGGTGCTGGAAGCCGACACCGAGCGCGCCGCGCTGCTGGCCGAGCTCGCCCGCGCGCCCGACCCGCACCGCGCGGCCGAGGTCCATGACCGCCTGATCGCCATCCGCGCGGAGGCCGCGCCGGCGCGCGCCGCGGCGATCCTGTCGGGGCTGGGCTTCGACGAGGCCGCGCAGGCGCGCCCGCTGTCGTCGTTTTCCGGCGGCTGGCGGATGCGCGTCGCACTCGCCCGCGCGCTGTTCCCCGAACCCGACCTGCTGCTGCTGGACGAGCCGACCAACCACCTCGACCTGGAAGCGACGCTCTGGCTGGAAGCCTGGCTGGCGAGGTTTCCGGGCGCCGTCATCGTGGTCAGCCACGACCGCGGGCTGCTGGATCGCGGCGTCGACATCATCGCGCATCTCGACCGCGGGCGGATCACCACCTACCCCGGCAATTTCGAGGCCTTCGTGCGCATCAAGGCCGAACGCGCCGCGCAGCAGGAAGCCACGCGCGCCAAGGTCGCCGCGCAGCGCGCGCACATGCAGGCCTTCGTGGACCGCTTCCGCTACAAGGCGTCGAAGGCGCGGCAGGCGCAGTCGCGGCTGAAGGCGCTGGAGAAGCTGCCGCCGCTGGATGCGGTGATCGAGGACACGCCCACCACCTTCGCCTTCCCCGAGCCGGAGGCGCTGTCCCCCCCCATCGTCGCGATCGACCGCGCGGAGGCCGGCTATGGCGGCCCGGCCATCCTGCGCGACGTCACGCTGCGCATCGATCCCGATGATCGCATCGCCCTGCTCGGCGCCAACGGCAACGGCAAGTCCACCTTCGCCAAGTTGCTCGCCGGCCGGCTGGCGCCGAGCCGCGGCGAGGTGCGGCGCAGCGGAAGGCTGCGCATCGGCTTCTTCGCCCAGCACCAGGCCGAGGAGCTGGAGCCGGAGGGCACGCCGCTCTCCCACATGCGCGCCGCCCTGCCCAAGGCGACGGACACGCAATGCCGCGCGCAGCTCGCCCGCTTCGGCCTGGCGGGCGAGAAGGCGGAAACGCGAATCGCCGCCTGCTCGGGCGGCGAGAAGGCGCGGCTGCTGCTGGCGCTCTGCACGCGCGACGCGCCGCAGCTGCTGATCCTGGACGAGCCGACCAACCATCTCGACATCGATGCGCGGGAGGCGCTGGTGAAGGCGCTCGCCGACTATGCCGGCGCGGTGCTGCTGATCACCCACGACCCGCACCTGGTGGAGCTGGTGGCCGACCGGCTGTGGCTGGTGGAAGGCGGTGGCGTGCGGTCCTTCGAAGGCGACCTCGACGAATACCGCGCCCTGCTCGTCGAACGCGCGCGCGGCCCGGCCCGCGCGGGGGAGGCATCCGGCGGCCGCGCCGCGCAGGACCGCCGCGACCGCGCCGAAAGCCGCGCGCAGCTTGCGCCTCTGCGCCAGCGGCTGAAGGAGGTCGAGAAGCTGCTGGAACGCCTCGGCCTCGAGGCGCGGCTGATCGAGAAGCGCCTCGCCGACCCCGAGACCTATGCGAAGCGCAAGGCCGAGGACATCGCCTGGGCCACCGCGCGCCGCGGCGCCATCGCCAAGGAGGTGGCGGCGCTCGAGGAGGAATGGCTCACCCTGTCGGAACGCCTCGACGCGGCGTGATGGCACGGCGGCGGCCAGGTTCCTTCAAGATTGCGTGACACGACGCCTCCTCCATCGCCGCCGCGCTTCCGCTGGGCCACTCTCCATCGAGGCCCGCTGCAAGGCCCGGGCCCGGGCCCGGACGCCGGCGCCCGGCGCAGCGCCGCGCCCGGGAGAGGCATGTCCCCACACCGCCTGAACGCGCTCATCATTTGGATGGTCGTGTTCTTCCTCGCCGCGATGGTCGGCCTGCGCATGGCCTCGCTGGAGCAGGAGCGGCAGGCGGCGCTCGCGCAGGCCGAGGCCACGACGCTCGGCCTGGCGCGCGTCGCGGAGCAGTATGCCCAGCGCGTCTTCGAGACCTCGGACCTCGTCACCGGCCAGGTCGCCATGCGGGTCGCGGCGCTCGGCGGCAGCGCGGCGCTGCGCGGCCGCGGGGATGCGCATGACTGGCTCGGCGACCTGTCGGAGCGGATGGCCGGCGACTACCTGATGGTGGTCGATGCCGGCGGCCGGCCGGTGGCGCTCAGCACCTCGCCGCTGGTGCCCGCGATCGACCTGTCCGACCGGCGCTGGTTCCGCGCGCATGCGGACGGGGCGGAGACGCATGTGGGCGAGGCGCTGCACAGCCGCATCACCGACGAGATCCTGTTCACCTACAGCCGCGCGCTGCGCGGCGCCGACCGCCGGCTGGACGGCGTGGTGCAGGTCGCGGTGCGCACCGGTTTCTTCCAGCGTCCCGCGCCGGATGGCGAGCCGGCGGGCGGCACCGCGATCGGCCTGTTCGACGCGGAAGGGCGCGTGCTCGCGCGCACCGGCCTCACGGCGACGCGGCTCGATGTGCGCATCCCGGCCCCGGTGCAGTCGCAGCTTTCCGCCGATGTCCGGGCCGGCACGCTGCGGCTTCCTGCCGGGATCGACGGCGCCCCGAGCATCGCCAGCTTCCGCCGCCTGCCCCACTGGGGCGTGGTGGTGATGGCCAGCGTGCCGGAGGCCGAAGCGCTCGCCCCCTGGCGGCGCGCCGTCCGCTGGTCGGTCGGCGTGATCGGCGCCGCCGCGCTGGTGCTGTTGCTGCTCGCCGGCTTCGCCATCCGCCTGGTCCGGCGCGAGGGGGAGGCGCGGGCGGCGCTCGCCTCGGCCAATGCCGGGCTGCGCGACGCGGCGACGGAGCTGGAACGCCGGGTGGAGGCGCGGACGCGCGACCTCGCCGCGGCGCGCGACGCGCTGGTGGAGCGGGAGACGCGGCTGCGCGCGCTGTTCGACAGCACCTTCCAGTTCATCGGTCTGCTGACGCCCGACGGCACGCTGCTGGAAGCGAACGAGACGGCGCTGGCCTTCGGCGGCCTGACGCGCGAACAGGCCGTCGGCCGACCCTTCTGGACGCTCTCCTGGTGGGACACCGGGGAGGCCGAGCAGGCCCGGCTGCGCGCCGCCATCGCCGCTGCGGCTGAAGGCGAGCCGCAACGCTACGAGGCGGTGGTGCGCGGCAAGGGCGGCCGGCTCGCCACCATCGACTTCTCGCTGCGCCCGATGCGCGACCCGCAGGGCCGCATCACGCTGCTGATGCCCGAGGGCCACGACCTGACCGAGCTGAAGGCCGCGGAGGCGCGGCTGCGCGAATCCCAGAAGATGGAGGCGCTCGGCCAGCTGACCGGCGGCGTCGCGCACGACTTCAACAACCTGCTGATGGCGGTGCTCGGCAACCTCGCTTTGCTGCGCAAGCGACTGCCGGAGGAGCCGCGGCTGCTGCGGCTGATCGATGGCGCGCAGCAGGGCGCCGAACGCGGCGCGGCGCTGACGCAACGGCTGCTGGCCTTCGCGCGGCGGCAGGAATTGCGGCCGCAGCCGCTCGACATGCGGGAGCTGGTGGCCGGGCTGCGGTCGCTGCTGGAACGCTCGGCGGGGCCGACGACGACGCTGCGGATCGCCGTGCCCGAAGGCCTGCCGCCGGCGCTGGCGGATGCGAACCAGCTGGAGCTCGCGCTGCTCAACCTGGTGGTCAATGCGCGGGACGCGATGCCGGCCGGCGGCGTGGTGGAGATCACGGCGGGATCGGCCGAAGCGCCGGGCCCGGGCGCGCCGGCGCGGCTGCTGGCCGGGCGCTACCTGCGGCTCGAGGTGCGGGACACCGGGACGGGGATGGACCCGCAGGTGCTGGCGCGCGCGACGGAGCCCTTCTTCACCACCAAGGGCGCCGGGCATGGCTCGGGCCTCGGCCTGTCCATGGTGCAGGGCCTGGCGGAGCAGTCGGGCGGCGGGCTGGCGCTGTCCAGCCGCCCGGGCGCGGGCACCACGGTGGCGATCTGGCTGCCGATCGCGGAGGGCGCTGCGCTGGCCGAGCCGGCGCAGCCGCGCCT
Organism: Acetobacteraceae bacterium; assembly: GCA_027487675.1. Taxonomy (GTDB): domain Bacteria; phylum Pseudomonadota; class Alphaproteobacteria; order Acetobacterales; family Acetobacteraceae; genus Falsiroseomonas. Next base: position 10,621 of record JAIYDD010000234.1, on the reverse strand, counting down.
CGCCGCCGGGCCGCGCGCGCCGGCTTGCCGGGTGCTGGTGGTGGACGACGATCCGCTGGTGCTGGCCGGCACGGCGATGATGCTGGAGGATCTGGGCCACCGCGCGGTGGCCGCAGCCTCGGCGGCGGAGGCGCTGGCGCTGCTCGCCGCGCAGCCCGGCTTCGACCTGGTGCTGACCGACTTCGCCATGCCGGGGATGACGGGGCTGGAACTGGCCGAGCAACTGCGGCGCGACCGGCCGGGGCTGCCGGTCGCGCTGGTCACCGGCTTCGCGGAACTGCCGGCCTCGGCGGGCGCCTGGCTGACCCGGATGGCCAAGCCCTACCGGCAGGAGGAGCTGGCGGATTTGGTGGCGCGGCTGACGCGCCCGGCGGCGGCGTAGCGGCAGCGGACACCGCGGCGCCTGCGGGCGCGCGGCCGGCTTGCCGCCCCGCCGCGTGGCCCGGTCAGGGGCGCGGCCGCGGCCGCGGCGCCTCGGCGCGCAACAGGTCCTCGTCGAGCGTGCGCCGCATGAAGGTCGGCCACAGCGCACGCGGCGTCGCCGGCTCCGGCGGCGCCACCGGGCGCCGGTCGGGGTCGGCAGGCGCCGGCGGCCTCTCGGCCGCGGGCGCGGCGAGATCCTGGACGTCCATCCTCAACCTCCCTCGCGACATTGCGCGTCGGTCATATCCTGGCAGAGTCGGCCGGGGCCTTGCAACGGAAGGTTGTAGGCTGACGCGCTCTTGACCGGCCCATCGTGCGTTGCGAGACGACGTGCTCACGCCCGGGAGGAACCGAGATGAAGATCCGCCGCCGCGCCCTTGCCGCCGCCGCCCTGGCGGCCGCCGCGCTGCCCGCCCCGCGCCGCGCCCTGGCGCAGTCCGACCGGCCGATCCGGCTGATCGTGCCCGCCCCGCCCGGCGGCCCGACCGACATCCTGGCCCGCGTCACCGGCGAACGCGCCGCCGCGGCGCTCGGCCAGCCGGTGGTGATCGACAACCGTGCCGGCGGCGGCGGCGTGATCGGGGCGGAAGCGACGCACCGCAGCGCGGCGGACGGGCTGACGCTGATGGTCGGCCACAACCAGACCCATGCCTCGAACCAGCACATGATGGCCCGCCTGCCCTTCCATGTGGTCGACGGCTTCACCCCGATCGCGCGCATGGGCACCGTCCACCACGCCACCGTGGTGCCGGCCAATTCGCGCGCCGCCACCATGGCCGCGCTGGTCGAGATGGGGCGGACGGGCCGCGTGACCTACGCCTCCTCCCAGGCCGGGTCGGCCAGCCACGTGATCGCGGAGACGCTGGTGCGGCGGACGGGGATGAATGCCACCCACGTGCCCTATCGCGGCGCCGCGCCGGCGGCGACCGACACGGTGGCGGGCATCGTCGATTTCTACGTCGCCACCTTCCCCACCGTCGCCGCGCTGATCCGCGACGGGCGGCTGCGCGCGCTGTCGGTCGGCGCGCCGGCCCGGCTGGCCGACTTCCCCGACATCCCGACCGCGGCCGAATCGGGCTTCCCCTTCATCGCGGTCGATGCCTGGTTCGGCCTGTTCGCGCCGCCCGGCCTGCCCGCCGCCCAGGCCGAGCGCCTGTCGCGCGCCTTCCTCGGCACGCTGGAGGAGGCGGAGGTGCAGCGCCGCCTGGCCGCCGCGGGCTTCACGCTGGCCCCGCAGGGCCCGGCCGATTTCGCGACCTTCCAGCGCGCCGAGGTCGGCCGCTGGGCGGAGATGGTGGCGCTGACCGGGGTGCGGCTGGAGGACTGAGAGGCCGCCGGCCTCCGCCGTTGGTTCCGGCTTCGTAGCATTTCGTCGCCGGCCGGCGGCGCCTCCGGCCGCTGGCGGTGCCTCGTGTCGGCCGGTGCCGCGATCGCCCTTCCGGCAGGGCCCGGCCGCGAATCGCGATGGAATCGGCAGGCGTGGCGCGCCGCCCGCGCGGATCGCGATGTGCGGCGGTCCCGCGACGATGCGTGCGGCCCGGCCCGCGGACGGCTGCGGCCGGCGCGTCTCACGCAACCGGGAATTGCAACGTCGGCGGGCGCACGCGACACCGGCCCACCCGGAACGGCCGGGGGAGACCAGGCCATCGCCACCGGGCCACAGACACCACCGACGCCGCAGCCGGGTCGCGCGCCCAGCCTGCGCCTGCGCCTGTTGGCGCTGGTGATGGTGCTGGTCGGCGCGCTCGGCGCGCTGGCCGCTCTCGGCATCTGGCAGGCGCATGACGCGGCGCGGGCGCGCACCGCCGACCAGATGCTCGGCACGGTGCGGGCCATGGCGCTGCTGGCGGACCAGGAATTCGCGCGCGCCGAGGCGCTGCTGCAGGGGGTGGCCGCCGACCCGAGGGTGGCGGCGGGCGACCTGCAGGCCTTCCTGCAGGCCGCCGCGCGGCTGGACCGGGCGCTGGACGGGCTGGTGATGGCCATGGCGGAAGCGCCGGGCCGGCAGCACGCCAATACCCTGCGGGGCGTGCTGGCGGAGCCGACGCCGATGCCTGGCGGGCTGGACGCGGTCTTCGAGACACGAAGCACCGTGATCAGCAATCTCTACCGCGGCTCGGTCTCCGGCCAGCCGGTGGTGGCGATCGCGGTGCCGGTGCCGCCGGCGGAGGGCAGGGCGCCGCGCTGGGCCATCGGGCTCACCCTGAACCGCGCGCGCCTGGCGGCGGCGTTGATGCGCCCGCACCTGCCCGCCGGCGCCGTCGGCGTGGTGCTGGACCGCGAGGGCCGTATCGCCGCCCGCACCGCCCGCGATGCCGAGCTGGTCGGCACGCCGGCGACCGAGGAGCTGATGCGCGCGATCGGCGACCGGCAGGCCGGCATCGTCGAGCGGATCGTCAACCTGGACGGCGTCGCCAGCGTCGTCGCCTTCGCCCGCGCCCCGCTCAGCGGCTATGTGGTCGGCCTCGCGCTGCCCGAGGCGGTCTTCGCGCGCGAACGCAACGCCATGCTGGCGCGGCTCGGCTACGGGGTGCTGCCGCTGGCGCTGGCGGCGCTGCTGGTCGCCTCCCTGCTCGGGCTCAGGCTGCGCGCGGCGCTGGCGGCGCTGTCCGACCCGCGCCCCGGCGCGCCGCGGATCCGGGAGGTGGAGGAGCTGGCGCAGGCGCTGCGCGCCGCCGACGCCGCCCGCGCCGCCAGCGAGGCGGCGCTGCGCGAGCGCACCGCCTGGCTGGAGGCGACGCAGCAGGCGGCGGCGCTGGGCACCTGGGACCTGGCGCTGCCGGCGATGCAGGTCAGCTGGTCCGAGGCGATGTGGCGCCTCTACGGCCTGGATCCGGCGCGGGACGGGCCGGCCAGCGTGGCCATGTTCCGCTCCCGCGTGCTGCCGGAGGACCTGCCCGCCGTCGACGCCGCCTGGACCGAGGCGGAGCGCAGCGGCCTCTACCAGGCGGAGTTCCGCATCCGCCGCCCGGACGGCGCCATCCGCTGGATGCGGTCCCAGGGGCGGCTGCGGCGCGACGCGGCGGGCCAGCCGGCCCGGCTGCTCGGCGCCAATATCGACGTCACGGAGCGCCGCCGGCTGGAGGCGGAGCGCGAGGCGCTGCTGGCCGAGAAGGACCTGCTGCTGCGCGAGACGCACCACCGCGTGAAGAACAGCCTGCAGCTCGTCCTGGGCCTGCTGCTGCTGCAGGCGCGTGGCGCCGAGCCGGAGACGGCGGAGCGCCTGAAGGAGGCGGCGGGCCGCATCGTCTCGATCGCCGCCGTCCACCGCCGGCTCTACGAAAGCGGCGCCGGCGCGGCGCAGGACGCGGCGCAGCACCTGGCGCTGCTGGTGGAGGAACTCGGCCGCTCCGTCGGGTCCGGCCCGCGGGAGGTCGCGCTGCGCGCCGAGCCGGGGCTGCTGCTGGAACCGGAACGGCTGGCCGCGCTCGGCCTGCTGGTGACGGAGCTGGTGACGAATGCGCTGAAGCACGGCGCGGGGCGGGTGACGGTCTCGCTCGCCCTGGCGGAGGAGGAGGCGGTGCTGGCCGTCGCCGACGAGGGCCCGGGCTTCCCGCTTGGCTTCGACCCGGCGGTTTCGACCGGGCTCGGCATGCGGGTGGCGGGCGCCATGGCGCGGCAGCTGCGCGGGCTGCTGGCGGTGCGCCCCGGCCCGGGCGGCGCGGCGGAGGCACGCTTCCCGCGCGCGTGACGCCGGCCGGGCGCCGGCCCCTGCCGCCTACCCGGCCTTCTCCCAGCCCTTGGCGCCTTGCTGCCAGTAGGTCAGCGCATGGCCCGCCGCCTTGGCCGCCTTCCAGCGCCGCCGCGCCGCCGCCACCGCCTCCGGGTCCGCGCCATCGAACAGGTCCAGCACGCGGTCGAAGCGGTCGAGCCGCGCGCTTTCCACCCCCTCCAGCAGCACCAGGAAGCGCGCGCCGTTGGGCGCGCCCTCGGCTGGCGCGTCTTCCGTCGTCAGCCAGATCGGCTGGTACTCCGGGTGGCCGCAGCGGGCGCTGCCATGCGGCAGCCAGTCCGGGTCGGGGCAGGTCCAGAGCGCGGCATCCACCGCCTCCAGCCTTTCCTGGCTGGCGAACAGCACCATGGCGCGGCCGCCCGAGCCCAGCACGCGGCCGAGCAGCTTCGGCAGCGCCTGGTCCAGCGGTGTGCGCGTCAGGTGGTAGAAGCCGTATTCCGCCATCGCCGTCAGGGCCGGACGACGCGGAGGCCGAGATGCGCTTCCATCGGGTCGAAGTCGCGGTCGCGGTGCAGCAGGGGCCAGCGGCGGCGGATGCACAGCGTGCCGATCAGCAGGTCGATGGTCTTGCGGATGGTGACGCCGCGGCCGCGCAGGTCGCGGAGATGCCGGGCCGCCTCGGCGGCCAGCGCATCGTCCAGGGTCGGCACCACCAGGAATTCGCGCAGCAACTCCTCCGTCCGCAGCGCCAGGCGTTCCGTGGGCACGCCCTTGAGCACCTCGCACAGCACCAGGTCGGGGACGGCGATGTCCTCCCGCTCGATGAGCCGGTCGAGCAGTTCGGCCTCTCGCGAGGGCGTGTCGCGCAGGTAGTCCACCCAGACCGAGGTGTCTGCCACGATCACGACAGGCGGCTTTCCTCGAGGTCGCCCTGCCAGTCCACCTTGCCGCGCAACTCGCGGATGCGCGCCTGGCGGCGCAGGCGCAGCAGGGTGCGCAGCCCCTCCTCCACCGCCGCGCGCTTGGTCTTGAGCCCCGTCTCGGCCATCACGTCGGCGATCAGCGTGTCGTCGATGTCGATATTGGTGCGCATGGCGGACCCGATGTGTAGGGATTGCCCGTCAGATACACATCCGCGGCCGGCGCTTCAAGGCGCGGCATGGTGGTCCGGCGCCTCGAACCGCGCCGCCACCAGCGCGTCCAGCAGGCGCACCCCGAACCCCGTCGCCCCGGACGGGCCCAGCGCATGCGGCGCCTCCTGCGTGTCCACGCCCGCGATGTCGAGATGCCCCCAGGGCGCGCCGCCCGCGAAGTCCCGCAGGAAGGCCGCGGCATGGCTGGCGTCCGGGATGAAGCGCCCGGCCCAGCCCGCGCCGCCGGCCGGCACGCATTGCCGGATGTCGGCGATCTCGGAGGCGAGGTCGGCGCGGTGCCCCGCCCCGATCGGCAGCGGCCAGAGCGGCTCGCCCACCGCCTCCCCCGCCGCGGCGAGGCTCGCCATCAGGCTCTCCTCGTTGCCGAACAGCCCGGCGCGCTCGGTGCCCAGGGCGCGCACCACCGCGCCCGTCAGGGTCGCCACCGTCACCATGGCGCGCGGGCGGAAGGCGGTCCGTGCGTGGTGCAGCGCATCCGCCAGCACCAGCCGGCCTTCGGCGTCGGTGTCCACCACCTCGACCGTGCGGCCCGACAGCGTCCGCAGCACGTCGCCGGGCCGGTAGCTCTCCGCGCCCACCGCATTCTCGGCCAGCGGCAGCACCGCGACGGCGGGCGCGGGGGAGCCGCGCAGCGCCAGCGCCAGCATCGCCCCGGCGCAGGCCGCGGCGCCGGCCATGTCGGCGCGCATCGCCGCCATCCCGCCCGCCGGCTTGATGGAGACGCCGCCGGTGTCGAAGACGATGCCCTTGCCGATCAGCGCGACCGGCGGCGCGTCGAAGCTGCCGCGCCAGCGCAGCACGGCAAGCCGCGGCGGCGTCTCGGCCGCCGCGCCCACCGCCAGCAGCGCGCCGAAGCCCGCCCGCGTCAGCCGCTTGCGGCCGAGCACGTCGACATGCAGGCCGAATTCCGCCAGCGCCTCCAACCGTTTCGCGAAGCTGCGCGTGGTCAGGTGGTTCGCCGGTTCCGACACCAGCTCACGCGCCAGCAGGGTGCCGCGCAGCGCGGCCTCCAGCGGCGCGAAGGCGGCGCGGGCCGCGGCGGGGTCCTCGGCCAGCAGCGTGACGCGGCCGAGCCGCGGGCCCTCCTGCCGCGTGCGATGCGCGTCGAAGCGCCAGGCACCGAGCGCCAGGCCGGAGGCCAGGGCCGCCGCCTGCGCCGGCGCCAGGCTGCGCGCCTCCACCAGCAGATGCGGCACCGATCCGAAGGCGCGCGCCGCCGCGACGCCCGCGCGTTCGCAGTCGAGCCGCCCCGGCGCCCGGCCGAGCCCGACCAGCGCGCGGCGCGGCGCCGCCGGCAGGTCGAGCAGCCGGCCAACCCCGGCCTTGAACCGCGCGGCGTCCGCCGCGGCGGAAGCGCCCTCGGGCAGCGCGCCGCCCTCCTCCACCGGCACCAGCAGCGGCAGCGCCGGATCCGGCGCGGCGCGGCGGAACCGGATGCCGAGCACGCGCGCGCCCTCAGCCTTCCTCGGCCATCTCCGCGACCAGCCGGTCGAGCAGCCGCACGCCGAAGGCGGTCGCACCCTTCGCCGCCACCGGCAGGTCCTTCGACGACCAGGCGGTGCCCGCGATGTCGAGATGCGCCCAGGGCCTGCCATTGGTGAAGCGCTGCAGGAACTGCGCCGCGGTGATCGACCCGCCCTGCCGCCCGCCCACGTTCTTCATGTCGGCGATGTCGGACTTGATCTGCTTGTCATAGGCCTCGCCGAGCGGCATGCGCCACACCTGCTCTCCCACGCCCTTGCCAGCCGCCGCCACGCGCTGCGCCAGCTCGTCGTCGTTGCTGAACAGGCCGGCATGCTCGTGGCCGAGCGCCACGATGATCGCGCCCGTCAGCGTCGCGAGATCGACCATGCAGCGCGGATCGAAACGTTCCTGGCAGTACCACATGACGTCCGCGAGCACGAGGCGGCCTTCGGCGTCGGTGTTGATCACCTCGACCGTCTGGCCCGAATAGGTCTTCACGACATCGCCCGGCCGCTGTGCAGTCCCGGACGGCATGTTCTCGACGAGCCCGATCAGCCCGACCACGTCGGCCTTGGCCTTGCGCCCGGCGAGCGCCGCCATCGCGCCGACCACCGCGCCGGCGCCGGCCATGTCCCACTTCATGTCCTCCATCCCGCCGGCGGGCTTGATGGAGATCCCTCCCGTGTCGAAGGTGACGCCCTTGCCGATCAGCGCGACGGGCTTCTGCTTGCGGGTGCGCGGCGCGCCGCGCCACTGCATCACCACCATCCGCGGCTCCTTCGCCGAGCCCTGCGCGACGCCGAGCATGGCGCCGAAGCCCATCCGCTTCAGCTCCTTCGGCCCCATGATCTCGACCTCCACGCCGAGCTTCTCCAGGCCCTTGCAGCGTTCGGCGAATTCGGCGGGGTCGAGGACGTTCGGCGGCTCGCTCACCAGCTCGCGCGTCAGGAAGACGCCGTCGGCAATGGCGCGCATCGGCGCGAAGGCGGATTTCGCCTCGGGCACGGAGGAAGCGGCGATCGCCAGGCGCTCCAGCTTCGGCTTGTCCTCCTCCTTCTCCGTGGTGCGGTAGCGGTCGAAGCGCCAGCTGCGCAGCATGGCGCCGAAGCCGAGATGCGCGGCCAGCGCCGGGGGCAGCGCGTCGGCGGCCAGCAGCGCCTCGCGCTCGGAAGCCACCAGGGGCGCGATGGCGCCGCCCGCGGCCTCGGCCGCTTCCGGCGTCAGCTCGCCCGGCTTGCCGATGCCGACGGCCACGATCCGCGCCAGGCCGGGGACCGGGGCCCAGAGCGTGGCCGACTGGCCCTTGCGGCCCTTGAAGCCCGCGGCATCCAGCGCGCGGGAAAGCAGGCCGCCGGTCGCTTCCTCCGCCGCGCGGGCCAGGCCCGCGGGAAGCTCGCCTTCCGGCAGGGGCAGCACAAGCGCACCGCTGCGCGGCAGGGCAGGCTTCACGAAGGCGATGTCCAGCATGGACGGGGGCGCTCTCTCGACAGGTGGGAAACCAGCCTATCACCGGGCCGGGCGGGACAGGCAAGGCGGGGCGGCCGCCCTGCACGCCCGGCGTGGCGTCATCCGGCGTGCGGCGCTACAGCCCGGGGCATGGAAGATCAGGCGCTGCTGGAGCTTGCCGCGACGCTGGCCGAACGGGCCGGCCACGCCATCATGGCGGTGCGCGCTGCCGGCTTCGCGGTGGAGCGCAAGCGCGACTTCTCCCCCGTCACCGCCGCCGACCGCATCGCCGAGGCGCTGATCGTCGACGGGCTGCGCGACGCCGCGCCCGCCATCCCCGTGGTGGCGGAGGAGGAGGTGGAGGCCGGCGCCGACGCGATCCCCGAAGGCGGCCGCTTCTGGCTGGTGGATCCCCTGGACGGCACGCGCGAATTCGCCGCCGGGCATGACAGCTTCGCGGTGCTGGTCGGGCTGGTGCAGGCCGGCCGCCCGGTGCTGGGCGCCGTCGCGCTGCCGGCGACCGGCGAGGTGTTCGGCGGCATCGCCGGCGGCGCCGCCTGGAAGCAGGACGCCGGTGGCCGGCGCGCCATCTCGGCACGCCGCGCCCCGCCCGGCGGCCCGGTCGTGATGGGCAGCCGCCACTATGCCGACGACCCGCGCATCGCCGCCTTCGCGCGGTCGCGCGGCGCGGCGAAGGTCGTGAACATCGGCTCGGCGGAGAAGTTCTGCCGCCTGGCGGAAGGCACGGCCGACCTCTACCCGCGCTTCGGCACCACCATGGAATGGGACACCGCGGCGGCCGAGGCGGTGCTGGTTGCCGCGGGCGGCAGCCTGGCGGACTGGGACGGCGCGGCGCTGCGCTACGGCAAGCCGGGCTGGCGCAACCCAGGCTTCCTGGCGACCGGGCGGCCGTGACCGCGCTGCTGTCCGACGTGGCGCAGGCCGCCGCGCTGCTGCGCGAAGGCGCGCTCGTCGCCTTCCCCACCGAGACGGTCTACGGCCTGGGTGCCGATGCCTGGAACGGCCGCGCGGTGGCCGCGGTGTTCGAGGCAAAGGGCCGGCCGCATTTCAACCCGCTGATCTGCCACTACCCCTCGGCCGAGGCGGCGTTCGAGGAGGTGGTGGCGGATGACCGCGCCCGGGCGCTGGCGGCGCGCTTCTGGCCGGGGCCGCTGACCCTGGTGCTGCCGCGCCGGCCGGACTGCCGGGTGGACCTGCTGGCCGGCGCCGGGCTCGACACGCTCGCGGTGCGGGTGCCGGCGCATCCGGTGGCGCTCGACCTGCTGCGGGCGGTGGGGCGCCCGGTCGCCGCGCCCTCGGCGAACCGGTCGGGGGAGGTCAGCCCGACCACGCCCGCGCATGTGGTGGCGGGGCTGGCGGGGCGGATCGCGGCGGTGCTGGCGGGCGGGGCCTGCGCGGTCGGCGTCGAGAGCACGGTTCTGGACCTGGCGGCCGGCGGGGCGGCGCTGCTGCGCCCGGGGGGGGTGCCGGTGGAGGCCATCGAGGCCACGATCGGCCCGGTCGGCCGGCCGCTGAAGCTGGAAGCGGCCAGGGCGTCGCGCAGCCTGCGCAGCCCGGGGATGCTGCTGAGCCACTACGCGCCGTCCCTGCCGGTGCGGCTGGGCGCGGCCTCGGTCGCGGCGGGGGAGGCGCTGCTGGCCTTCGGCCCGGCGCCGCTGGCCGGCGCGGGGGCGCTGTGGAACCTCTCGCCCGGCGGCGATGTGGCGGAGGCGGCGGCGCGGCTGTTCGCGGGGCTGCGCTGGCTGGATGCAGAGGGGCGGCGGCTCGGGCTGGCGGGCATCGCGGCCATGCCGGTGCCGGAGGCCGGGCTGGGCGCGGCGATCAACGACCGGCTGGCGCGGGCGGCGGTGCCGCGGGGATAGGCGCAGGGCACCCGCCCCGCGCCGCCGTCACCTCATCGCCACAACCCGCGCCGGGCCAGCCAGTCCTGCACCACCTGCGCCACCGCGTCGCTGTTGCGGTCCATCATCACCATGTGGCTGTTGCCCCGGACGCCCACCTCCGGCAGGTCGACCACGTCCACGCTGCCGCCGGCGGCGCGCACCGCTTCCGCGAAGCGCACGCCGTTGCCGCGGATGGTGGGCCAGCGGGCGTCCTGGGCGATGTAGTCGCCATAGATCATCAGCACGGGGATGTCGCGCAGCGCGGCGACCTTCGCCGGGTCGCCCACCGCGGCGGGTTCCACCAGCACCAGCGCGCGCACCTTGTCCGGCCGTTCCTGCGCCGCGCGCCAGCCGAACAGACCGGCCTGGCTGTGCGCCACCACCACGGAAGGCCCGACGCGGTCGAGCAGCGCCAGATAGGCATCGAGCGTCAGCGCATCCGTCGTGGTGAAGCGCGGCACGATCTGGCGCATGAAGTTCATGTAGCTGGCGCGGTCGGCGGGGAACTGGTTGCCGGGCAGCACCTCGTTGCGGGCGAAGCTGCCGGCGCCGGCGCC
>JAIYDD010000245.1 GCA_027487675.1 Acetobacteraceae bacterium | reverse complement strand
GGCCACGCGCTGCTGATGGTCTCGATCGCGCATGCCGTGAACGCGGCGCTCTATCCGCGCCTGCCCTACGCGGAGGCCGACTTCGTCCCGGTCGGGCCGGTCGCCGTGGTGCCGAACATCCTGGCCGTGCCCGCCGCGCGGCCCTGGCGGAGCGTGCGCGACCTGGTTGCGGAGGCGCGCCGGCGGCCGGGCGCGCTGACCTATGCCTCGGCGGGCAGCGGCACCTCCATCCATCTCGCCGGCGCGCTCTTCGCCGATCTCGCGGGGATCGCGCTGGAGCACGTTCCCTATCGCGGCTCGGGGCCGGCGGTGACGGACCTCGTGGCCGGGCGCGTGGACATGATGTTCGACAGCGTCACCTCGGCCGGCCCGCACATCGCCTCCGGCCGGCTCGCGGCGCTGGCCGTCACCACCTCGCGGCGCATCGCCGCCTTCCCGGACCTGCCGACCATGGCGGAGGCCGGGGTGCCCGGCTTCGCGGTGGACCCGTGGTTCGCCATGCTCGCGCCGCGCGCCCTGCCGGAAGCCGCACGCGCCCCGCTCTCGGCGCTGCTGGCGCGGTTGCTGGCCGATGCGGCGGTCGCCGAACGCCTCGCGCGGATCGGCGCCGAGCCGATGCAGGGCGACGCGGCCTCGCTCGCGCGGCTGCTGGCGGCAGAGACGGCGCGGTGGCGCGCCTTCGTCCGGCGCGCCGGCATCCAGCCCGAATGAGCGCCGCCCTTGCCGCGCGGCGGGTCGGATCCGATGCGGCGCGCATGCAGGTCCATCGCGACATCCCGGGCCTGCGCGCGGCGCTGCCGGCATGGCGGGCGCGCCGCGCGCGCATCGCGCTCGTGCCGACCATGGGCGCGCTGCACGAGGGCCATTTGTCGCTGGTCGCCGCCGCACGCGCGGCGGCCGATTTCGTCGTCGCCTCGATCTTGGTGAACCCGACGCAGTTCGGGCCGGACGAGGACCTCTCGCGCTACCCGCGCGACGAGGCGGGCGACCTGGCGAAGCTCCGCGCCGCCGGCTGCGACCTCGCCTGGCTGCCGACGGTCGAGGCGATGTACCCGGCGGGCAACGCCACCTCGGTCCAGCTGCGCGGCGTCTGCGACGGATTCGAGGGCGCGGCGCGGCCGGGCCATTTCGCCGGCGTCGCCACGGTCTGCACCAAGCTCTTCCTGCAGACCGGCGCCGACATCGCCGCCTTCGGCGAGAAGGACTGGCAGCAGCTGCAAGTCGTGCGCCGCGCCGCGAGCGACCTCGACATCCCCATCCGGATCCTGCCCGTGCCGACGGTGCGGGAGGCGGACGGCCTGGCGCTCTCCTCGCGCAACCGCTTCCTCTCGCCGATGCAGCGCGCGACGGCGCCGCTGCTGCACGCCGCGCTGCGCCGCGCGGCGGCGCGGATCGGCGCGGGCGCAGCGCTGCGCGCCGTGCTGGCGGAGGAGGAGGCCGGCCTTCGCCGCGCCGGCTTCGCGCCGGACTACCTCGCGCTGGTCGAGGCGGAGACGCTGCGGCCGCTGGACGCGATGGCGCCTGGGATGCCGATGCGGCTGCTGGCGGCGGCGCGGCTCGGCACGGTGCGGCTTCTGGACAACGTCCCGCTGCGCGAGGCGATCGCATGACGCAATCCGCTTGACGTGCAGGCCGCCGCCTCGGCATGAAGCCCGCGCGGGAGAGACCGCGCCGGCATCGCGGCCGGTGCGGCGCCGAAGGAGCAACCGCCCCGGAAACTCTCAGGCTCACGTACCGCGCTTGGAACTGGAACTCTGGAAAGTGGAGCGGCAGCTCCCGCCGACGGTGTAAGTCGCCGCCCCGCGAGGGGGCACGACGATGCTCTCAGGCCAATGACAGAGGGGGCATTCGAACCCGCGCAGGGCGCGCGGGAGGAGAATGCGCATGTCCCGTTCGGATCGCGATTCGGTCGCCGTCATCGGCGCCGGCATCACCGGCATCACCACCGCCTACAACCTGGCCCGCCGCGGCCACGACGTGACGGTCTTCGACCGGCATCCCTATGCCGCGATGGAGACCTCCTTCGCCAATGGCGGGCAGCTCTCCGCCTCCAACGCCGAGGTCTGGAACAGCTGGGCCACGGTGCTGAAGGGCCTGAAGTGGATGGTCTCGCCCGGCGCGCCGCTGCTGGTGAGCCCGAAGCCGTCCTGGCACAAGGTCTCCTGGATGGCGGAGTTCGTCGCCGCCATCCCGCGCCACGAGGAGAACACCATCACCACCGCGCGCCTGGCGATCGAGGCGCGCCAGCACCTGCGCCGCATGGCCGAGGAGGAGGGGATCGACTTCGACGCCGAGGACCGCGGCATCCTGCATTTCTACGCGACCAGGGCGGAGTTCGAGGCGGCGGCGCGCGTCACTTCGCTGCTCGCCAAGGGCGGGCTGGACCGCCGCGCCGTGACGCCCGCCGAGATCCGCTCCATCGAGCCGGCGCTGCAGGGCGAGATCTACGGCGGCTTCTACACGCCGTCCGACTTCACCGGCGACATCCACAAATTCACCAACGGCCTCGCGCTGGCCTGCGCGCGGCGCGGCGTGACGCTGCGCTACGCCACCGAGGTGCTTTCCGCCGATGCGGGCGCGGACGGCGTCGCGGTCGTCTGCCGCTCGACGGAACCGACGGCCGACGGCGCGCCGCACGCGCGCGAGACGCAGCGCTTCGACAAGGTGGTGGTCTGCGGCGGCGTGATGTCGCGCCGCCTCGGCGAAGCGCTCGGCGACCGCATCAATATCTATCCGGTGAAGGGCTACTCGATCACCGTGCAGCTCGACGATCCGGCGGACCAGGCCGCGGCGCCCTGGGTCAGCCTGCTCGACGACAAGGCGAAGATCGTCACCAGCCGGCTCGGCGCGCGGCGCTTCCGCGTCGCGGGGACGGCGGAGTTCAACGGCTACAACCGCGACATCCGCGCCGAGCGCATCGCGCCCCTCGTCGCCTGGTGCCGCGCCCATTTCCCCGGCATGAGCACGCGCCAGGCCGTGCCCTGGGCCGGCCTGCGCCCGATGATGCCGGACATGATGCCGCGCGTGGCGCGCGGCCGGAACCCGCGCGTGTTCTACAACACCGGCCACGGGCATCTCGGCTGGACGCTCTCCGCCGCGACGGCCGATGCGGTGGCTGCGCTGGTGGGCGCCCGCGCGAACGCCTGACGCATCGAGGCGGGCGGCGCCCGGGTGGCGGTGCGGACGGGGCAGGCCCCGGGGCGCGTCGCGAAGCCCCTCGGCGGCGCGGCGCGCAGCGCACCCGGGATCGTCGCGCGCCGGCACCACACGCCGGGCCACGCAGCGCCCGGCGCGGCGGGGCCGCGATGCGCGCCGGCCTGTCCCGCCCGCGCGCTCAGACCGCCCGCAGGCAGCGCGCGACGGCGGGCAGGAAATGCGCGACCGGCGGCGTCGCCAGGTCCTTCACCTTCGCCTGCTCGTCGTAGCGCCGCAGCTGCACGGCCGCCGCGTGCTGCGGCAGCGCCTCGAAGGCGGCGACCTCCCCGGCCGACATGGGGCCGCCCTGCAGCGCCAGGCTGGTCACGCTGTCGGGCGACAGCCTGGCGAAGTAGCCGGGCTCGACGGCGCAGAGATAGCGCTTGGCGGCGACATGCAGCCGCACCGGCTCGGTCACCTCCGGCCCGAAATGCGCGGCCAGCCAGGCATGGCCCAGCTCCTCGTGCCGGTCGTCGATGCCGGCCTCGGCGGGCTCCTCGCCGAGGTCATGCACCATGTGGCCGACATCGTGCAGCAGTGCCGCCACCACCATCGCGTCGCCCAGCCCCGCCTGCTCGGCCAGCCAGGCGGCCTGCAGCGCGTGCTGGCGCTGGTTGACGAGCGCGAGGCCATAGCGGCCCTCGGCCTTGCGCTCCAGCAGGTGGCGGATCTCATCCAGGATCGGGTGGGTCTCGGACATCGGCATCAGCCTTCGGGAAAGGACGGGCTCGGCCCGGGCGCGGCGGCACCGGCAGCATCGGCGGCGACCATGCGCGCGAAGCCCCGCGCCCGCAACGCGGCGAAGGGAAGCCGCATCCGCGCCTGGCCGGGCGCCACGGATCGCACGGCGCGCCAGAAGCGGCCGCGCGGAAGGTGGCCAGCACCTCCCCCGCGCCCCGGCCGATGTCGGGGCCCCGCCGGCGCGGGCGGCTTCGCGGCGCCCGGCCCTCGGCGCCGCTAGAGCGTGATCGCCGAAGGGCGGAACGCCCGAAGGCGTGAATCACGCGGCAAAACAATGGGCTAGACCATGATCGGCGATTCACTCCTCGCCGATCATGGTCTAGCGGCGGCCGCGGATCAGACCAGGATCAGGTCGCTGGGGAGGAGGCTGAAGCTCGCCGCGTCGAGATCGGCGATCATCATCGCCGCGCCCGCCCCGTTGCCGTCCGCGTCGAACCACAGCGCGGTCGTCGCCGCGTTGTAGAGGAAGGTCGCCGCCGCGGTGCCGGCGACGGTGCCGGTCTCGAGCAGGATCGCGGCGATGCCGAAGCCGCTCGCCGAGATGGCGATCCTGTCGCCGTCGGAGCGCAGCAGCTGGACGCTGTCGCCGCCGTCGGAGGGCGCATTGAACAGGAACCAGTCGGCCCCGGTGCTGCCGACCAGGCTGTCGTTGCCAACGCCGCCGGCCAGCGTGTCGTTGCCGCTGCCGCCGTTCAGGCTGTCATTGCCGCTGCTGCCGACCAGGCTGTCATGGCCGGCGCCGCCGGAGAGCGTGTCGTTGTTGCCGCCGCCGTTCAGGCTGTCGCTGTCGTCGCCGCCATTCAGGCTGTCATGCCCGGCGCCGCCGAGCAGGCTGTCATTGCCGGCGCTGCCGGACAGCGTGTCGTTCTCCGACCCGCCATCCAGCCGGTCCGCCCCGGTCCCGCCATCCAGGCTGTCGTTGCCGCCCTCGCCGAACAGCCGGTCGTCCCCGGCCCCGCCCCGCAGCAGGTCGGCGCCCACCCCGCCCGCCAGCCGGTTGGCCCCCGCATTGCCCACCAGCAGGTTGTCGAGCGCATTGCCGGTGCCGTCGAGGTCGGCGGTGCCGAGCAGGCGCAGCGCCTCGATCCCGCTGCCGAGCACCAGGTCGACGCTCCCCTGCGCGGTGTCGGCGCCGCCGCCGAGGTCGATGGCGACATCGTCCGCGTCGTCGATCGTGTAGAGATCGTTGCCCGCGCCCCCTTCCATCAGGTCGGCGCCCGTGCCGCCATCGAGGCTGTCGTCGCCGTCGCCGCCGCGCAGATCGTCGTCGCCGCCTTCGCCGCGCAGCCGGTCGCTCCCTTCGCGGCCGGCGAGGCGGTTGGATGCGCCATCGCCGGTCAGGCTGTCGTTGCCGGTGCCGCCGTTCGCGTTCTCGATCGTGCGCAGCCGGTCGGTGCCGGTCTCGGCGGACGTCGCGGTGCCGCCGAGCACGAGGGTGACGGCGGCGGTGACGCCGTCCAGGCTGTAGGTGTCGCCGGAGCCGACGCCGCCATGATAGTCGTCATTGCCGTCGCCGAGGCTGGCGAGGAAGGTGTCGTTGCCTTCGCCGCCGCGCACCGTGTCGTTGCCGGCCAGCGCGCGGAAGGTGTCGTCGGCCACCGTGCCGGTCATGCTGTCGGCGCCGGAGGTGCCCGCGATCACCTCGATGGCGACATCCGTGATGGCCACCCGGATGCGCTGGGTCGCGCTGGCGCCCGCCGGGTCGCGCGCCTCCACCACCACCTCGTAGACGCGGTCGAGGCCGGCGTCGTCCGGCACCTCGAAGTCGGCCGCCGTCACGAACGCCAGGTCGCCCTCGGCATCCACGGCGAAGCGCCCGGCATCGGCGCCGCCGACGACCGACCAGGCGATCGCATCGCCCTCCGCGTCGCTGGCGGCGAGGCGGCGGATCTCGCCGGCGGTGTTCTCTTCGATGGCGAGGTCGAGCGTCGCGCCGCCGAAGATCACCGGCGCCTGGTTGCCCGCGACGTCCTCATAGGTGACGTCAGCCGCGATCAGCCGCGCGCGGTGCTCGAGGTTGAAGCCGCCGGTGGCGCCGGTGATCGCGAAGAAGGCGAAGTCCTGCCCGCCCAGGCCCACCAGCCGGTCGCGGGCGATGCCGTCGAAGCTGTAGGCCAGGGTGCGGGTCGCGGCCGTCCAGGTGACCTCGATCCGGTGCCAGGCGCCGTCCTCGATGTTGCCGAGCAGCACGCGGCCGGCCTCGCCGCGCGGCGTGCCGTCATCGGGGTAGAAGATGACGGCATGGTCCTGCTCGACGCCGTCGAAGAAGCCGCCGCCGTTGTTCCAGGTGTCGAATTCGATGGCGACGGCGTTGGACACGCCGAACAGGCCGAGCGCACCGCCCGCCGGGCCCAGGGCGTAGGCGCCGCGCGGGTCGTTGTGCAGCAGGAAGCCGCCGCCATCGGCGCCCTGCGCGTCCTGGTTGCCGAAATTGTAGTCGAAGACGAAGCGCGCATCGACGCGCAGGTCGACGCGCGTCGCCCCGGCCAGCGCGCCCACCTGGAAGTTGGCGGCCGGCGCCAGCAGGTATTCGGCGGCGGCCGCATCCACCAGCGTCGCGTTGCCGATGGCGAGGATCGCCTGCGGCGCGGGCGGGGGAAGCTCCTCGATCTCCAGCCGGCCGATCGTGCCGGCGACGACGTCGGCATAGTAGAGCGACCCGTCGGCGCCCTGCACCATGTGCACCGGGCCGTAGCCGCCGCCCCACTGGCCGAGGTAGCGCACCTCCGTGCTGTTGCCGATGTCCACGCTGAACATCTCGCCGCCGGAGAAGTCGGTGAAGACGAAGTCGTTCTGCAGCGCCGCCGGATAGGGGCTGGGCAGGGCGACGATGCCGCCCGAGGTGATGGATTGCAGCGGGAAGCCCGGCGCGTTCGCGTCATGGCTGAAGGCGCGGTAGGCCGGCGTGATGGTCAGCGTCCCGGCCTCCCAGGCGTCGTAGATCGCCGCGGCCTCCGGCAGGTCGCGGTAGCCGGGCGTGGTCAGCGGGATGCCGCCGTCGCCGCCTTCGAAGAAGGGCCAGCCGAAATGCGCGCCGGGCCCGCCGACATTGATCTCCTCGTAGCTGAACCAGCCGACATCGGCGATGAAGAGGCGGCCGTCCGCGTCGAAGGCGGCCGAGAAGGGATTGCGCAGGCCGAGCTGGAAGACCTTCGCGGCATTCGCGTCGAGGTCGGGCGCCAGCACCGCGAAGGGGTTGTCGGCCAGGCCCCGGCCGGTCAGCGGATCGACGCGCAGCACCTTGCCCGACAGCGTGTTCAGCGAGAACACCTCGACCGCATGCGGGTCGGCATAGTTGTAGGAGGTGGCGTCGCCGGTCAGCACGTAGAGCATGCCGTCCGGCCCGAACAGCAGCTTGCCGCCGTTGTGCGACAGGCTGTCGCCCTTCAGGTAGTCCTGCTTGAAGCCGCCGATGTCGCGGTCGCCGGCATCGATCTCTCGCTCGGAGGAGAGCGCGGCGGCGAAGGCGGGGTCGGTGAAGTTCTGCGCGCCGTCGCCGGAGATCGCGGCGATGCCGTCCCCGGCGTTACCGATCAGCACCACCTCGCTGCCCGCGACCACCGTCGCGTAGCCGGTCGCGGAATCGAGCGTGTAGCGCACGACGTGGGAGTAGCGGTTGCCTTCCCCGTCGCGGCCGGCATTGCCGGTCAGGCCGGCGGTCTCCGGCGGATCGACCACGTAGAAGGCGTAGAGATACGGGTTGGCCGCGAAGTCCGGATGCAGCACCACGTCCAGCAGGCCGCGGTCGCCGGCGCTGTTCACCTGGTCGCGCAGGTCCAGCACGGTGGTGGGCGGGCCGCCATCGAGGTCGGCCAGCAGCACGCGCCCGGCCTTCTCGGCGATGTAGACGAGGCTGTCGTCGAAGGGGGCGAAGGCGAAGCGGACCGGCTGGGCGAGCCCGGTGACCAGCTCGACCTTCGTCAACTCGTAGTTGGAGACCAGCGGCGGCTCCTCCGGCGGCGGCGGCGCCGGGGTCTCGTCGTCCAGGATGTTCACCCGCGTGGTCCGCGGCGCCAGCAGCGTCGCCCCGGTCGCCTCGATCAGCGCGAAGGTGACGACCTCGGTCGGCTCGCCCAGCGCATCGTTGAGGATCGGCAGGGGGATGACGACTTCGCCGGCGCCGTCCGGGATGGTCACCGTGCCGTCCACGCCGGTGTAGTCGCTGCCCTCCGTCGCGGTGTCGCCGGTGATGCGGTAGCGGACGAAGACCTCGCCGGCGAGCGAGCCGGCGCGCTGGATCACGATCTGGGCGGCGCCTGCCGCCTCAGCGATGAAGACCTCGGTCTGGCCGAGGCTGACGCTGCCCGACATCGCTGCTCTCCCGTCGCGGACGGCCGCCGGAATGACGGGGCCGCGATGTCGTGCAGGTTGATGAAGAATTACTGCGGTGCACAAGTATGGTTAAGTGACATTTAACGGGTGCGGGCGCGATCGCCGGAAAGCGGATCGCCCCGCTGACGCGCGGAGGCACCGGCGCCCGGGCCGTGATCGGCGCTGCCGTCGGCGTGGACCGTGGTCCGGCCGGCCGGGGGGGCGCAGCCGCCGCGCCGGGCGGGCAGGACCGGCGCGGGATCCGGCCGGGCGCCTGGCCGGGATCGTCCGGGTTCCGCAGCACGGCCGCGGAGACCGACCCGGGCGGGGCGTGGTGCCGGCCGGCGAGGGATCCTTCCGCCCGTGCAGGGTCGCGGCATGGCCGCGACGGCGCCCCGATGGCGCGGAAGACCCGCCGGATCGCGCCGCGGACCTCGCCGGGCCAGGCGGTCGGCCGCCCGGAACGCACGGGGTCGGCCGAGGCGCGGCGGGCGTCCTCCGCGGCCCGGTATCGCCGGGTAGAAATCTCCACAGAACTCATCAAGCAGCGCGCGCCGACTTTGCCATAGGGTCCCCGGCCTTCGGGCCACCCGTCGCGCCGCGGCTTTGCGGGGCAGCAAGGATCTTTCCACGATGGACGTCGTCGCCAAGGGACAGCCCGGTGTCTGCAGGGCCCGCCAGCCGGACCGGCTGTTCGACACCGCGATCGGCGCGCGCATCCGCCGGCTGCGCCTGGAGAAGGGCATCAGCCAGGCCGTGCTGGCGCGCGAGATCGGCGTCACCTTCCAGCAGCTGCAGAAATACGAGCGCGGGGAGAACCGCGTCTCCGCCGGCCGCCTGCAGATGATCGCCGAGGCGCTGGACGTGCCGGCGACCGAGCTGATGGAGAGCGCCGCCGGCCCGGCCGGGGCGGAAGACCGCGCCGCGCCCGTCCCGCTGTCCGAACGGCAGAGCCTGCTGGCGGCCTATGTGGACATCCCCGATGCCGAGGTGCGCCGCGGCGTGCGCCACCTGATGCGCGCCCTGGCCGATCTCTGCCGCCGCGGCGTGGCGGGAGCACCGGCCGGGAGCGACGCGCCGGCGGAGCCCGCCGCCCCGCCGCGCCCGGCGGAGTTCGGCGCCGAGCCGCCGCGCGGCCTCGCCCTGGTCGCGCCGGCCCGCCGCGCGGGATAGGGCGTGCCCGGCGTCATGGCCCGGCGCGTCGGCGCGGCGTCATGGCCCGGCGCGTCGGCGCGGCGTCATGGCCCGGCGCGTCGGCGCGCCAGCCGGCGCTCAGCCCGGCGCGAAGACCAGTTCCGCCGCCGCGCCCCGCAGCGCGCGCGTCCGCCGGTAGCCCAGCTGCCGCAGCCGCCCGGCCGCGGCGGCGAAGGCCGGCGCGCGCTGGCCGACCTCGAGCCAGACCACCGGCCGGCAGCGCCGCAGCGTCTCCTCCGCACCGGCGAGCACCTCGGGCGCGGCGAGGCCGGCATCGACCCGCAGCAGGTCCACCGCCTCCAGCTTCTGCGCGTCGAGCGTCGTGACCCGGTACGGGCCGGGCGTCGCCAGGTCCAGCCGCATCCGCCCGAGGTCGTTCGGGTAGAAGGCGCCGCAGGCGGCGCTGCCCTCCGCCGGGCCGAGCGCCGCGCGGTGCAGCGTCACGCTGCGCGCCAGGCCGTTGCGCGTGACGTTGCGCTCGAGGATGCCGAAGGAGACCTCGCCCGGCTCGAAGGCATGCACGCGCCCGGCGCGGCAGATCATGCCCAGGATCAGCGTGTGCACGCCGATGCCCGAGCCCACCTCCACCACCGTCGCGCCCGGCTTCACCAGAACCGGCAATTCCCGCAGGCCGGCGAAGCCGCCGATCCCGCCCGCCTTGAGGATGGCCGCCTGGGTCACGTCCGTCGCGCAGAAGGGCAGGTGCAGGCGGATGCGACAATCGGCGACGGCGAAATCCAGCACCGGCTCTGGACCCAGGGCCTGGATGCGCAGCAGCGTCTCGATCCGCGCGAGCAGCTCGTGGTCGGGCGGCGCGGGCGCGGCGGGGCCGGGCGCGGGTTCCTCGGCGGTGGACACATCCATCGGCATCGGCTCCGCCCCTGCTTTCCGCGGCGCGTAACAAGCCCCGCAGGCACTGTCAAAGCGACGCGCGCGGACCCCGCGCCCGACCCGCCGCCGCATCGCGGGGCTTGCTGCCCGGCCGCCCCGGCGCGACCATGCCCCCGCGCGACCAGCCCGGCGCGCCGGCCCGGCGCGGCAATGCCGGGCCCCCGCCCCGCCGATCCAGGATCCACGCCGCCCATGTCCGCCCCGGCCGGCCGCCCGGCCGCCATCGTCTTCGACGCCTATGGCACGCTGCTCGACGTGCATGCCGCCGTGGCCCGCCATGCCGCACGCCTCGGCCCGGCGGCGGCGGCCGTCTCCGCGCTCTGGCGGCAGCGCCAGCTCGAATATTCCTGGATCCACTCGGCGACCGACACCTACGAGGACTTCGCGACCCTGACGGCCCGTGCGCTGGACCACGCCATGGCCGCGCATGGCATCGCCGACCCGGCGCTGCGCGAGGACCTGCTGGCGGCCTATCGCCGGCTCGACGCCTTCCCCGACGCCGCGCCGGCGCTCGCCGCGCTGCGCCAGGCAGGGCTTGCCACCGCCATCCTCTCGAACGGCGAGCCCGCGATGCTGGATGAAGCGGTGCGGGAAGCCGGCCTCGCGCCGCTGCTCGATGCCGTGCTCTCGGTGCATCCGCTGCGCCTCTACAAGCCGCGCGCGCCGGTCTACGCCCTGGCCACCGACCGCTTCGGCTGTGCCCCCGGCGCCATCGCCTTCGTCTCCGGCAATGCGTGGGACGGCTTCGGCGCGGCGCGCTTCGGCTTCCGGGTCTTCTCCCTGGCGCGCAGCCCGCAGCCGATCGAATACGGGCTGGACCGCCTGGCGGAAGCGCGCATCGCCAGCCTCGCCGAACTGCCCGCCATGCTCGCGGGCGCCGGCGCTTGACGCCGGCGGCGCGCCTGGCCGCGGCGATCGAGCTGCTGGCGGCGGTGGAGGCCGATGGCGCCACCGCCCGCCGCCGCCCGGCCGATGCGGTCGCCAACGACTTCTTCCGCGCCCGCCGCTTCATCGGCGGCAGCGACCGGCGCGCGGTGGCGGAACTCGCCTGGGGCGCCATCCGCCAGCGGCTGCGGCTCGGCTGGCACCTGGCGCAGGCCGAGCGCGGGGCGGGGCCCGATCCCACCGCCCGGCTGCTGCTCGGCGCGCAGCTGGTCCTGGTGGAAGGCTGGACGCCGGAGCGCATCGCCGGCCTCTTCACCGGCGAGCGCTTCGCCCCCGCCCCGCTCGCGCCCGGGGAAATCGCGGTGCTGCGCCGGCTGTCCGGCCGCGCCCTGGCGGACCCAGCCATGCCGGAGGGCCTGCGCCTGAACCTGCCCGGCTGGGCGCTGCCCGGCCTGGCCGCCCGCTTCGGCGACCGGCTGCCGGCGGAAGCGGCGGCGATGGACGGCCCGGCGCCGCTCGACCTGCGTGCCAACCTGCTGCGCACCACGCGCGAAGCCGCCCAGGCCGCCCTGGCGAAGGAGGGCATCGCGGCGGAGCCCACCCCCCTCTCCCCCTGGGGCCTGCGCGTGCGGGACCGCCGCCCGGTCACCGGCGCGGCCGCCTTCAAGGACGGGCTGGTCGAGGTGCAGGACGAGGGCAGCCAGCTGATCGCGCTGGTCACCGATGCGCGGCCGGGAATGCGGGTGGCCGACTACTGCGCCGGCGCCGGCGGCAAGACCCTGGCGCTGGCGGCGGCGATGGGCAATCGCGGCCGCATCGTCGCCTGCGACGTGCACGAAGGACGGCTGGACGGCGCGGTGCGCCGCCTGCGCCGCGCCGGTGTGGACAATGCCGAGCGCCACCTGCTGGAAGCCGGCGACAAGTGGCGCAAGCGCCGCGGCCGCAGCTTCGACCGCGTGCTGGTCGACGCCCCCTGCACCGGCAGCGGCACCTGGCGGCGCAACCCGGATGCGCGCACCCGCACGACGTCGCAGGATCTTGCCGAGCTTGCGGCAAAGCAAACCGCGATCCTCGACGAGGCGTCAGAATTGGTGCGGCCGGGCGGGCGGCTGGTCTACGCTACCTGCTCGCTGCTCCCGGAGGAGGACGAGATGCAGGTCGAGGGCTTCCTGCAGCGCCACCCGGATTTCTCGGCCGTGCCGCTCGACCGGCTCTGGCCCGGCTTGCGGCCGGACGTGCCGGTGCCTGGCGCCGGCCCGCACCTGGTCCTCTCCCCCGCCGGGCAGGACACGGACGGCTTCTTCGCGGCGGTGCTGGAGCGCGCGTCATGATCGCGGTCAGGCGGGCGCGGCCCTCGGACGCGCCGGGGATCGCGGCGGTGCATGTCGCCGCCTGGCGCAGCGCCTATGCCGGCATCCTGGACGAGGCCTACCTGTCGGAGCTGTCGGAGATCCGGCTGGCCGCCTTCTACCACCGCGCCATCCTCGACCGGCGGGAAGGCCATGCGGTGTTCGTGGCCGCCGCCGGCGGCCCCGACCAGCCGCGCGACCAGCCGGGCGTCGAGCCCGGGATCGTCGGCTTCGCCTCCGGCGGGCGGGCGCGGCGGCGCGGGCTCGCGGAAGGCGAGGTGGAGACGCTCTACATCCTGGACGACTACCGCGAACAGGGCGTCGGCCGGCGGCTGATGCGCGCCATGGCCGCGCATCTGCGCGCCATCGGCTGCAACTCCGCGCTCGCCTGGGTGCTGGCCGGCAACCCGAGCCGCTACTTCTACCGCCGCCTGGGCGGGCGGCTGGCGATGCAGGAACACACAAGCGTCGCGGGCCGGCCGGTGGAGCAGGTGGCGGTGCTGTGGGACCCGATCGACACGCTGCTGGCCGCGACCGCGCCGGTGAAGGAAGGGTAGGGCCGGCCCCCGGCTGGACAGCGCCGCCGCCGCTTGCCTTGCTGCCCGGCCACGCGCCGCAGGAGCCCGCCCGCATGTCGCCCGAGATTCGCGCCCAGCTCGCCCCCACCGGCGTGCTGCGCGCCGGCATCAACCTCAGCAACTTCCTGCTTGTCACCGGCCGGGCCGAGGACGGCACGCCGCAGGGCGTCGCCCCCGACATGGCCGCCGCCATCGCCGCCCGGCTCGGCGTGCCGGTGCGCCACGTGCCCTATCCCCGCCCGGGCGAACTGGCGGACGCCGCCGGCACCGGCGCCTGGGACATCGGCCTGATCGGCGCCGAGCCGCAGCGCGCCGAGCGCATCGCCTTCACCCCGGCCTATTGCGAGATCGAGTGCACCTTCCTGGTGCCGCCCGGATCGCCGGTGACGGCGGCGGAGGAGATCGACCGCCCCGGCACCCGCATCGCGGTGGCGGAGCGCGCGGCCTATGACCTCTGGCTGGCGCGCAACATCCGCCACGCCACCCTGCTGCGCGCGCCGAGCATCGACGGTTCCTTCGCGCTGTTCCGCGACCAGGGGCTGGAGGCGCTGGCCGGGCTGCGGCCGCGGCTGCTCTCGGACGCCGAGGCGATGCCGGGTTCGCGCATCCTGCCCGGCCGCTTCACCGCGGTGCAGCAGGCGATCGGCACGGCGCGCGGCAACGACGCGGCTTCGGCCTTCCTGGCCGATTTCGTGGCGGAGGCGAAGGCGGGCGGCCTGGTCGCCGGGCTGATCGCCAAGCATGGCGTGCGGGGCCTCAGCGTCGCGGCCTGACCGAAGGCGGGCGCGGCCGCCGTTACACCCGGCGGCGCCCGCCACCCCTGCGTGCTTTGCAAGACTGCCTTAACCGCGATCGTGGTTTTTTCGCGCCCGGCGGCTCCCCATCTCCTGCCGTGACGCGAAACGACCCGGACCATGACGCCCCCCTCCCCCACCCCAGCCCTGCCCGCTCGCGCAGACGGCGCGGCGCCGTCCGCCACGGCGCGGCCCGGCGCAGCGAGCCGCCGCGCGGTGGTCGCGGTCCTCGCCGCGCTGCTGCTCGGCGCGGCGACGGTCGCGGTCTCCGCCGCGCCGCGGCTGGACCAGGGCTCCACCTCCGCCGTGCTGGTCGATCGCGCGGGGCTCGCCCTGCAGGGGCTGGACCCGGTGCTGCTGGTCGAGGAAGGCCGCGCCACGCCCGGCATGGCGCGCCACGCCTGGATCCATGACGGCGCGCCCTATCGCTTCGTCTCGGCCGAGACCATGGCGCGCTTCCGCGCCGCCCCGCACGCCTACCTGCCGGCCTATGGCGGCTTCTCCGCCCTGCATGTCGCGGCCGGGCGCAAGGAAGCGGGCGACCCGCGCCACGCCACGCGCCTCGACGGCCGGCTCTTCCTGCACCGCGACGCCGAAAGCCGCCGCGCCTTCGAGGCGGAGGCGGCGGCGCTGGTCGCGCGGGCCGATGCCGGCTGGCCGATGATCCGCTACCGCACCCCGCGCATGCTGGAAGCTGCGGCCGCGCGCTGAACGCCGGCAAGGCCGCGCAAGTCGGCCCGGCGGGCGGGGCGCCTTCCCGCCGCGCCGCGTCTATGCTGGGACGGGGAGCCGCCGGGCCTCGACCGGCGGCGCGAGGAATGACGCCCATGCACACCTTCACCTACACAGCGCTGCCCGGACGGGTTGTCTTCGGCCGCGGCACGCTGGCGCGCCTGCCGGAGGAGTTGGACCGCATGGGCCTCTCCCGCCTGCTGGTCCTGTCCACGCCGCCGCAGCGCGGCCAGGCCGAGGCGCTGGCGGCGGCCACCGGCGCGCGGGCCGCGGGCATCTTCGACGGCGCGGTGATGCACACGCCGGTCGAGGTCTCCGACCGCGCGGTGGCGCTGGCGCGGGAGATCGGCGCGGATGGCACGGTGGCGCTCGGCGGCGGTTCGACGATCGGGCTCGGCAAGGCGATCGCGCTGCGCACCGGCCTCGCGCAGATCGCGGTGCCGACCACCTATGCCGGCAGCGAGATGACGCCGATCCTGGGCGAGACCGCGGGCGGCGAGAAGCGCACGCAGCGCACGGTGAAGGTGCTGCCGCAGCTGGTGATCTACGACGTGGACCTCACGCTGACCCTGCCGCCGGCGCTGTCCGCCACATCGGGCATGAACGCCATCGCGCATGCGGTGGAGGCGCTGTATTCGCCGGACGCCAACCCGGTGGTGTCCCTGATGGCGGAGGAGGCGATCGGCGCGCTGGCGCGCGGGCTGCCGCGCGTGGTGGAGGCCCCTGGCGACGTCGCGGCGCGGTCCGATGCGCTGTATGGCGCCTGGCTGTGCGGCACCTGTCTCGGCGCGGTCGGCATGGCGCTGCACCACAAGCTCTGCCATGTGCTGGGCGGCAGCTTCGGCCTGCCGCATGCCGAGACGCACACCGTCGTGCTGCCGCATGCCGCGGCCTACAACGCCGCCGGCGCCGCGGCGGCGATGCGGCGCGTGGCGCGTGCGCTTGGGGTGGAGGATGCGCCGGCCGGGCTGCACGCGCTGGCGAAGCGGCTGAACGCGCCGACCTCGCTGCGCGAGCTTGGGCTGCCCGAGGATGCGCTGGACCGCGCGGCGGAGATCGCCAGCCGCGATCCCTATCCGAACCCCGTGCCGATCGAGCGCGCCGCGGTCCGCGCGCTGCTGGGGCGGGCCTGGGCCGGCGACGCCCCCGCCCATTAGCAGGCTGCGGGAATTCGCCGGCTGAAGAAGGCAGCGGGAGGGCGCTGCCCTCCCGCATCCACCCGCCAGGAAACTGAGTTTCCTGGACCTTCCCCAAGTTTAGCGGGCTATATCAGTAACCAAGGGGAGGTGCAGGAACATCAGGTTCCTGCTGGGGTGCTCGAGGGGCGGAGCCCCTCGACCTTTCCCTTTGCGTCCCAAGGCGAATTTCCGCAGCCTGTTAAAGGCCCGCCCCATGCAAGGGGTCCAGGGGCCCACTGGCCCCTGGCCGGGGGGTATCGGGGGGCGCGGAGCGCCCCCCGGGGAACAAGCACGGGTATCGGGGGGCGCGGAGCGCCCCCCGGGCAGTTGGCGCTACGTCATCACTCCGCCGGCACCGGCACCCAGCCATTCTCCTTCTTCAGCGACGGGTCGAGGCACAGCACGTCCTCGAACTCGTTCACCGCGTCGATCTCCGTGCCCATCGCGATGTTCGTCTGGCGCTCCAGGATGAACTCCAGCACGACCGGCACGCGGTGTTCCTCCATCAGCGCCTCGGCGCGGGCGAAGGCGTCCTGGAACTCGTTCGGCGACTTCACGCGGATCGCCTTGCAGCCGAGGCCCTCGGCCACCGCCACATGGTCCACGCCATAGCCGGGTACGGCGTCCGGGTCGTCGCCGGCGTTGATGTTCTCGAAGGCCAGGCTGACCTCGAAATCCATCTGCAGGCCGCGCTGCGCCTGGCGGATCAGGCCGAGATAGGAGTTGTTCACCACGACATGCAGGTAGGGCAGCTTGTGCTGCGCGCCGACCGCCAGCTCCTCGATCAGGAACTGGAAGTCGTAGTCGCCGGAGATCGCGACGATCTTGCGCTCGGGGTCCGCGGCGCGCACGCCGAGCGCCGCGGGCAGCGTCCAGCCCAGCGGGCCGGCCTGGCCGCAATTGATCCAGTTGCGCGGCTCGTAGACCTTCAGCAGCTGCGCCGCCATGATCTGCGAATTGCCGATGGTGGTGACGTAGCAGGTGTCGCGGCCCGCCTCGCCCAGCAGCTCCTCGAAGACGCGCTGCGGCTTCAGCGGCACGGCATCGAAATGCGTCTTGCGCAGCATGGTGCGCTTGCGGTGCAGGCAGGTCTCGGCCCAGGCGCCGCGGTCCTTCAGCGTGCCCGCCGCGCGCATCTCCTCCGCCACCTGGCAGAACAGCGCCAGCGCCGCCTTGGCGTCGGAGACGATGCCGAGGTCGGGGCCGAAGACGCGGCCGATCTGCGTCGGCTCGATGTCCACATGCACGAACTTCCGGCCGGCGGTGTACTTCTCGATGCTGCCGGTGTGGCGGTTGGCCCAGCGGTTGCCGATGCCGAGCACGAAGTCGGATTGCAGGAAGGTCGCGTTGCCGTAGCGGTGGCTGGTCTGCAGCCCGACCATGCCGGCCATCAGCGGATGGTCGTCCGGGATCGCGCCCCAGCCCATCAGCGTCGGGATCACGGGGATGCCGGTGATCTCGGCGAAGCGCACCAGTTCCTCGCAGGCATCCGCGTTGATGATGCCGCCGCCGGCCACGATCAGCGGGCGCTCGGCCGCCTGCAGCATCGCGATTGCCTTCTCGATCTGCTTGCGCGTCGCGGCGGGCTTGTAGACCGGCAGGGGTTCGTAGGCGTCGATGTCGAACTCGATCTCGGCGGTCTGGACGTCAACGGGAAGGTCGATGAGGACCGGCCCGGGCCGGCCGCTGCGCATGAGATGAAAAGCCTGCTGGAAGACCTGCGGGACGAGCGCGGGCTCGCGCACCGTCACCGCCCACTTGGTCACCGGCTTGGCGATGGATTCGATGTCCACCGCCTGGAAATCCTCCTTGTAGAGCTTCGCGCGCGGCGCCTGGCCGGTGATGCAGAGGATCGGCAGGCTGTCGGCCTGCGCGGTGTAGAGGCCGGTGATCATGTCGGTGCCGGCGGGGCCGCTGGTGCCGATGCAGACGCCGATATTGCCCGCCTTGGCGCGCGTGTAGCCATCGGCCATGTGCGACGCGCCCTCGACGTGCCGCGCCAGGATGTGGCGGATGCCGCCGTGCAGGCGCATCGCCGAGTAGAAGGGGTTGATCGCCGCGCCCGGCACGCCGAAGGCGCAATCCACGCCTTCCCGCGCCAGCACCAGCACCGCCGCATCCACCGCCCGCATCCGCGCCATCTTCGCCGCTCCATCTCTTTCCAGGACGGGCGGAAGATGCGCCATGCGACAGGATATTATCAATTTTCCCGGAAGCTTTTTCCAGAACGCCGCGGGAATATGCTAAGCTGCTGATCGCGGCCGGGATGCCGGTTTTCCGGATGTCGCCGCCCGCGCGAGTGGAAAAAGAAAGATCGGCAGGAGACGTGCATGGCCCAGGCCCCGGCACGGCGGCGCGGCCGCCCGAGGCGCGATGCGGCGGCGGCCGAGGACCCGCCGCTGCAATCCGTCGATCGCGCCATGGCGCTGCTGGCCGCGCTGGCGGAGGCGGATGGGCTGACGCTGACCGAGCTGGCCGGGCGGGCGGAGCTGCCGATCTCCTCCGCGCATCGCCTGATGCTGACGCTGCAGCATCGCGCCATGGCGGAGTTCGATCCGGCGACGCAGACCTGGTCCGTCGGCGTCGAGACCTTCCGCATCGGCAGCGCCTTCCTGCGCCGCCGCAAGCTGGTGGACCGGGCGCGCGAAGCCATGCAGGCGCTGGCCGCGGACAGCGGTGAGACGGTGAACCTGGCGGTGGCCGAGGAGGATGGCGTGGTCTTCGTCAGCCAGGTGGAGACGCATGAGACGATCCGCGCCTTCTTCCGCCCCGGCACGCGCGCGCTGTTCCATGCCTCCGGCATCGGCAAGGCGGTGCTGGCGCATCGGCCGAAGGACGCCGCGGCGGCCGCGGTGAAGCGCAGCGGCCTGCCGCGATTCACGCCGCGCACGCTGACCACGGTGCCGGCGCTGCTGGCCGATCTGGCGGAGGTGCGCGCGCGCGGCTACGCGGTGGATGACGAGGAACGCAACGCCGGCATGCGCTGCGTGGGCGCCGCGATCTTCAACGAATATGCCGAGCCGCTCGGCGGGCTGTCGGTGTCGGGGCCTTCCGTGCGCGTCACGCCGGAGGCGATCGCACGCTTCGGCCCGCTGGTGCGCGACGCGGCGGCGCGGGTGACGCGCGCCATCGCGGGGCGGGTGCCGTGACGCGCGTGGTCTAGTCTTCGAAGATCGCGACTGCGCGCGTGAAGCCCGCGGAGGCGCCCTTGATCTTGAAGGGGAAGCAGGCGACCTGGAAGCCGGTGGGCGGCAGCTGATCCAGGTTCGCCAGCTTCTCGATGTGGCAATAGGCGCGCACCATGCCGGCGCGATGGCCTTCCCAGATCAGCCCGGCATCCTTCGTCTCCGCGTAGCGCTTCGCGGTGTGCACGAAGGGCGCGTCCCAGGACCAGGCATCGGTCCCGCAGACCTTCACGCCGCGCTCCGTCAGGAACAGCGTCGCCTCCATCCCCATGCCGCAGCCGCGGCTGACATAGTCGGGCTGGCCGTAGCGCGCGCCGGCCGCGGTGTTCACCACGACGATGTCGTAGGGGCGCAGCGTGACGCCGATGCGGTCGAGTTCCGCCTGCATCTCCGCGGCACTCACCACATGGCCATCGGGCAGCGCGCGGAAATCGAGCTTCACGCCACGGCCGAAGCACCATTCCAGCGGCACCTCGTCGATGGTCCAGGCGCGCTTGCCGCCATCCATGGTGGAGTGGAAATGATAGGGCGCGTCGAGATGCGTGCCGTTGTGGGTGGTGATCGCCAGGTTCTCGATCGCCCAGCCCTCGCCGCCCGGCAGGTCCTCGACGCCGAGGCCGGGGAAGTAGCGCACCACATCGGCGGCGCTCTCCTTGTGCGTGACATAGCCGATCTGCGGGTTCATCGCCGGCGGGTCGGAGGCGATGCCGGCTTCCAGCGCGACCGAGAGGTCGATGATGCGGCGAGGCATGGGCGTCACTCCACCAGGGCAGTGGCCAGTTCGGGGATGAAGGCGATGGCGACCAGCGCGACGCCCATCACCGCGACGAAGGGCAGCGCGCCCGCAAAGATCTCCTCGATCCCGACCTTCGGGTCCGCCAAGGTCGCCTTCACCGTGAAGACCGAGATGCCGAAGGGCGGCGTCAGCAGCCCCATCTCGACGGCGATGATGACGACGATGCCGAAATGGATCAGGTCGAAGCCCAGCGCCTGCGCGATCGGCGCGCCGATGGGGACCATGATCAGCAGGATCGAGGTGCTGTCGAGGATCATGCCCATCAGCAGCACGATCACCACGAAGACCGCGAGGAAGCCGTAGGGCCCGAGGCCGAGCTGCTCCACCAGGTCGCCGATCGCCTGCGGCACGCCGGCCAGCGACAGCATGCGCGAATAGAGGCCGGCCGCGATCAGCAGGAACAGGATGGCCGCCGAGACCAGCCCTGTCTCCTTCAGCACGCGCCAGAATTTCGGGCCATCCAGGCGCCGCCGCAGCAGCGCCAGCACCAGGGCGCCGGCGGCGCCGACCGCGCCGGCTTCCGTCGGCGTGAAGAAGCCGCTGTAGAGGCCGCCGAGGATGAGGGCCACCAGCGCCAGGATGGGCACGGACTTCACCACCATCTCGCCGGCCGGCATGGCGCGCTGGCTGAGCTCCGGCTGGGTGGCGCGCGCCATGATGCGGTCCGGGAAGAAGGCGGCGTAGACCCAGATCATCACGGCGAAGCCGAGCGCGATGATCAGCCCCGGGATCACGCCGGCCACGAACATCTTGCCGATCGAGACCTCGGCCAGCACGCCATAGACGATCATCAGCAGCGATGGCGGGATCAGCATGCCGAGGATGGAACTGCCCGCCACCGTGCCGGCGGCGAAGCGCATGCGGTAGCCGTGGCGGACCATCTCCGGCACCGCGACCTTGGTGAAGACGGCGGCGGAGGCGATGGACACGCCGGTGACCGCGGCGAAGACCGCATTCGCGCCGACCGTCGCAACGCCGAGCCCGCCGCGCAGCCGCCGCAGCAGGGCCTGCGCCACCTCGAAGGTGTCCTTGCCGATGTCGCTGATGCTGACCAGCAGTCCCATCAGCACGAAGAGCGGGATGGTCGCGAAGATGTAGTCCTGGATGCCGGAATAGGTCGCGAGCGCGGTGAAGCGGAAGGCGAGGTCCGGGTTGTCGCGGATCAGCCAGACGCCGACCGCGCCGGTCGAGATCAGCGAAAGCCCGATGGGCAGGCCAAGCAGGATCAGCGCGATCATCGCGCCGATCAGCATGAAGCCGAGCTGGAGTTCGTCCATCGCGATCAGCCCCGCGCCGGGCGCAGCAGGCGCCGCGCCTCGACCGCGAACAGCACGAGGTAGGCCAGCGCACCCGCGGCGCTGCCGAGCACGATCAGCCCGCGGAACGGCCAGGTCGGCACGGTGAACAGGCCCTGCACGCCGAAGAATTCGCGCAGCGCCATGCTGTTCCACATCGGCGTCCAGGCGGATTGCGCGATGAAGGCCATCACCGCCGCGCCGGCCAGCATGAACATCATCTCGATGGTGCGGCCGAGCGGCGGGGCGGCGCGCAGGATGCGGTCGATCAGGAAGTCCGCCCGCGTCATGCGGCGGCTGTAGATGGTGGCACCGATCTGCAGGAAGACGATGCCCACCACGGAATGCGCGGCGATCTCCGCGACCCCGGTGATCGGCGCGTTGAGGAAGCTGCGCCCGATGACGTCGGCGCAGATCAGGCACATCAGCGCGAAGGTCCAGGCCGTGCCGATCGCGGCCAGCGCGTCCAGCAGCAGGCGGACCGGGTCGAAGGGTTGCGGTTTCGCGGCGGCGTCGAGCGCCGCCATGTCGATGTCGTCGGCCATGGCGGCACCCGTCAGGCGAAGGTCAGGCGGTCAGTTCGCGGTCCCAGTCGCGGCCCGGGGTCTGCCCGGCGCCGCGGATCGCGGCGAAATAGGCGTTCAGCACGTCGCGCGCCGCGGGGCCGGAGCTCTCCGCCCAGGTGCGCGCCAGGTTGGGCAAGCCGCGGATCCAGCGCTGGCGCTCGGAGGCGGGCAGCGTGGTCACGACGGCGCCGCGCGCCACCATCTCCCGCTTCGCGGCCACCACGCGGTCGTTCACGTCCCGCACATGCGCATCCGTGGCCATACGGCCGGCGGCGACCATCGCGCGGCGCACCACCTCCGGCCAGCGTTCGAAGCGCTGGCGGTTGATGCCGATGCCGCCGACATACATCGCGCCCACGTCGCATTCGGTGATGAAGCGCGCGACCTCATAGACCCGCGTCGGCAGGATGCCGACGTAGAAGGACAGCGCGCCTTCCGACACGCCGGTCTGGATGTCGGTGTAGTAGGTGGTCAGCGCGCCATCGACCGGCGTGGCACCCGTGCCCTGCAGCCAGTTCGCGCTTGTGCCGGGGGCGGAGATCTTGCGGTTGCGCAGATCATCCAGGCTGCGGACCGGGAAGTTCGACCAGATGTGGTAGGTGTCGGTGACGAAGGACGCGACGGGCACCATGTTGAGCCCCGCCCAGTTCTGGCGGATGGCCGGCACGTTCGCGTTCATGTTCTCGAAGGCGTTGGCGATGACGGTGTGGTCGCCGGTCGCGAAGGGCGTGAAGTAGGTCACGTTCTGCAGCGGCATCGTGCTGCCTTCCCACAGCGTGCCGACGAAGCCGATATCGGTGATGTTGTCGCGCACCGCCTCCATCGTGTCCTGGAAGCGATACAGCGTGCCGCCATAGGCTTCGCGCCAGTTGACGCGGTGGGTGTTGCCGTTGTCGCGCAGGAACCTGTCGACCTCGGGCTGGAAGGTGTTCTTCATCACGTGGATCCAGAAGTTCTGGATCGGGTGGCTGGCCGCGATCTGGATGGTCAGCGCGGATTGCGCGGTGGCGGTGTGCGCGGCGAAGAGCGGCAGCGCTGCGGTGGCGCCGAGCAGGCTGCGGCGTTGCATGGTCATCTCGGTCGGTCCTCCGGGTGCGTGGGTCAGATGCGGCCGAGCGCGCGCAGGATGCGGGCCGGCGTGAAGGGCTGTTCGGTGACGCGCGCGCCGAGCGGGCGCAGCGCGTCGTTGATCGCGTTCATCAGCGCGGCCGGTGCGCCGGCGGTGCCGGCCTCCCCAGCGCCCTTGGCACCGAGCAGCGATTCCTTCGTCGGCGTCTCGACATGCCCGACATGCATCTCCGGCATCTCGGCCGACATCGGCACCAAATAGTCGGCCATCGTCGTGGTCTGCAGATTGCCCTGCTCGTCATAGACGCAGTGCTCGTAGAGCGCGCCGCCCAGGCCCTGCACGATGCCGCCGCGCACCTGTTCGTCGACCAGCAGCG
>JAIYDD010000180.1 GCA_027487675.1 Acetobacteraceae bacterium | reverse complement strand
CCCCGCCCCCGGCCAGCCCGTCCAGGTCCAGGCCCGACAGCGCCGCCAGCAGCGGCGCCGCGCCGGGCCGCGGCAGGGCGGTGACCAGGCCGACCAGCCGGCCTTCGGCATCCACCGCCGGCCCGCCGGAATAGCCGAGCAGCGCCGGCATGCGCGCCGTGAGCCCCGGCCCATGGCCGGGCAGCCAGGCGGCGGGCAGCACCACGGGCCCCGTCGCCACCGCCGCCCCCGCGCGCGGCGCGCCGAGCGCCCAGAGGTCCTGGCCCGCCAAAGGCGGCTGCGGCGCGACCGGCAGCGGCGCGAAGACCCCCTCCGGCACGGCGAGCAGGGCAAGGTCGAGGCGCGGGCTGCGGGCCAGCGGCACCGCCGCCGCCGCCGCCGCGCCGTCGCCGCGCCGGGCCTCGATCCGCGTGGCGCCGTCCGGCAGCACATGGGCGTTGGTCAGCAGCAGCCCCGGCGCCACCGCCACCGCCGAGCCGAGCGCCACCCCATCGGCCGACAGCGCCGCGAAGCCGGCCAGCGCGGCCTGCCCCGGGGTGCCGCGCGCCGCCTCGGCGGGCAGGCGCGTGCAGCCTGGCAGCAGCGCCAGGCCGAGGAGCAGGAGGCAGAGGAGGGCACGCGGGACCATGCGGGGCGGCACGCCGGGGGCGGCGCGGCATGGCGCGCCCGCGGGCCGCACCCCGGCGGGCAGCCATGCGGGCGGCCCGGACCCGCCCCGAAAGCGCGGCCAAGGGCGCGGATGAACTGGCGCGACTCGCATCCCGAAACTCCCGGCGCCGCGCATCTGGGGTTGCGCGGGCCGCGGCGGAAGGCAGCCAGGGATCATCGCCCGGGCCTGCCGGCATGCCTCGCCCGGCATGTGATGAACGCGATGCAAGTGGCTGGAAGAGTGGCAAACCCCTGCGCCGTCACCAATCCGTTGCACCGGAACGCTTGACCGAGGCCGGGGCCTGGACAGAACATAAGAGGAACAGGCGCCATGGACACCGATCCCAACCCCTACCCGCTGCCGCCCGAGCCCCTGCCGATGGACCGGCCGGCGCTGATGGCGGCGCTGCGCGCCCGCATCGGCCGGCTGGAACGCGCCGGCGCCGCGGCGGCGCTCGCCCGCGCCCAGGCCGGTGTGGTGGAGCTGTCGGAGGCGATCGACGCCGCCCTGCCCGGTGGCGGCCTGGCGCGGGCCGGGCTGCACGAGGTGCTGGCGGCCGATCCGGGCGCGGCGGCCGGCTTCGCGGCCGTGGTGCTCGGCCGCGCCGGCGGCACGGTGATGTGGATCGGGCCCGAGCCGGATGCCTGGCCGCCGGGGCTGGCGCGCTTCGGCCTCTCCCCGGCCGAGCTGGTGCTGGTGCGCGCGCCGCGCCCGGCCGACGGGCTCTGGGCGATGGAGGAGGCGCTGCGCTGCGCGGCCGTCGCCGGGGCGCTGCTGTGCCTGCCCGACCTCGACCTGACCGCGGCGCGGCGCCTGCAGCTGGCCGCGGAAGCCGGGGGCGGCATCGGCCTGCTGCTGCGGCCGGACACGGCGGAGACGGGCCCTTCGGCGGCGCTGACCCGCTGGCGCGTCGGCGCCCTGCCCGGCGCCGGCGGCAGCGCCCACAGCCTGTCCGACCCGCGCTGGGAGCTGGAGCTGCTGCGCTGCCGCGGCGGCAAGCCACGCCGCTGGGACGCCACCTGGCGCACCACCCTCGACCGGCTCGAGACCGACCCCGAACCCCAGGCGAGCCCGGCCCGCCGCCGCCGCGCATGAGCCGCCGCCGCGCGGCCAGGCCGCCACGGATGACGCTGCCGGGGCTGGGGCTGGGTGACGGGCCGGGTGTTGCGCCGGCGGCTCGCAGGGGGGCTTTGCCCCCCTGCACCCCCCACCAGGAGGCAGCGGCCTCCTGGACCTCCGTCAGTTTAACGCTGTCCGAGGGGGGGGCCTTGCCCCCCCCCTCGGACAGCGTTGAAAACTCATGGCGGGGTCCGGGGGGCGCCACGCCCCCCGGCGGGGGTGCGGGGGCAGCGCCCCCGCAAGCCACCAGCGCAGCACCCCGCCGTCACCTCGCCCTCGCCCTGCCGCGGCTTCCCGTGGACCGGCTCCGGCGCGGGGGGGTGCAGGGGCCGGTGGTGGTCTGGCGTGGCGTGGGGTCGCGGCGGGAGGTGGTGTTGGCGGGCGACCTGCCAGGGGTGTGTCCCGGGCAGGCCCTGTCGGATGTCCGTGCGATGGTGCCCGAGGCCGTGGTGGTGGAGTGGGACCAGGCCGCCGATGCCGCCTGGCGGGAGGAGCTGGCGCTCTGGGCCCTGCGGTTCTCGCCGCTGGTCGCGCTGGCGGGCGGGGATGCGCTGGTGCTGGACGTCACCGGCGTCGCGCATCTGTTCGGCGGGGAGGCGGCCTTGCTGGGTCGCGCGGTCGGCGGGCTGGCGCGGCTCGGGGCGGGCGCGGTGGGCGTGGTGGCGGATGCGCCGGCGGCGGCGCTCGCCCTGGCGCGGGCGGGGCGGGGCGGGCTGGTGGTGGCGCCGGGCGGCGATGCCGCGGCGGTCGCGGAGTTGCCGCTCTCGGTCCTGCCGGTGGCGCCGGAGGTGGTGGTGGCCTTGTCGCGCATGGGCCTGCGCCGGCTGGGTGAGGTGCGGCGCCAGCCCCGCGCCCCGCTGGCGCGCCGCTTTGGCCAGGCGCTGCTGCGCGCGCTGGACGAGGCGGCGGGCGAGCTTTGCGCGCCGATCTCCCCGCTGCGCCCGCCGCCGGAGCTAGAAGCCGCGCGGGAATTCCTGGAACCCTTGATCACGCGGGAGGCGATCGATGTCGCCGTCGCCGCGCTGCTTGGCGCGCTGTGTCGCCGGCTGGAGGCCGCGGGCCGCGGCGCGCGACGGGTGGTGCTGCGCGCGCATCGCGTGGATGGGCGGGTGCAGGAGCTGGCGGTGGGCACCGGGCTCGCGGTGCGCGACCCCGCCCATCTCGGCCGGCTGTTCGAGCAGCGGCTGGAGCGGCTGGAGCCCGGCTTCGGCTTCGACCGCATCGCCTTGCTGGCCGAGGCGACCGAGCGGATGGCGGGCGTCCAGTCCGGCTTCGCGGGTGGGGGGATGCAGGCCGGCGTCGCCGGCGGCGCCGGGGCGCTGCGGCGGGAGGAACTGGCGCGGCTGTTCGACCGGCTCGGCCAGCGCGTGCAGCTCTGGCGCCTGGCGCCGGCGACGCGCCACTGGCCGGAACGCGAGGTCCGCCGCGTCGCCGCGACCGAGCCCGTCGCGGTCCCCGCCGGCTGGCCGCGCGCCCCGCGCCCGGTGCGGCTGCTGCGCCGGCCGGTGGAACTGGGCGCGATGGCCCTGCTGCCGGATGCGCCGCCTTCCCTGCTGCGCATCGGCCGCGACAGCCACCGCGTGCGCGCCGCCGAAGGCCCGGAGCGGCTGGAGCCCGAATGGTGGCGGCCCAGCCCGCCGCGCCGGGCGCGCGACTACTACCGGGTAGAGCTGGCTTCCGGCGCGCGGCTCTGGGTCTGTCGGGTGGGGTTCGGCGCGGAGGCGCGCTGGTTCCTGCATGGGTATCTATAAGAATGTCCTTCGCGGAACTGGGCGCGCTGTCCAATTTCACCTTCCTCGAAGGCGCGTCGCACCCGAGGGAGCTGGTGGTGGCCGCCAAGGCGCTGGGGATGCCGGCGATCGGCATCGCCGACCGCAACTCCGTGGCCGGCCTGGTGCGCGGCTTCGTCGCGGCGAAACAGGCGGGCATCCGCTTCGTGCCGGGGATCCGG
This sequence comes from Acetobacteraceae bacterium, assembly GCA_027487675.1. GTDB lineage: Bacteria > Pseudomonadota > Alphaproteobacteria > Acetobacterales > Acetobacteraceae > Falsiroseomonas. The sequence continues at coordinate 5,337 of JAIYDD010000180.1, read as the reverse complement.
CTGTGCCTGGCGGAGGGCGCCGAATACCTCGCCTGGCCCGCGGACCGCGCCGCCTGGGGGCGGCTGACGCGAATGCTGTCCGGGGCGCGGATGTCCGGCGAGAAGAGCGAGACGCGGCTGACGCGGGAGATGCTGCTGGCTCATGCGGAGGGCAGCGTGGTGGCCCGCATCCCACCCGCGCGCCCAGATGCAGGCTTCGCGCCATCGCTGCGGGCAGATGCCGCCGCGCTGCGCCGCGCGCTGGCCCTGCCGCTGTTCTGCGCGGTGGACCATCGCTGCCGCGGCGACGACCAGGCGCGGCTCGATGCACTCGCGGCGATCGGCGTGCCGCTGATCGCCGCGGGTGGCGTGCGCTACCATGTCGCGTCCCGCCGCCGCGTCGCCGATGTGCTGGCCGCCATCCGCCTCGGCACCACGGTCGAGGAGCTCGGCCATGCCGCGGAACCCAATGCCGAGGCGATGCTGCTGCCGCCCGCGGAAGTCGCCCGCCGCCTGCCCCGCCATCCCGAGGCGCTGGCCGCCAGCCTGCGCGTCGTGGCCGCCTGCGGCTTCGCGCTCGACCAGCTCTCCTACGAATATCCGGACGAGATCCTCGACCCCGGCCGCACGCCGCAGCAGACGCTGGAAGCCCGCGTCGCGGCGGCCGCGGCGGAACGCTGGCCGGATGGCGTGCCGCCCAAGGTCGCGCGGCAGCTGGCGCATGAGCTGCGCCTCATCGCGCAGATGGACTACGCGGCCTACTTCCTGACGGTGCATGAGATCGTGCGCTTCGCGCAATCCCGGAAAATTCTCTGCCAGGGGCGCGGCTCGGCGGCGAATTCGGCGGTGTGCTACGCGCTCGGCATCACCGCCGTGGCGCCCGACAAGCACGACCTGCTGTTCGAGCGCTTCATCAGCGCCGCGCGCGACGAGCCACCCGACATCGACGTGGATTTCGAGCATGAGCGGCGGGAGGAGGTGATCCAGCACATCTACGACCGCTACGGCCGCGACCGCGCCGCGCTGACGGCCACCCTGATCCGCTACCGCGAACGCAGCGCGATCCGCGAGGTCGGCAAGGCGATGGGGCTGACGGAGGACATCACCGCGGGCCTCGCGAAATCCGTCTGGGGCTCGGGGGAGAAGACGCTGGTGGAACTGGCCGAGGATGGCGGCTTGCACCCCGATTCCGATCCCCGCCTGCGCCACGCCATGGAGATCGCCGAGGAGATCCAGGATTTCCCCCGCCATCTCGCCACCCATGTCGGCGGCTTCGTCATCACGCGCGGCCCGCTGGTCGAGCACACCGTCGTCGTCAGGGCGGCGATGGAAGGCCGCACCACGCTCGAATGGGACAAGGACGACATCGAGAGCTTGCGCATCCTGAAGGTCGATGTGCTGGGCCTCGGCATGCTGACCTGCATCCGCCGCGCCTTCGACCTGATCGCGGGCGCGGGCGGGCGGCGCCTGACGCTGGCGACCGTGCCGCAGGACGACCCGGAGACCTACAGGATGCTCGCGCGCGCCGATTCCGTCGGCGTCTTCCAGGTGGAAAGCCGCGCGCAGATGAACATGCTGCCGCGGCTGCGGCCGCGCGAATTCTACGACCTGGTGATCGAGGTCGCGATCGTCCGCCCCGGGCCCATCCAGGGCGACATGGTGCATCCCTATCTGCGGCGGCGGAACGGCGAGGAACCCGTCGACATCCCGAAGGGCCTGGAAGGCGTGCTGGCGAAGACGCTCGGCGTGCCGCTGTTCCAGGAGCAGGCGATGAAGATCGCGATCGTCGGCGCCGGCTTCTCGCCCTCGCGCGCCGACGAGCTGCGCCGCGCCATGGCGACCTTCCGCAACACCGGCGAGATCTGGAAATTCCGCGAGGAGTTCCTGGGCGGCATGGCGGCGAACGGCTACGACCCCGACTTCGCCGAGCGCTGCTTCCGCCAGCTCGAGGGTTTTGGCACCTATGGGTTTCCGGAGAGCCACGCGGCGAGCTTCGCGCAGCTGGTCTATGTCTCCGCCTGGATCAAGCGGCATCATCCGGCGGCCTTCGCGGCGGCGCTGCTGAACAGCCAGCCGATGGGCTTCTACGCGCCGGCGCAGCTGGTGCGGGATGCGCGCGAGCATGGGGTAGAGGTGCGGGCGGTGGACGTCACCATCTCCGGCTGGGACTGCACGCTGGAGGTGGGCGCCCCTCCCTCTCCCCCCCGCCCTTCTCCCTCTCCGCCCCCTCGGGGGGGAGAGGGTCGGGGTGAGGGGGGTCCCCATGGCCAGGCAGCGCCCGGCCCCCCTCACCCCACCCTCTCCCCCCGGAGGGGGGAGAGGGAGAAGAACGCCACGCGGGACACCGCCGCCCCCTCGCCCGCGCTGCGCCTCGGCCTGCGCCTGGTCGCCGGGCTGAAGGAGGAGGCCGCCTGCGCCATCGAGGCAGCCCGCGCCCAAGGCCCCTTTCGCGACATCCCCGACCTGGCCCGCCGCGCCCGGCTCGACCGCGGCGCCATGGATGCGCTGGCGCGGGCCGATGCGCTGCGCGCGCTCGCCGGCCCCCGCCGCGACGCGCTGTGGGACGCGGCCGGCATCGAACGCCCGCTGCCGCTGGCCGACGCCCGCGACGACGCGGCGCCGCTGCTGCCGGCGGAGACGGCCGGGGAGGAGACGGTGCTGGACTACGCCGCCACCGGCCTGTCGCTCCGCCGCCACCCGCTGGCGCTGCTGCGCCCGAAGCTCGCCGCCCTCGGCGGCGTGGACACGCGCGCGCTCGATGCCGCCCGGCAGGGGCGCTGGATCAAGGTCCCCGGCCTGGTGCTGGTGCGCCAGCGGCCGGGCAGCGCCAAGGGCGTGGTGTTCTTCACCGTCGAGGACGAATGGGGCACCGCGAATTTGGTGCTCTACCCCGACATCGTGGCGCGCGACCGCGCCGCGGTGATCGGCGCCCGCCTGGTGCTCGCCGAAGGCCGCGTCGAGCGCATGGAGACGGCGGAGGTGCCGATCATCCACCTGGTGGTCCGCCGCCTGCACGACTGGTCCCACCACCTGGACGGGCTGCACGCGCTGGAGGACGGCGCGCCGGCCTTCGACCGCGTGCTGGCCAATGCCGACGAGGTGCGCAGCCCGAACCTGCACGACCCGCGCGACCCGGCGGTGCGGGCGGCCAGGCGTGGCGCGGAGGCGATGCCGCCTTCGCGCGACTTCCGGTGATCCGCCTCGCCCCCGGCATCAAGGGCGACCCGGCGCGGCGCCGGTCTCCGAGCCGCTGTCGCAAGGCTTCCCCGGCCTGCACCTGCCCGAGCCCGGCCGGTTGCTCCGCGATGCGTTGCGGCGGGTGCGCGCCTTCCGCGCAAAGTTCCCCGCCTCGCCCTGGCGATCGGTTGGCCGCCAAATTTGCGAATCATTCGCAATTGCACTAGTCTCCGTGCCGGAGCAGGGAGACACGACGCATGGCGACCCACGGCCTTCCCGCCTGGCCCTACACCCGTACCGAGCCCGACGCCCTGCCCGAGGCCGAGCGCCTGCTGCTGGACGCCGCCCGCGCCTGGGCCGCCGCCTGCCGCCGCGGCGATCCCCCCCGCCCCGCGCTGCGCCGCCTGCTGGCGACCGAGGGCGCGCAGGCCGCGGCCGCGCCCCTCGACGATCTGCTGCGCGCGCTGGCGGCCGCGCATCCGCTGACGCTCGGCTGCCCGCTCTGCCCGCGCCTGGTGGGGGAGGAGCCGCCTCTGCTGCTCGCCGCGGCGCTTGCCCAGCGCGGCAGGAAGCGCGAAGCGCTGGCCTTCCTGCTGCACCGCCTGCCGAACCCGCAAGGCTATGCCGCCATGGCTGCGGCGCTGGCGCTGGGCTGTGCCTTTCGGGCGGCCGGAATGCGCTTCGCCGACCCGTGGGAGGCGCCGCGCGGCTGACCGGGCGCGGAGGGCGGCGATTCTCCCGGCTTGCCGCCGCGTCGCCCCGCCCCTGCCCGCGGCCGCGCATCCGGCGCAGGATCGGCGCACCACCTCGGACGCCTGGCATGGACCGCCGCATCTGGCTGCTGACGCTCGCGCAATTCGCCTCCGCCACCGGGTCCTATGCCTTCACCGGGCTGCTGGCGCCGCTGGCGGCGGATCTCGGCGTTTCCATCGCCACCGCGGGGCAGCTCGCCGCCGGCTATGCGCTGGCCTATGCGGTCGCCGCGGCGCCGGTCGCGGCGCTGACCGCGCGGGTGGACCGGCGCAGCCTGCTCGCCCTGGGGCTGGTGCTGGTCGGGCTGCTGAACCTGGCCACCGCCGCGGCGCCGGACTTCGCCACCGCCCTGGCCTTGCGCATCGCCGCGGGGCTGGCGGTGACGCTGGTGCTGCCGGGCGTCGCGGCGACCATGCTGGTGCCGCCGGAGCAGCGCGGCCGCGCGCTGGCCACCGTGCTGGCGGGGCTGACGCTGGCCTTCTCCTTCGGCATCCCGCTCGGCACCGCGATCGGCGGCGCGCTGGGCTGGCGGGCGACCTTCGTCTTCTCCGGCCTGCTGGCGCTGGGTGCCGCGGCGCTGGTGCGCGGAGGGCTGCCGGCGCTGCCCTCCACGGATCGCGGCGGGGCGCTTTCGCTCGGGCTCGCGCTGCGGCCGGCGGTGCTGGCGGTGCTCGCGGTGAACGCCTTCGCCTTCGCCGGGCTGTTCTGCGTGGCGGCCTATGTCGGCCCGATCGTCACCGCGACGACGGGGATCGAGGGGGGTGCGATCGGCGCCATCCAGGTGTTCATCGGGCTGGGCAGCCTGGGCGGCATCCTGCTGGGGGGCAGGCTCGCGGCGCGGGCGGGCGCGGCGGCGCCGGTCGGCCTGCTGCTGCTGCTGGCGGCGGCGCTCTCGGGCTATGCGGTGCTGCTGGCGATGCCGCCGGCCGGCTGGCATGCGGTGCCGCTGGCCGGCTGCCTGCTGGCGGGGTCCGTCGCCGTCTTCGCGCTCTCGCCGATCAACCAGGCGCGCCTGATCGCGCTTGCGCCGCAGGACCGCGCGGTGGCGCTGGCGCTGATGGGCGCGGTGACCTTCGCGGGCCAGGGCGGAGGTGCCGCGATCGGCGGCGCGGCGATCGGGGCGGTGGGGCTGATCGGCACCGGCATCGCCGGGGCGGCGGTGACCCTGGCAGGGGCGGCGGTGGCGGCGGGGGCCTTCCGCCGGCAGCCCTAGACCATGATCGGCGAGGAGTGAATCGCCGACCATGGTCTAGCCCATTGTTTTGTCGCGTGATTCACGCCTTCGGGCGTTTCGCCCTTCGGCGATCACGCTCTAGAGCATGCTGTATTTACATGGAAGCGTAGCCTGAGTTGGCGAGGTAGTTGGCGCATTCGGCTGGACTGACGAGGTCGAGGAGTGCGCCGACCTTGCGCCAGGTTGTCTCGACT
>JAIYDD010000131.1 GCA_027487675.1 Acetobacteraceae bacterium | reverse complement strand
TTCACGAGTTCCCCGTAGGCGCCGGGCATCGCGACTTCCATGCTGCGCTCGCCGGGCTTCGAGCGGGCTTCCGCCATCGGCTGCGGCGTGCGGATGCCGGCCACCACATCCTCGCCCTGCGCGTTGATCAGGTATTCGCCGTAGAAGATGTTCTCGCCGGTCGAGGGGTCGCGCGTGAAGCACACGCCCGTCGCGCAATCCTGGCCCATGTTGCCGAACACCATGGCCTGGACATTGACCGCGGTGCCCCAGTCGGCCGGGATGTCGTGCAGGCGGCGATAGGTGTTGGCCCGCGCGTTCATCCAGCTGCCGAACACCGCGCCGATGGCGGCCCAGAGCTGCGCGTGCGGGTCCTGCGGGAAGGGCTGGCCGGTGACCTCGGCCACCATGTCCTTGTAGCCGTCCACCACGCGGTGCCAGTCCTGCGCGGAGAGTTCGGTGTCCTCCGCCACGCCCTTGTCGAGCTTCACATGCTCGATGATTTCCTCGAAGCGGTGGTGATCGACGCCGAGCACGACGGAGCCGAACATCTGGATGAAGCGGCGGTAGCTGTCCCAGGCGAAGCGCGCATCGCCGGACGCGGCTGCGAGGCCATCGACGGTCGCGTCGTTCAGGCCGAGGTTCAGCACCGTGTCCATCATCCCCGGCATGGAGACGCGGGCGCCGGAGCGGACGGAGACGAGCAGCGGCTTGTGGTGGTCGCCGAACTTCGCGCCGACGGCGGCCTCCACGCGGGCCAGCCCGGTCGCGACCTGGTCGCGCAGCTCGCCAGGATAGGTGTGCTTGTGGGCGTAGTAGTAGGTGCAGACTTCCGTGGTGATGGTGAAGCCGGGCGGCACCGGCAGGCCGATGGAGGCCATCTCCGCCAGGTTCGCGCCCTTGCCGCCCAGCAGGTTGCGCATGTCCGCGCGCCCCTCGTTGTGGCCGGCGCCGAAGCTGTACACCCATTGGGTCATGGGATGGCGGTCTCCTGCATCCTGGTGGCCGGGGCGGCCGCACGCATCACGGGTAGGAGGCGAGGCGGGGTCAACCCTCGATCCGAGAGAAATCTGCGACCGCATCCATGGCGGCCCGCAGCCGGGCAAGCAAGCGTAGCCGGTTGCGCCTGAGTTGCGCATCCGGGTCGTTCACGGTGACGCGGTCGAAAAACGCGTCGAGCGGGGCGCGCAACGCGGCCAGCGCCGACATTGCTCGCGAGTAATCCTCGGTTTCCAGCGCAGCGGCTGCCTCGGGTTCGGCGGCGTCGAGGGCGGCGGCGAGGGCGACTTCCTCGGGCGCGGCCAGCAGCGCGGGGTCCACGGGGCCGTGGTGGGGGCCGTCCTTCTTCTCCTCGATGCGGAGGATATTGGCGGCCCGCTTGTAGGCGGCGAGGAGATTCGGGCCGTGCTCGCCTTCGACCAGGGCCTTGAGGGCGTCGGCGCGGGCGAGCAGGCGGAGGAGGTCGTCCTCGGCGCCGTTGCCGAAGGCGGCGGCGACCAGGTCGTGCCGCGCGCCCTCGGCGCGGAGCTGCACGCGGAGGCGTTCGGCGAGGAAGTCCACCAGCCCCGCCGCGAAGGCCGCGACCATCGGCGGATGCGCCGAGCCGGCGGGCGCGCGCCAGCCGGCGTTGAGCTTCTCCTGCGCCACCGCCATGCCGAATTCGGGCGCGGCGCTGCTGCCGACGGCCTGCGGGAAGCCGAAGAAGGCTTCGGCGAAGACATCGCCCAGGCGCAGCCGCAGCCCGTTCTCCCGCACGATGCGGAGCACGCCGAGCGCCGCGCGACGCAGCGCGAAAGGATCGCCGCTGCCGGTCGGCTTCTCGCCCACGGCGAAGAAGCCCGCCAGCGTATCCAACTTGTCGGCCAGCGCGACCGCGACCGCGACCGGCTCGGTCGGCACCGCATCGCCGGGCCCGAGGGGGCGGTAATGCGCGCCGATGGCCTCGGCGACCCGGGCGTCCTCGCTGCCGGCCAGCGCGTAGTAGCGGCCCATGATGCCCTGCAGCTCGGGGAATTCGCCGACCATGCCGCTGGCAAGGTCGGCCTTCGCCAGCTTCGCGGCGCGCGCGGCGAGGTCGGGGTCGGCGCCGACATGCGGCGCGAGGAAGCGTGCCAAGCGTTCCAGCCGCTCCACCCGCTGTCCCTGCGTGCCGAGCTTCGCGTGGAACACCACGCTCGACAGCTTCGGCAGGAAGTCGTCCAGCTTCTGCCGGCGGTCCTGGTCCCAGAAGAACCGCGCATCCGACAGCCGCGCGCGCAGCACGCGTTCGTTCCCCGCGACGATGGCCGCGCCGCCATCCGGCGCCTCGATATTCGCCACCACGCCGAAGACCGGGGCGGCGGTGCCGTCCGCGCGCACCATGGTGAAGTAGCGCTGGTTCACGCGCATGGTCGCGCGCATCAGTTCGGGCGGCAGGTCCATGAAGGCGTCGTCGATGCGGCCGAGCAGCGGCACGGGCCATTCCACCAGGCCGGCGACTTCCTCGACCAGGCCGCGATCGGGGACGATCCGCACGCCCTCCGCGGCAGCGAGGCGGGCGAGGCCATCCTCGATCAGCCGCGCCCGTTCGGCAGCATCCAGGATGACGCGGCGGTCGCGCAGCGTCGCCTGGTATTGCGCGAAGGAGGCCACGGCGAAGGCGCCCGGCGCCATCACGCGGTGGCCCTCGGTGAACCCGCCGCTGGCCAAGCCATGCACGGTGTCGTCCGGCGTCGCGAGCGCGAAGGGCACGACCTCGCCATCCAGCACGCACAGGATGCGCTGAAGGGGGCGCACCCAGGTGAAGCCGCTGGTCCCCCAGCGCATGGATTTCGGCCAGGCGAGGCCGCGGATCGCGCCCGGCAGCGCGCGCGCGGCAAGCTCCCGCGCCGTGACGCTCTCGCCCGGCTTGTCGAGGACGAGGAAGCCGCCGCGCTCCACCAGCATCTCCCGCGTCGCGCCGTGCTTCTTCAGGAAGCCGGCCAGCGCCGCCTCGGGCGCGCCCACGCGCGGGCCGCGTTCCTCCTTGCCCGCCGTCGTCACCTCGGCGCGCAGCGTCGCCACGAGCCCGATGCGGCGCGGGCCGAAGAAGCCGCGCGGCGCGCCGTCCATCACCGGGGCGAGCGCGCCCGCCACAACCCGGCAAAGATCCTCCGCGCCGCGCGCCTGCATGCGCGCGGGGATTTCCTCGGAAAACAGTTCCAGCAGAAACTCGGGCATGCGCTACAGCGCCCTTCTGACATCGGTGAGGGCGAAGTCATCGCCCTTGAACAGCAACGGCTCGTCGCGCTCCTTCGCAAGCGCATAGGCGAAGCAGTCGCCGAGGTTGAGCGCGGCCTTGTGCCGCCCCTTGCCGTAGCGGCGCCAGCCTTCGCGGGCGATCTCGGCCTGCTCGCGCGTCACGGGGATGACGTCCGGGCGAAGCCGCATCAGGATCGCGTCGAGATCGACCGCAAGCCGGCCACCGCGCCCTTCGACCACCATCGTCAGCTCCACCAGCGTCGCCGCCGACAGGGCGATCCGCCCGGCGGCATCGCCGATCGCTTCCGCATAGCGTGGCGCATCCGCCTCATTGGCAAGGATGGCAACCAGGGCCGAGGTGTCCAGGATCACTTCGGCAGGCCGTTCTCGTCGTAGAGGTCCGAGTGGTCGCTGGTGCGCAGATGCGGCGGGATGGACGCCGCCGCGCGCCGCCCGATCTCGAGAAGGTCGGCGACGAGCCTGTCGCGCTCGGTCTTCCGCGCCGCCTGTTCGCGCGCCAGCCGGTCGCGCACCGCCTCCCGCACCGCGCCGGTCGCACTGGTGCCGAGAAGCTCGGCAAGCGCCTTCGCATCTGCGATCAGCGCCTCGTCCTTGATGTTCAACTGGCCCATGGCGCGCCTCGGGTAGAAGCCCCCGCGAAGATGGTAGAGTGGGCTGCCCGCAGCAAGCTCACGCCGCCTTCTCCCCGGCTTTCTCCCCGGGCGTCCCGCCCATCAGCCACGCCTCGCAGCAGCGCTTCGCCAGCGCGCGCACCCGGCCGATATAGGCCTGGCGTTCCGCCACGCTGATCGCGCCGCGGGCGTCGAGCAGATTGAAGCGGTGCGACGCCTTGATGCACTGGTCATAGGCCGGCAGCGCCAGGCCCCGGTCCACCAGCGCCACGCATTCGCGCTCGGCATCCGCGAAGTGCTGGAACAGCATCGCGGTGTC
>JAIYDD010000244.1 GCA_027487675.1 Acetobacteraceae bacterium | reverse complement strand
TGCGCGACAGCCCGGCGATCCTCGGCCTGCTGTGGCGGGAACGCGCGCGGCGGCGCGCCCTCAGCCCGGGCGCGTAGCCGGCAGCGCGCCCAGCACCTCGCGCCGGAGGCGGGTGGCGAGGCCGCCGCGATGCGCCGCATCGGTGCGCGCCAGGTAGTCCCGCGCGAAGGGGCTGGTGCCGTACAGCGCCTGCTGCCCCGGCGGCACGCGGAAATCCCGCGCCAGGCGCAACGCGGCGGGGCCGGCGCGCAGGCCCTGCGCCAGCACGCCGTTGCGCGCGCCCTTGGCCTGGTAGGCGAGGAAGCGCGGCAGCAGCGACAGCGGGTGCGCGCCGTGCTTCATCGCGACATAGAGCCGGTTGCGCACGAAGTGGAACCAGCGCGTGCCGGTCCAGGCGACGCGCGCCTGCGGGCTGACCTTGTGGCGCACCGCGATGTCGCCGCGGTATTCGATGCGCCGTCCCATGTTGATCAGGCGCAGCGCGAGGTCGAATTCCTCCCAGGTGAAGAACAGCGCCTCGTCGTATCCGCCGGCGGCGTCGAAATCGGCGCGGCGGAGAGCGTGGCCGGCGCCGACGAAGGTCGCCGCCTCGAACCGCCCGGCCGCAAGCGGCAGCAGGCCGAGCGGATAGCCCCAGGAGGACATGTCGTCCGCGCCCGTCGCATGCACCAGGATGCGGCAGGCGATGGCGCCCAAGTCGCGCGCCGCGTCCAGCGCCGCGACGGCGCGCGCCAGCGTGTCCGGCCGCTCGAACTCCGCATCGTTGTCGAGGGCGAAGACGATGCGCGCGGCACCCAGCGCGGTGGCGCGGTTGCGCCCGCCGGCGACGCCGTGGTTGCGCGCGGTGGCCATCAGCGTGGCGTCCGCCGCGCCCTGCACCGCGGCGGCAATCCGCGCGAGCGCCGCCGGCGCGCTGCCCTGGTCCAGCACCCAGACATGCTTCGCAACCCCCGCCTGCGCGCGGGCGGAGGCGATGGCGGCCATCGTCTCCTCCGCGCGGTCCATCGCCAGGATGATGACATCGGCGTCGACGGGCCCGGCAGGCCCGCGCGCGCCGGCCAGGTGGCGCGGGGCGTCGGTGTCGGGTGTCATCTCGGCGGAAGCCGGAAGTCGGGTGCGGGGATGGCCAGGTAGGCGATGCGCTTCGCCTCCAGCCGCCCGCGCGTCACCGTGTCCAGGATCAGCCCGCAGGCGAGCGACAGGAAGGACAGCAGGACGAGGCCGGTGGACAGCACGGCGGTGGGCAGCCGTGGCACAAGCCCGGTGGCGAACCAGGTCTCGATCACCGGCAGGGCGAGCCCGAAGGCCAGCGCCAGCAGCAGCGTGGCGAGCGTCGCGAAGAAGGGCAGCGGCCTTTCGCGGCGGACCAGCAGCGCGATGGCGCGCAGGATGCGGAAGCCGTCGCGCCAGGTGTTCAGCTTGGACTGGCTGCCGGGCGGGCGTTCGCGGTAGCGGGTGCGCAGCTCCGCCACCGGCAGCCGCAGTTCCAGCGCGTGGACGGTGAATTCCGTCTCCGTCTCGAAGCCCTCCGCCAGCGCGGGGAAGGATTTGGCGAAGCGGCGGGAGAAGACGCGGTAGCCCGACAGCATGTCGGTGATGCGGTCGCCGAAGATGTGCCGCACCACGCCGGTCAGCACCGCGTTGCCGAAGCGGTGCCCTGGGCGATAGGCGGCGATGGCGTCGGTCACGCGCACCCCGGTGACCATGTCGAGCCGATCCTCGAGCAGCAGGCGGATCATCGCGGGCGCGTCGGCGGCGTCGTAGGTATCGTCGCCGTCCACCAGCACGTAGACATCGGCCTCCACGTCCGCGAGCATGCGGCGCACCACATGGCCCTTGCCCTGCAGGCCCTCGCGCCGCACCACCGCGCCGGCGGCCGCCGCGGCGTCGCGCGTGCGGTCGCGGCTGTTGTTGTCGTAAACGTAGACGGTGGCTTCCGGCAGGGCGGAGCGGAAGGCGGCGACCACGCGGGGGATCGCCACTTCCTCGTTGTAGCAGGGCACCAGCACGGCGATGCGCGGCGCCGCCGGCGGCGGCTCGCCCCAGGGCTCGGCCGGCGCGTCGGTGCGCGGTGCGCCCATCTCCTCCAGCCGTCGCAAGACCGGGTCTCCTACAGTGCGTTGCGCATCCGCACCACGACCAGCAAGGTGCGGAGCAGGATCAGGACGTCAAGCCAGGGCGTCCAGCCATCGATGTATTCCAGGTCGCTCTCGACGCGCTTCAGGATCTGGTCCTCGGTCGTCGTCGGGCCGCGCCAGCCGCGCACCTGCGCCAGCCCCGTCAGGCCGGGCTTGACCCGGTGGCGGGCGGCGTAGTTGGCCACCACCTCGTCGAAGCGGCGCTTGCCGGCCCGGGTGCCGGGCGCGTGCGGGCGGGGGCCGACGAAGCTCATCTCCCCGCGCAGCACGTTGAACACCTGCGGCAGCTCGTCGAGCGAGGTGCGCCGCAGCACCGCGCCCACGCGCGTCACCCGCGGGTCGCCATGCAGCACCTGCACCTTGGCCTCGTGGTCGGTGTCGGCCTGGTACATGGTGCGGAACTTGAAGACATCGAAGGGCCGGTCGTTGAAGCCGGTGCGGCGCTGGCGGAACAGCACGGGGCCGGGGCTGTCCAGCTTCACGGCGATGGCGATCATCAGCATCGGGACCGCCGCCACCGTCAGCACCACCGCCGCCAGCAGGTAGTCGAACAGCGCCTTCGCCGCGCCGGCGGCGCCCGAGATCGGGCGGGCGCGCACCAGCACCGGCCGCGCCGGGCGCGGATCGGCCAGCACGGCGGCGGCCAGGTCCGGTGCCAGGCGCACCTCGACCGGATAGGCCGAGAGCCGGTCGAGCAGCGCGACGATGCGCCCTTCATCCGACCAGGGCAGCGCGATCAGGACCATCTCCACCTCGCCGCGGCGGATCATGGCGGAGAGCGTGGTCATCCCGCCCAGCACCGGCACGCCGCCGAGCGCGGCCGGCGCGCGCGCGCCGCCATCCTCCACCAGGCCCGTCACCTCGATGCCGGCGCGGCGGTCGCGCAGCGCGGCGAGAAGGCGCGCGGCCTGGACGCCGCCGCCCACCACCACGGCCCGCCGCGCGGTGCGCGCGCCGCCTTCGTGGCGCACCAGCCCCGTCACCGCGGCGCGGCCGGCCAGCAGCGCCAGCCCGCCGAGCGGCGCCGCGGCGGCGAGCCATTGCCCGTCGAGCCGCGCCCAGGCATCGAAGGCGAGCGCCGCGGCCAGCGTGGCGCAGAGCGCCAGCGCCAGCGCCGCGCCGACCCGGCGGAACTGCGTGCCCAGGCTGAAGAGCGCGGCGTGGCGATAGGCGCCGTTGGCCGCGCCTGACAGCGCCGCGAGCCCCGCGATCAGCAGAGTCGCCGGCGCGTGCTGCGCGCCGGTCGCGCCGTTCAGCGCATCGGCGACGAGCCCGGCGCCGAGGATCGCCAGCAGGTCCAGCAGCAGCACCAGCGTGGCGAGCAGCCCCTGCGGCAGGCGGCGGCGCGGCGGCGGCAGGTCGTCATTGGCCGCGGGGCCGGGCCATGTGGCGCCCGGCGGCGTGCGGAAGCGCTCGGCGCCGCCGGCCAGCGGATCGGCGGGAAGGGCGCGGCCCGCCGCGCGCCGCCCGGGATCGGGCGTGCTGGCGGGCGGGCGCAGGGAGGGGTCGGCCTTGGGGGTCGCTGCGCGCATCCGTTCGGCTTGGTGTCAGGGGCGGAGGGGAGGGAGAGGCAGCGCATTCGCGCCCGGGCGGAACCCCGCATCGTCGAGGCGAAACGGCGTGCGTCCGGGCATCGATCCACGCGCTCTCACGGATCGGCGACGCGGGTTGCGGCGCCGAAGACGTAACGTCGCGAGAGTAGAAAGTTGCCGATCATTCCCGCGAGAGCGCCTGCCGCAACACCGATCACCGGGTGATCGGCCACCAGCGGCACGCTGGCCACCAGCGCGGCATAGGTGCCGTAGTTGCAGGCGAAGCCGACCAGGTTGACCAGCAGGAACAGTGCCCATTGGCGCATTACGGGCCCGCTGCCCTGGCCGCGGAAGGTCCAGGCGCGGTTCAGCGCCCAGGTCGTGGTCGCCGCCACGAGGTAGGACACCGCCCGGCCCGAATAGAGCCCGAGCCCGAGCGCCATCGCGGCATAGAGCGCGGCGGTGTCCACCAGGAAGCCGATGGTGCCGACCACGCCGAAGCGCCCGAACTGCGCCACCGTGCGGCTGCGCTCCGGCCCCAGCCGGTCGGAGATGCGCGAGGCGATGGCGCGGGCGGGCATGCGTGTCTCCTGCTGCGGCGCAACATGCGCGCCGCGACGCCGCGGTTCAAACCACGCCATGGTGACGAAAGCGGGGCGGCTGGACGCGCTGCGGGGGGGCTGCGACCCTTGTTTCCTCGGGTCGCGGGTGGGGCGCATGCGGGTCGGCGTGGTCGGGCTGGGGCAGATGGGGGCGGCGATGGCAGGCCGCCTTGTCGCGCGGGGCGCGGAGGTGGTGGGCTTCGACCTCGACCCCGGCCGCGGCGTGCCGGGTATGGCGCGCGCGGGGTCGGTCGGCGCGGTGGCGGGGCCGGCGGTGATCCTCTCCCTTCCCGATGCGCGGGCGGTGGCGGCGGTGCTGGCGGCGCTCCTGCCCGCCCTGCCGCCGGGGGCCGTGGTGGCCGACACCTCGACGCTGGAGCCGGAGGCCGCGCGCGGCTTCGCGGCGCAGGCGGCGGCGCGCGGGCTGCACTACGTGGATGCCCCGGTCTCCGGTGGGCCGGCGGGCGCGGCGGCCGGGACGCTGACGGTGATGGCCGGCGCGACCGATCCGGCGCTGGCGGCGGCACGGCCGGCGCTGGAGCTGGTCGCGGCGCGCATCGTGCATGTCGGCGGCCCGGGCGCGGGGCAGGTGGCCAAGCTGGTCAACAACCTGCTGGTGGCGACCCATCTGGTCGTCGCGGCCGAGGCGCTGCGCATCGGCGCGGCGGCGGGGGTGGCGCCGGAGGCGCTGCTGAAGGTGGTCAACGCCGCCTCTGGCCGGTCGGCGGCCACCGAGGTCAACATGCCGCGCTGGATCCTCTCCGGCGCCTTCGATTCGGGCTTCGCCGCCGGGCTGATGCGCAAGGATGTCCGGCTGGCGCTGGCGCTGGCCGAGGCGGTCGGCGCGCCGCCCGCCGCCTGCGCGGCCGCGGCGCGGGCCTGGATGGAGGGCGCGGTGCCGGACGGCGCCGATTTCAACCGGCTGCCGGCGGCGATCCTGGCCGGGGAGGGCGCGTGATGACCGCCGCCTTCGACGCCCCGGAAGCCGCCCGCGCCGGCATCGCCGCGCTGCTCGGCGGGCGCATCGGCAGCCTGGTGGATGGCCGGATCGCGGAGGGGCAGGGCGCGCCGGTCGCGCTGCAGGACCCCGCCACCGGCCGCGACCTGCCGGGCTACCAGGATGCCGGCGCCGCGGTGGCGCGAGCGGCGGCGGCTGGCGCGGCGCGCGGCCAGCGCGCCTGGGCGGCGCTGCCGGCGGCGGAGCGCGGGCGGCGGCTCTGGGCGCTCGGCGCGCTGCTGCGGCGGGAGGCGGAAGCGCTGGCCCGGCTGGAATGCGCCAACACCGGCAAGCCGATCCGCGACTGCCGCGGCGAGGTGGCCCGGGTCGCGGAGATGGCGGAATACTGGGCCGGCTGGTGCGACAAGATCGAGGGGCGGACCATCCCCGTGCCCTCCGGCCACCTGGTCTATGTGCGGCGCGAGCCCTTCGGCGTGGTGCTGGCCATCACGCCCTGGAACGCGCCGCTGTTCACCTGCGGCTGGAACGTGCTGCCGGCACTGGCGGCGGGCAATGCCGTGGTGCTGAAGCCGTCGGAATACACGCCGCTGACCTCGATCGCCTTTGCGCGCCTGGCCTTGGAAGCGGGCCTGCCCGAGGGCTGCGTGCAGGTGGTGGCGGGGCTGGGCGCCACCACCGGGGAGGCGCTGCTGGCGGCGCCAGAGGTGGCGATGGTGACCTTCGTCGGCGGGCCGGCCAGTGGCGCGCGCGTCGCGGGCGCCTGCGCGGCGCGCACCATTCCCTGCGTGCTGGAGCTCGGCGGGAAATCGGCCAACATCGTCTTCGCCGATGCCGACCTGCCCGCCGCCATCCGCGGCGCGCAGCAGGCGATCTTCGCGGGATCCGGGCAGAGCTGCGTCGCGGGATCGCGCCTGCTGGTGCAGCGCGCCATCCATGACCGGCTGCTGGAGGCGGTGGCGGACGGTGCTTCGCGCATCGCGCTCGGCGACCCGCTCGACCCGGCGACGGAGGCCGGGCCGGTCTGCAACGCGCGGCAGTACGCGCATGTCGGAGCGCTGGTCGCGGCGGGCGCGGCGGAGGGGGCGCGCGTGCTGGCCGCGCCGCGCGCCGCATCGCTGCCCGCCGGTGGCTTCTGGGTGCCGCCCACCATCCTGGCCGGCGTCACCAACGCCGCCCGCGTGGCACAGGAGGAGATCTTCGGCCCGGTCGTCGCCGCCATCCCCTTCGAGGACGAGGCGGAGGCGATCGCCATCGCCAACGACACGCGCTTCGGGCTGGCCAGCGCGGTCTGGACGCGCGATGGGGCGCGCGCGCATCGCGTGGCGGCGGCGGTGCGCGCCGGGACCTTCTGGGTGAACGGCTACCGCACCATCCATGTCTCGGCGCCCTTCGGCGGCTTCGGGGCGTCCGGCCATGGCAGGTCCTCGGGGCAGGAGGCGCTGGCGGCCTACACCCAGGCCAAGGCGGTCTGGGTGGATACGGCGGAGGCGCCGGCGCCGGGTTTTGGACACCTGCCGGCGGGCTATTGAGGCCCGCCCGGCCGGCTTGTAGCGTTGCACCGGCTTCAGGATCGGGGGACCGACAAAAATGCTTCGACGCGACCTTCTGGCGGGGGCCGGGCTGGCCGCGGCCGCCACGGCGCTGCCGCGCTTCGGCATCGCCCAGCCGGCCCAGGCGCGGGTGCTGCGCTACGTGCCGCACGCCAACCCGGGCAACATCGACCCCTTCACCAACACCGCCTTCGTGGCGCGCGACCATGCCTTCCTGGTCTTCGACCAGCTCTATGGCATGGACGAGCAGTTCCGCCCGGTGCCGCAGATGGTGCAGGGCCATGTCGTCGAGAATGACGGGCTGCTCTGGCGCTTCACGCTGCGCGAGGGGCTGCGCTTCCACGACGGCAGCGCGGTGCGCGGGCGGGACTGCATCGCCTCCATCCGCCGCTGGGGCCGCCGCGACGCCTTCGGCCAGGTGCTGATGTCGCGCGTGGCCGACATGACCGAGGAGAGCGACCGCGTCTTCTCCATCCGCCTGAACCGGCCCTTCCCGAAGATGCTCGAGGCCTTCTCCAAGGTCACGACGAGCTGCCTGTTCGTGATGCCGGAGCGGCTGGCGAACGTCGATCCCTTCCAGAACATCACGGAAGCCGTGGGCAGCGGCCCCTACCGCTTCCTGCGCGACGAGTGGAACCCGGGATCGCGGCTGGCCTATGCGCGCTATGCCGACTACGTGCCCGTGCCGTCCGGCACCACCTCCATGACGGCCGGGCCCAAGGTGGCGCATTTCGACCGCGTCGAATGGAACATCATCCCCGATGCCTCCACCGCCTCGGCCGCGCTGCAATCGGGCGAGATCGACTGGTGGGAACAGCCGACCGCCGACCTCTTCCCGGCCTTCCTGCGCGGCGCCAATGCCCGCAACATCGCGGTGGACATCATCAACAACAGCGGCCTGATCGGCATCTTCCGCCCGAACCACGTCACCGCACCCTTCAACAACCCGGCGGTGCGCCGCGCCGTGCTGACCGCCATCAACCAGATGGACTTCATGACCGCGGTGATCGGCACCACGGGCATCGAGGCGCGGCGCGACCTGAGGCGCGAAGGCATCGGCTACTTCGCGCCGGAGAGCCCCTCGGCCTCCAATGTCGGGCTCGACCGGCTGCAGAAGAGCATCGAGGCGGCGCGCGCGCAGCTGCAGGCCGCCGGCGCCATGGGCCAGCGGCTGGTGCTGATGAACGCGACGGACCTGGCATCCATCAACGCGGCGACGCTGGTAGGTGCGGACCTGTTCCGCCGCATGGGCTTCAACGTCGAGCTGGTGAGCACGGACTGGGGCACCGTCATCGCGCGGCGGGCCAGCCGCAACCCGCTGGAACAGGGCGGCTGGTCCGGCTTCTTCACCTTCTGGTCGGGCGTGGACCATTGGAACCCGGCCAGCCATGCCTCGATCCGCGGCCATGGCGAGAATGCCTGGCCGGGCTGGCCGACCATCCCGGCGATCGAGGCGCAGCGCGACGCCTGGTTCGACGCGCCGAACGATGCCGCGGCGCTGGCCGCCACGACGGAGATGCAGCGCATCGCCTTCGAGGAAGTGCCCTATGTGCCGACCGGCATGTACTACCAGCCGACAGCCTTCCGGCGGAACCTGACGGGCATGCTGAAGGGCCAGCCGCCGCTGTTCTGGAACATCCGCCGCGCGTGAGGCGGCGGGTCGGCCCGCTTCCCCGGTGGGGGAGCGGGCCCGCACGCCGCGCCCGTCGCCCGGCGACAAAAGCCCTCTCCACCCGCAGGGGGGAGAGGGTTGGGTGAGGGGGGCCGCGCAGGCTATGGTCACGCCCGCGCCATGACCCCGACCCATACCCCGAAAGCCGCCGCGCGCCCCACCCGACGCGCCCTGCTCGCCGCGCCGCTGCTCGCCGCCCTGGCGCGGCCGGCGCTCGGCCAGGGCACGGCGGGCGCCGCGCGGGTGCTGCGCTTCATCCCGCGCAGCGATGTCGCGGTGCTCGACCCGATCGCCACCACCGCGCATGTCACGCGCAACCACGCCTTCCTGGTCTGGGACACGCTCTACGGCCTCGACGCCGATGCCGCGCCGCAGCCGCAGATGGCGGAAGGCCATGTCGCCGAGGAGGAGGGGCGGCGCATCCTGATCCGGCTGCGCCAGGGCCTGCTGTTCCATGACGGGGAGCCGGTGCGGGCGCGCGACGCCGTGGCCTCCATCCGCCGCTGGGCGCGGCGCGCCTCGCTCGGCCAGGCGCTGATGGCCGCGACCGAGGAACTGTCGGCCGCCGACGACCGCACCATCGTCTTCCGCCTGAAGCGCCCCTTCCCGCGGCTGTTCGAGGCGCTGGCCTCGCCATCCCCGCCGGCCTGCTTCGTGATGCCCGAGCGCCTGGCGCGCACCGACCCCGGCACGCCGATCCGCGGCGAGCTGGTGGGGTCGGGCCCCTTCCGCTTCGTCGCCGGGGAACGCGCCGCCGGGTCGCGCCTGGTCTATGCCCGCTTCGAGGGCTACCAGCCGCGCGCGGAAGGAGAGGCATCCTGGACCGCCGGCCCGAAGCGGGCGCATCTCGATCGGGTGGAATGGCTGGTCACGCCGGAGCCCGCCGCCGCCGCCGCCGCGCTGCGCGCCGGCGAGGCCGATTGGTGGGAGGAACCGACCGCCGAGGCGCTGGCGGCGCTGCGCCGCGACCGCAACATCGTGCAGGAATCGCTCGACCCGACCGGCGTGCTGGCGCTGGCGCGCTTCAACGCGCTGCACCCGCCCTTCGACAAGGCGCCGGTGCGCCGCGCGCTGCTGGCAGCGATCCGCCAGGGCGAATTCATGGAAGCCGTGATCGGCGCCGACCGCAGCCTGTGGCGCGACGAGGTCGGCGTCTTCCCGCCCGGCTCGCCCATGGCGTCCGACGAGGGGCTCGACGTGATGGAGGGCCGCCGCGACTTCGACCGCATCCGCCGCGGCGTGACGGAGGCCGGCTATGCGGGAGAGAAGGTGGTGGTGCTGGGCATCGCCGACGTGCCGCCGCTGGCCGCGCTGTCGCGCGTCGGGGCGGAGACGCTGCGCCGCGCGGGGCTGGAGGTGGAGGCGCTGTCGCTGCCCTGGGCCGAGGTGGTGGCGCGCCGCACCCGTCGCGAGCCGCCCGCGGATGGCGGCTGGAGCATCAGCTTCGCGACGCTGGCGGGGCTCGATGCCTTCCACCCGGGCGTGCATCCGGGGCTGCGCGGCAACGGCGCGGACGGCTGGTTCGGCTGGCCGACCCTGCCGCGGCTGGAGGCGATGCGCGAAGCCTGGCTGGAAGCGGCGGAGTTGCCCGCGCAGCAGCGCATCGCGCGCGACATCCAGCGCGCGGCGCTGGAGGAGGCGCCCTTCCTGCCGCTCGGCCAGTATTTCCAGGGCACCGCCTACCGCCGCGGGCTGACCGGCATGCCGAAGGGGCTGCCCGCGTTCTGGAACGTCCAGCGCGTGAACGGCTGAGGCCGTTCCGGCTTGCGCGCGTCGCCACCTGCTGGTCTGCTGCCGTCGACAGGGACCGCAACGGGAGAACGGGGATGCTTCGCAGGACACTGCTTGGCGCTGGCGCGGCCGGCCTTTGCGCTGCCTCGCCGCCGCGCTTCGCCATCGCGCAGCCGGCGCAGGCGCGCGTGCTGAAGATGGTGCCGCAGGCCAACCTGACGAGCCTCGATCCCATCTGGACCACGGCGAACATCACGCGCAACCACGGCTACATGGTCTACGACACGCTGTACGGCATGGACGAGACCTTTCGGCCGCAGCCGCAGATGGCGGAAGGCCATGTGGTTGAGGAGGGCGGGCGGCGCGTGACCGTCACGCTGCGCAGCGGCTTGCGCTTCCACGATGGGGAAGCGGTGCGCGCGGTGGATTGCGTGGCCAGCCTGCAGCGCTGGATGAAGCGCAGCCCGATCGGCCAGAAGCTCGAGACCTTCGTCGATGCGCTGGAAGCCGATGGCGACCGGCGCATCGTCTTCCGCCTGAAGCAGCCCTTCCCGCTGCTGCTCTCGGCGCTGGCGCAGGTGTCGAACAGCCCGCCCTTCATCATGCCGGAACGCCTGGCGCGCACCGACCCATTCCAGCAGGTGCGCGAGGTGATCGGCAGCGGGCCCTTCCGCTTCGTGCCGCGCGAATTCAATTCCGGCAGCCTGGTGGTCTACGAACGCTTCGCCGAATACAGCCCGACGCCGGTCGGGCGGCCGAGCCTGACGGCGGGCCCGAAGACCGTGCATTTCGACCGGGTCGAGTGGCACATCATCGTGGATGCCAGCACCGCGGCCGCGGCGCTGCAGACCGGCGAGATCGACTGGTACGAGCAGCCGCCGCCGGAGATCCAGCTGCTGCTGCGGCGGAACCGGAACGTGCAGGTCGAGGCGATCGACCCGCTGCCGCTGACGGGAATCCTGCGCTTCAACCACCTGCACGCGCCCTTCGCCGACAAGCGCATGCGCCAGGCGATCCTGCCTGCGATCAACCAGGCGGATTTCATGAGCGCGATCGTGGGCCCGGACCCGTCGCTCTACATGACCGATGTCGGCGTGTTCACGCCGGGGACGCCGCTGGCCAACGATGCGGCGCTGGCGGCGCTCCGCGGGCCGCGCAGCGTCGATCGCGCGCGGGCGCTGATGCGGGAGGCCGGCTACACCAACCAGCCGATGCGGCTGATCGGGCCGACCGACATCCTGGCGCCGTCCGCCATGACGCAGGTGGGGGCTGACCTGGTGCGGCGGCTGGGGTTCAACGCCGACATCGTACTGACCGACTGGGGCACCACGGTGCAGCGCCGCACCTCGCGCGAGCCGGTGGAGCGCGGCGGGTGGAGCATGCTGTTCACCAGCTTCTCCTCCTTCGACTTCGTCGATCCCTCCGCGCATTTCCCGCTGCGCGGCAATGGCGCGAATGCCTGGCCGGGCTGGCCGGCCATCCCGCGGCTCGAGGAACTGCGCGATGCGTGGTTCGTGGCGCCGGACCTCGCCGCGCAGCAGCGCATCGCGCGTGAGATCCAGGAGGTGACGATGGACGAGCTGCCCTATGTGCCGGTGGGGTCGTACCTGTCGATCACCGCGCACCGGCGCAACCTGTCGGACCGGGTCAAGGGCCTGGCGCTGTTCTGGGGCCTGCGGCGGAGCTGATCCGCCGCGCGCCCGGTGTGTCGCACGCCGCGCGGGGCCGGCGCGTCGCGCGCCGGGAGGCGGCGTGGCACGGCGTGTGCAACGCGCTGCGCGTTCCGGCGCGGGCGTGCCAATTCGCGGCAGGCAGGTCTGGCGCGCCGCTCACGGATGGGGCAGCCTGCCCGGCAACGGGGCAGAAGCGCCCGGCCAACCAATCGGGGGACTGGACTGACATGGATCGCAGGTCGTTGCTGAAGGCCGGCGTCGCCGCCGGCGCCGTGGCCGCCACCGGCGGGCTTGCCGCGCCCGCCTACAGCCAGGCGGCGAACCGGGTGCTGCGCTTCGTGCCGCAAGCGAACCTGGCCAATTTCGACCCCATCTGGGGCACGCAGTTCGTCGTCCGCAACGCCTCGATGCTGGTGTGGGACACGCTGTATGGCATCGACAACACCTTCACGCCGCGCCGCCAGATGGTGGAGAGCGAGGAGATGTCGCAGGACGGCCTGACCTGGACCTTCCGCCTGCGGTCCGGGATGCGGTGGCACGACGGCGAGCCGGTGCGCGCGCAGGACTGCGTCGCCAGCCTGGAGCGCTGGATGGTGCGCGACGGCATGGGCCAGATGATCCGCGCGCTGCGGCAGGAGCTGGTGGCGGTGGATGACCGCACCTTCCGCATCCGCCTCTCCGCGCCCTATCCGAAGCTGCTGCTGGCGCTCGGCAAGAACAACACGCCGATCGCCTTCATGATGCCGGAGCGCATCGCGCGCACCGATCCGTTCCAGCAGATCACCGAATACGTCGGCAGCGGCCCGATGCGGTTCAACCGCAGCGAATGGGTGCCGGGGGCGCGCGCGACCTGGAGCCGCTTCGAGCAATACGTGTCCCGCGACGAGGCGCCGAACTGGCTCTCCGGCGGCAAGCGGATGATGGTGGATCGCGTCGAGTGGATCATCCAGTCCGACCCGGCGACCGCGGGTGCTGCGCTGCAATCGGGCGAGATCGACTGGTGGGAGACGCCGCTGAACGACCTGGTCCCGCTGATGCGGCGCAACCGCAACATCCGTATCGACGTCGCCGATCCGCTGGGCAATGTCGGCTGCTTCCGCTTCAATCACCTCCATCCGCCCTTCAACGACGCGCGCGCGCGCCAGGCGGTGGCCTGGGCGCTGAACCAGGCGGACTTCATGCGCGCGGTGGTCGGCAACGAGGACAGCCTCTGGCGGCCGATGAACAGCTTCTTCACGCCGGAGACGCCGAACTACACCGAGGATGGTGCCGAGATCCTGACGCGCCCGCGCGACGCCGCCATGGCGCGCCGGCTTCTGCAGGAAGCGGGCTATCGCGGCGAGCCGGTGACGATGCTGGTCGGCCAGGACATCGCGGCGCTCAACGCGCATGGCCAAGTGGCGAATGCGCTGCTGCGCTCGATCGGGATGAACGTGGATTTCGTCGCGACCGACTGGGGCACGGTGGGCGCGCGCCGCGCGAGCCGCGAGCCGCGCTCGGCCGGCGGGTGGAACATCTTCTTCACCTGGTTCGCCGGCGCCGACTGCACGAACCCGGCCAGCTATCTGGGTCTTCGTGCGCATGGCGCGAATGCCTGGTTCGGCTGGCCGAACGACCCGGCGATCGAGGCGGGGCGCGACAAGTGGTTCGCCGCCACCACCGCGGCGCAGGAGAAGGCGGCCTGCGATGAGATCAACCGCGCCGCGATGATCAGCCAGCCCTTCACGCCGACCGGCTTCTACCGCGCCTACCAGGCGTGGCGGTCGAACGTGACCGGGATCGTGCCGGGTCCGCTGCCCTGGTTCTGGGGCGTGTCGAAGTCCTGAACCGCCTGACGCCGCCCGCGCCCCGCGCGCGGGCGGCACTGCCGGGAGCAAACCCCCAGACATGTTCGCCTATGTCGTCCGGCGCGTGCTCGCCACCATTCCCGTCATGGCGGTGGTGGCGCTGTTCGTGTTCTCCCTGCTCTACATCGCGCCGGGCGACCCGGCGGCGGTCATCGCCGGCGACCAGGCGACGCCCGCCGACGTGGAGCGCATCCGCCAGAGCCTCGGGCTCGATCGCCCCTACCTGGTGCGCTTCGGCGCCTGGCTGTGGGACATCCTGAACGGTGACCTCGGCACCTCGATCTTCACCAACCTGCCGGTCAGCACGATGATCGCGCAGCGGATCGAGCCGACGCTGTCGCTGATGGTCGTCACGCTGATCCTTGCCATCTCGGTCGCGGTGCCGATGGGCGTGGTCGCGGCCTGGAAGCAGGGCACGGTCATCGACCGGGCGGTGATGGCCTTCGCGGTGGTCGGCTTCTCCGTCCCGGTCTTCGTGGTGGGCTACCTGCTGGCGTATTTCTTCGCCCTCGAATGGGATCTGCTGCCGGTGCAGGGCTACACGCCGCTGTCGCGCGGCGTCTGGCCCTGGCTGCAGAACCTGATCCTGCCGGCGATCGCGCTGGGGACCGTCTACATCGCGCTGATCGCGCGGATCACGCGGGCGACGATGCTGGAGGTGCTGCAGCAGGACTACATCCGCACGGCGAAGGCGAAGGGCGTGGGCCAGGCGGGGATGCTGTTCCTGCACGCGCTGAAGAACGCGGCGGTGCCGATCGTGACCGTGATCGGCATCGGCATCGCGCTGCTGATCGGCGGAGCGGTGGTGACGGAGAGCGTCTTCGCCATCCCCGGCCTCGGGCGGCTGACCGTGGATGCGATCCTGCGCCGCGACTATCCGGTGATCCAGGGCGTAGTGCTGCTGTTCAGCTTCGTCTACGTGCTGGTCAATCTCGCCATAGACCTGGCCTACACCCTCTTCGACCCGAGGATCCGCTACTGATGAGCAGCGCGACCCTGCCGCCGGGCGTCGCCGCCGCGGCGCCGATGCCAGACATCATGCCGCCGGTGACGCCGAAGAAGGGCTTCATCGGCTTCCTGCGGCGCAACCCGACCATCGCCTTCGGCGGTGCGCTGGTGCTGCTGATGATCATCGTCGCCGTCTTCGCGCCGCTTTTCGCGCCCAAGGACCCGACCGCGCTGGCGCCTGCCTTGCGCACCCGCGAGCCCTCGGCGGATTTCTGGTTCGGCACGGACATGCTTGGCCGCGACGTCTATTCGCGCGTGATCTACGGCGCGCGCGTCTCTCTGCTGGTGGGCTTCTCGGTCGCCATCCTGGCCTCCGTCATCGGGCTGACGATTGGGCTCATCTCCGGCTTCATCCGGGTGGCGGACGCGATCATCATGCGGATCATGGACGGGATGATGTCCATCCCGCCCATCCTGCTGGCCATCGCGCTGATGGCGCTGACGCGCGGGTCGGTGCGGAACGTGATCATCGCCATCACCATCGCGGAGATTCCCCGCGTGTCGCGGCTGGTGCGGGGCGTCGTGCTGAGCCTGCGCGAACAACCTTACGTGGACGCGGCGGTCGCGGCGGGGACGCGGACGCCGGTGATCATCTGGCGGCACATCCTGCCCAACACCCTCGCACCGCTGACGGTGCAGGCGACCTATATCTGCGCCAGCGCGATGATCACGGAGGCGATCCTGTCCTTCATCGGCGCGGGCACGCCGCCCATCATCCCGTCCTGGGGGAACATCATGGCGGAGGGGCGGGCGCTATGGCAGGTGAAGCCCTACATCGTCTTCTTTCCCGCGATCTTCCTGTCCATCACCGTGCTGGCGGTGAACCTGCTGGGCGACGGGCTGCGCGACGCGCTCGATCCCCGCATGGCGAAGAGGCTGTAATCGAATGGCGCTGCTCGAGGTCGAGAACCTCCAGACCCATTTCCGCACGCCGGACGGCATCAACCGCGCGGTGGATGGCGTGTCCTTCCACGTGGAAGCGGGAGAGACGCTTGCCGTCGTCGGTGAGTCCGGATGCGGCAAGTCGGTCACCGCCATGTCGATCCTTCGGCTGATCCCGGAGCCGCCGGGGAAGATCGCGGGGTCCATCCGCTTCCAGGGCCGCGACCTGCTGAAGCTTTCGGACCGCGAGATGCGCGACATCCGCGGCAACGAGATCAGCATGATCTTCCAGGAGCCGATGACCAGCCTGAACCCGGTGCTGACCGTCGGCCGGCAGATCGGCGAGACGCTGCGCCTGCACCAGGGCATGAATGCGCGCCAGGCGGAGGAGCGGGCGGTGGAGATGCTGCGCCTGGTCGGCATCCCAGAGCCCGGGCGGCGCGTGCGCGAATATCCGCACCAGCTCTCGGGGGGCATGCGGCAGCGCGTGATGATCGCCATCGCGCTGGCCTGCAACCCGAAGCTGCTGATCGCGGACGAACCCACCACCGCGCTCGACGTGACGATCCAGGCGCAGATCCTGGAGCTGATGCGCGACCTGAAGCACCGCGTCGGCGCGGCCATCGTGCTGATCACCCATGACCTCGGCGTGGTGGCGGAGGTCGCGGAGCGGGTGATCGTGATGTATGCCGGCCGCAAGGTGGAGGAAGCGGCGATCGGGCCGCTGTTCCGTACGCCGCGGCACCCCTACACGCAGGGGCTGCTGGGATCGATGCCGAAGCTCGGTTCTTCGCTGACGGGAACCGAGACGCGGCTGCAGGAGATCCCGGGCCTGGTGCCGAGCCTGAAGAGGAAGCTCGATGGCTGCGTCTTCGCCAGCCGCTGCCCGAACACCACCGACCTCTGCCGCAGCGTGGCGCCGGCGCTGGAGGAGAAGGCGCCAGGCCACGTCGCCGCCTGCCACTACGCGCCGCGGGAAGGGGCGATGGCCGCATGACCCAGACCCCGCTCCTCCAGGTCAATGACCTCAAGAAGCACTTCCCGATCCGCGGCGGCTTCCTGGGCGGCACCACGGGCCATGTCTATGCGGTGGATGGCGTGTCCTTCGAGATCGCGAAGGGCGAGACGCTGGCCCTCGTCGGCGAATCCGGTTGCGG
>JAIYDD010000157.1 GCA_027487675.1 Acetobacteraceae bacterium | reverse complement strand
CGCTGGCGACGGGGGCCGGCGCGGGGGTGGCGGGCGCCGCCGCCGGCGGCGTGGCGGCCGGGCGCGGCGATGCGGGGGCGACGACGGGCGGCGGCGGGGTCGCCACGGCGGCGCGCAGGCGGTCGAGGTTCGGCGCCTCGGCCTCCGGCGCCACGGCGGCGGGGCGGCCGGCCTGGGCGGGCGTCTGGGCGCGCTGGGCGGGACGTTCAAGGATCAGCTCGGACTGGTTCGGCACGCGCAGCCCGCCGGGGTCGCTCGGGCGGACCTTGAAGGGGCGCGAATCGGCCTCCACCACCGGCACGTTGCGCGCGGCGCTGTTGGACATCGCCCACCAGGCGCCGGCCCCGGCCGCCAGCAGCGCCAGCAGGCCGCCCGCCACCGCCAGGATCCGCCACGGGAAGCCCGAGCCCTCCTTCGCCACGCGGTAGGAGGGCACCATCATCGCGTCGGTGCCGCTCATCGCATCTCCTCGACCGGTTCGACCCCCATCACCGCGAGGCCCGAGCGGAGCGTGACCGCCGTGGCGGCCACCAGCGCGAGGCGCGCGCTCGTGGCCGCTTGCTCCTCCGCCCGGATGAATCGCAGGGTCGCGTCATCGCGTCCCCTGTTCCACAGTACATGAAAGTCGGCCGCCAAGTCCGTAAGAAAAAACGCGATTCGGTGCGGCTCCCGCGCCGCAGCAGCGGATTCGACGGTGCGCGGCCAGGCGGCGATGCGGCGGATCAAGGCGATCTCGGCCGGGTCGGTCAGCGCATCGAGCGGCGCCGCGCCCAGGCTTGCGCGCAGCGCCGCCGGCAGCCCCTGCCCGGCCGGGCCGGCAAGCCCCGCCTGGCGCAGCACCGAGAAGCAGCGGGCATGGGCGTACTGCACGTAGAAGACCGGGTTGTCGCGCGACTGCTCGATGACCTTGTCGAGGTCGAATTCCATCTGCGCATCGGCCTTGCGCGTCAGCATGGTGAAGCGGACGGCGTCGCGGCCCACCTCCTCGATCAGGTCGCGCAGCGTGACGTAGGTGCCGGCGCGCTTGCTCATCCGCACCGGCTGCCCGCCCTTCACGACATGGACGATCTGGGTCAGCACCACGTCGAGGCCGACCTTGTTGTCGGACAGCGCGCCGACGGCGGCCTTCATGCGCTTGACGTAGCCGCCATGGTCGGCGCCCCAGACATGGACGAGTTCGGCGAAGCCGCGCTCGATCTTGTGCAGGTGGTTGGCGATGTCGTTGGCGAAGTAGGTGCCGGAGCCGTCGGATTTGCGCAGCGGGCGGTCGACCTCGTCGCCGAACTGCGTGGCGCGGAACAGGGTCTGCTCGCGCGGTTCCCAGTCGTCGGGGGTCTTGCCCTTGGGGGGTTCGAGGACGCCGCGATAGATCAGGTCCTTCGCCGCCAGCAGCGCCTCGGCCTGGTCGAGCTTGCCGTCGCGGACCAGCTGGGCCTCGGAGACGAAGACGTCGTGCTGCACGCCGAGGGCGGCGAGGTCCTCGCGGATGGCGGCCATCATGGCGGTGACGGTGAAGTCGCGGACCGTGTCGAGCCAGCGTCCGGCGGGCGCGGGGCGGGCGCCGGGCTCGGCCAGGCTGTCCTTGAAGATCTGGCGCAGCGCGGCGCCGACCGGGACCAGGTAGTCGCCGCGGTATTGCAGGCCGCCGGGCACCTGCGCCGCGAACTCCTCCTCCGTCATGTCGGTGCCGAGCGCCTGGAGGTATCGCCAATAGGCGGCATGGGCGAGCGCCTGCACCTGCGCCCCGGCGTCGTTGATGTAGTATTCGCTGGTGACGTCGTAGCCGGCCTTCCGCAGCAGCAGCGCCAGCGCATCGCCCACCACCGCGCCGCGGCAATGGCCGACATGCATCGGCCCGGTCGGGTTGGCGGAGACGTATTCCACATCGACGCGCACCCCCTGCCCCATCCGGCTGTCGCCATACGCTTCGCCGGCCGCCAGCACGGCCGGGACCAGGGCGAGCAGGTGCGATTCGCGCAGCCGCAGGTTCACGAAGCCGGGACCGGCGGCGGTGGCCTCCGCGACCTCCGGCAGGGCGGCGAGCTTCTCCGCCAGCTGCGCGGCGAGCTTCTGGGGCGGCTGCTTCGTGGGCTTGGCGACCACCATCGCGCCGTTGGTCGCCATGTCGCCATGCGCGGCGTCCTTCGGCGGCTCGGTCGCCACGCGGGCGAAGGCGTCTTCGGGCAGGTCCGGCAGGATCTCACGCAGCGCGGCGACGATTCGGGCGCGCATGGCGGCGAAGATGTCGTGGGTCATGGCGCGGCCGCTTTAGCGGAAGGACCCCACAGGCGCCATGCCGAGGGGCGGCCTGCCAGCGTGCCTCACCCAGGGATGGTCGGGTCGGTCAGCCGCCGGTGCTCCTCCAGCGCATAGCGGTCGGTCATCCCGGCCAGATAGTCGCAGACGGCGGCGGCGGCGGCGCTGCTGCCGGGCTCGCCGGCCTTGGCCTGCCACCAGGGCGGCAGCTGGCGCGGCTCCCCGTGCAGCAGCTGGAACAGCACCTGCAACGCGCGCTTGCATTTCTGGGTGGTGCGGTTGACGCGCCAGTGCCGGTACATCCGCTGGAAGAGGAAGGCGCGCAACTCGTTGTTCGCCTCCATCATGCCGGCGGAGAAGGCGACCACCGGCCGGTCATGCGCGCGGATGTCGTCGGCGCTGCGGGGCGCCAGCGCCGCGATGCGCCGCCGCGTCTCGGCCACCACGTCGTTGACCATGGCGTTGATCACGCGGCGCACCGTCTCGCTCATCGCGCGGTCGCGCGGCAGGCCGGGGGTGGCGCGCTGCGCTTCCTCATGCGCGGCGGCGACCAGCGGCAGGGCGGCGGCTTCCTCGAAGGTGAACATCCCGGCCCGCACGCCGTCGTCCAGGTCGTGGTTGTTGTAGGCGATGTCGTCGGCGATGGCGGCGACCTGTGCCTCGGCGCTGGCATGGGTGGAGAGGTCGAGCGGATGCCGGCGGTCGTAGTCGGCGATGTAGGGCGGCGGGCGGCGCAGCGGGCCGTTGTGCTTGGCCAGGCCCTCCAGCGTCTCCCAGGTCAGGTTCAGCCCGTCGAAGCCGGCATAGCGCGTCTCGAGCAGGGTGACGGCCTTCAGCGACTGCGCGTTGTGGTCGAAGCCGCCATGCGGCTTCATCATCGCATCCAGCGCGTCCTCTCCCGCATGGCCGAAGGGGGGGTGGCCGAGGTCGTGCGCCAGCGCCAGCGCCTCCGCCAGGTCCTCGTCGAGCGCGAGTTCGCGGGCGATGGACCGCGCGATCTGCGCGACTTCCAGGCTGTGGGTCAGGCGCGTCCGGAAGTGGTCGCCCTCGTGGTAGACGAAGACCTGCGTCTTGTATTGCAGGCGGCGGAAGGCGGTGGCGTGGATGATGCGGTCGCGGTCGCGCTGGAAGGGGGACCGCGTGCCGCCCGTCGGCTCCGGGTGCAGCCGCCCGCGCGAGGCGGCGGCCTCGACCGCCCAGGGAGCAAGGCCGTCGGGGCGCCGCTGCGGGTCCATCAGGAAGGGCTAGCATTGCGTGCGGCGTCGCGGCAACGCCGCGCGGGGGGACACGCGGCAACGCCGCGCGGCGGACGCAGGGCGTTTCAGCTCCGCGTGACGCGCGAGGTCCACGCGCATCGCGGGACGCCCGCCGCCGGGCCGCCGGGGCTCCGGCACCGGCAGCCCCCCGAGACCCACCCCGCCCGCGGCCAGGCGTTTCCGATGAACCACCGCTGCGCGGCTGCTCCGCGGCGAAGATGCTGGACTTTGCGGGGCACGGGGAACATAATGCGAACGCGTTCCTTGAAACCGTGCATCCGATCGCCCGTAGCCACCCAAGGCACCCCCGCAGGCTGCGAAAACGTGCCAAAGTGGCAAAAAGCCAAAATGCCACAGTATTCGCCCGCACAAGCGCCATTTTTATCAACGGTTTACCGCACCCATCCGCCCCCATCCCCCCCCTTTTCCCGCCCGATTCACCGAAAATAAAGTAGCCAAAGCGCCAAATGGCCAAAATCCCAAGGCAGCGCCCGCTCCCGCCCGGTTCACCGATGCCGGTCCAGGGCGGCCGCCCTGGTGGTGGGGGGTATCGGGGGTGAGGCAAAGCCTCCCCCCGGGCCACCGGGCGCCGCCTCGCCTCCCATCCGCCTGCTTGGAAACCGGACCGCCCAGGGCCTATATCTCTGTCCAAGGAGCCACCCCACCCCATGGACCTCGCCACCCTGCCCTTCCGCGTCACCCCCCGCGCCGCCGCCCAGGTCGCCGAGATCGCCGCGCGTGAGGGCAAGCCCGCGGCCGGGCTGCGGCTCGCCGTGGATGCCGGTGGCTGTTCCGGCTTCCAGTACCGATTCGGGCTGGAGGACGCCCCCGCCGCCGAGGATCTGGTCATCGAGCACGGCCCCGGCCGCGTCTTCGTGGACCCCGTCAGCCTGGAGCTGCTCGCCGGCGCCGAGCTGGACTGGGCCGAGGAGTTGATCGGCGCGCATTTCGCCGTCCGCAACCCGAACGCCGTCAGCGCCTGCGGCTGCGGCACCTCCTTCAGCGTCGGCTGACGCCGGCCCGATGGCCGACCGGCTGCCCGACTGGCGCGCCCTGAACCTGGCGAGCTGGGAGGAGCGGACGGCGCTCCATCTCGGCCCGCGCGGCTACGACCTGTCCACGCACCGCGCCGGCCTCGGGCGGCTCGATGCGATCGTGGCGGCGGAGCTCGGCGACGTGACCGGGCTGCGCGTGCTGCACCTGCAGTCGCATCTCGGCGACGACAGCATCGCCATCGCCCAGCGCGGCGCGGCGGAGGTGGTGGGGGTGGATTTCAGCCCCGCCGCGGTCGCCGCCGCCACCGCCCTGGCCGCCGAATGCGGCGTGCCGCAGGCGCGCTTCGTGCTGTCCGACGTCGCGGGCGCGCCGGCGGCGCTGCCCGGCCTCGAAGGGCAGTTCGACCTGGTCTTCACCTCCTGGGGCACCATCGGCTGGCTGCCGGACCTGCCCGGCTGGGCGCGCGTGATCGCGCATTTCCTCCGCCCCGGCGGCGCCTTCTACTTCGCGGACGCCCACCCCTCGGCGCTGGTCTTCGACGACCAGGCCGGCGCCGACGGGGAAGGCCGGCCCGGCTGGTTCATCCCCTACTTCCACCGCGCGCCCTTCCTGTTCGACGAGCCGCAGGACTACGCCGACCCCGAGGCGCGGCTGGCCAACAGCCGCACCGTGCAATGGCTGCACGGCGTGGCCGACATCGTCGCGGCGCTGCACGGCGCCGGGCTGCGGCTCGACGCGCTGCGCGAACATCCCGCGGTCGCCTGGCAGATGTTCCGCAGCCTGGTGCCGGCGGGACCGGGCTTGTGGACCTGGCCGGACAAGGCCTGGCTGCCGCTCGGCCTGTCGTTCCGCGCGACGAAGCCGGGCCCCGGTTGAGCCCGGCCGCGCTTCCCGCCAGTTTGGCCCGGGCCTGACCCCGGGACGCGCCGCATGCCGCTTCGCCTCGCCAGCTTCAACGTGAACTCCATCCGCAAGCGCGCCGGCGCGGTGCGCCGCTTCCTGGACCGCGTGCAGCCCGACCTGCTGTTCCTGCAGGAGCTGAAATGCCGCACCGAGGAATTCCCCGCCGCGGCGTTCGACGGCAGCGGCTACCGCATCCACGCCATCGGCCAGGGCGCCGGGCGCAACGGCGTCGCCGTGCTCGGCCGCATCCCCTTCGAGGTGGTGGCCGAGGCCCTGCCCGGCGACGAGGCCGACGCCCAGGCCCGCTATGTCGAGGTCGCGGCCGCCGGCCTCCGCGCCGCCGGCATCTACCTGCCCAACGGCAATTCCGGCGGGGAGGAGGGCTATGCCTACAAGCTCGCCTGGATGGCGCGGCTGCGGGCGCTGGCCGCCGCGCGGCTCGATGCCTTCCAGCCCTTCGTGATCCTGGGCGACTTCAACGTCTGCCCGACCGCGCTCGACCTCGCCCCCGGCGCGCTGCCGCCGACCGACGCGCTGGTGCGCCCGGAGACGCGCGCCGCCTGGCGGGCGCTGGAACATCTCGGCCTGACGGATGCGCTGCGCGCGCTGCATCCCGGGCAGCGGCTCTACACCTATTGGGACTACGGCTCGGCCTTCGACCTGAACGCCGGGCTGCGCATCGACCACGCGCTGCTCAGCGCCGAACTGGCGGAGCGGCTGGAGGCGGCGGAGGTGGACGTCGCGCCGAGGGCGGAGGACAGCCCGTCCGACCACACGCCGCTGGTGGTGACGCTGGCCGGCTGAGCGGCGCCGAAGGGCGCTGCCGGCGTCCTGGACCGGCGCCGCCAGGCGGGATCGCGCCGGCACCTTCGCGCGACCCGCGGCCTTGCGCCCCAAGCCGCCGACGCGTCACCAGCCGCGGTAATGGCCCGGCGGACGGTGCCAGTGCCGCGGCGGGCCGTAGCCGCGATACGCGTAGTGTGGCGGGCCGGCATGGTAGTGGCCGTGCGCATAGCCATGCCGCGCATGCGGCGGATAGGGCGCGACGACGCAGCCGGCCACCAGCGTCAGGGCCAGCAGCAGGAGGACGGGGCGAAGGGGCAGGCGCATGGGCAGGTCTCCCTGCGCGGGGGCTCGCCTGCCGGCGCGTGGACCGGCTGGGCCGGCCACGCGCCGGACAAGCGCCGCGCTTCAGGCAGCAGACGCCCCCACCATGCCGGCCGCAGGGCCGGATCGCGGCGGGTCAGAGGCGGATGGGGCGGCGGCGTGGCAGCGCCAGCGGCGCGCGGGCGGGGGCCTCGGCCTCCTCCGGCTCGGCGCCGGCGGGGTTCAGCAGCGGCGGGCCGTGCGGCCAGTCGCCGCGCTTCAGCGTCGCCTCGATCGCACGGGCATCGAGCGGCGCGCAGGCGATCCAGGCATAGCGCAGCGTGTCGCGCACCAGCTCGCGGACCATCGCGTCCAGGCTGTCCTGGCCGGATGCGATGGCGGCGATGGCCTCGGCCGTCAGCGCCGGCAGCACCAGGCGGTCGGCGACGTAGACGCAGAACTGGTCCCCGGACCGACGCCCCGCGGCGTGGGCGGTCAGACGCTGCCGCAGCCCGCCGCGGCCTTCCGCCGCACCGGCCATGCCCGCATAGAGGAACCGCCCCGCCCCGTCCCAGATCGCATAGACCCCGCCGCCGGAGAGCGGCACCGTGGGGTCCGGCCAGTCGGCGAAGGGCTGCGCGGCGCCCGGCCCGAGCGCCGCGCCCAGCTCCACGACCGAGGGCTCACTGATCGGCGTAGACGTGGCTTTCCTCCGCGGCGCCGGGGTGGGTGACGGCGCCGTTCACGGCCGGGCCGACCAGCTGCGCATACTTCCACAGCGCGCCCGAGGTGTAGAGCGTCTTCCGCGGCTGCCACTTCGCGCGCCGCGCGGCGAGCGTCGCCTCATCCACCATCAGGTCGATGCTGCCGGCCTCGGCGTCGATCACGATGCGGTCACCGTTCTCGACCAGCGCGAGCGGCCCGCCGACGGCGGCTTCCGGCCCGACATGGCCGATGCAGAAGCCGCGCGTCGCGCCGCTGAACCGCCCATCGGTGATCAGCGCGACCTTGTCGCCCATGCCCTGGCCGTAGATGGCGCTGGTGGTGGACAGCATCTCGCGCATGCCGGGGCCGCCCTTCGGGCCTTCGTAGCGGATGATGATGATGTCGCCCGGCTTGTAGGCGCGCATCTCGACGGCCTTGAAGGCGTCCTCCTCGCAGTCGAAGCAGAGCGCCGTGCCCTCGAAGCGCAGCGACTTCATCCCCGCGATCTTCACGATCGCGCCTTCGGGCGCCAGCGTGCCCTTCAGCGAGACTACGCCGCCGATCGGGCTGATCGGGTCCGACGTCGGGCGGATGACGTCCTGGTCGCGCGGCACGATCACCTCGCGGTGGTTCTCGGCCAGCGACTTGCCGGTGACGGTCATCGCATCGCCGCGCAGGTAGCCGCCATCGAGCAGCGCCTTGATGATCACCGGCACGCCGCCGACGTTGAAGACATCGAGCGCCACGTAGCGCCCGCCCGGCTTCAAATCCGCGATGTGCGGCGTGGCGCGCATGATCTCGGCCACATCGTGCAGGTCGAACTTGATGCCGGCCTCATGCGCGATGGCGGGCAGGTGAAGTGCCAGGTTGGTGGACCCGCCGGTGGCACCCACGATGGCCGCCGCGTTGAACAGCGCGTCCATGGTGACGATGTCGCGCGGGCGGAGGTTGCGGCGGATCAGCTCCACCACCGCCTTGCCCGACAGCTCCGCGAAATGGTCGCGGGTCTGGTCCGGCGCCGGCGCGCCGGCCGAGCCGGGCAGCGCGAGCCCGATCACCTCGGACACGCAGGCCATGGTGTTGGCGGTGAACTGGCCGCCGCAGGCCCCTGCCCCGGGGCAGGCATGCTGCTCGAGGTCGAGCAGATCCTCGTCCGACATGTTGCCGGCGGCGTGCTGGCCCACCGCCTCGAACACGTCGAGCACCGTCACGTCCTTGCCCCGGAACTTGCCCGGCATGATCGAGCCGCCATACATGAAGACGCTCGGCACGTTCAGCCGCACCATCGCCATCATCAGCCCCGGCAGCGTCTTGTCGCAGCCGCCGAGCCCCACCAGCCCGTCATAGCAATGGCCGCGCATGGTGAGTTCCACGCTGTCCGCGATGACGTCGCGGCTGGCGAGCGACGCTTTCATGGACTGGTGGCCCATGGCGATGCCGTCGGTCACCGTGATGGTGGTGAATTCGCGCGGCGTCGCGCCGCCGGCCTTCACGCCAACCTTCACCGACTGCGCCTGGCGGGAGAGGGCGATGTTGCAGGGCGCGGCCTCGTTCCAGCAGGTGGCGACGCCGACGAAGGGCTGCTCGATCTCCTCCTTCGTCAGGCCCATCGCGTAGTAGTAGCTGCGATGCGGCGCGCGCTCCGGCCCCACGGTGGTGTGGCGGCTGGGCAGCTTGGACTTGTCCCACTTGGTCATGGTCGGCCGGGTCCCTTCGAGGCGCCCCGGTGGTCCGGGCGCTTCCTCCTGTCGCGTGCCTGCCACATCGCGGGCTTGCGGGCCAGGGGGGCGGCTGGGGTAAGGTCCCGCCATGGCGGAACAGGTCGAAATCCCGCCCGGCCGGATGAGCATCCCGGAATTCTTCGCCTGGGTGGATCGCCAGCCCAAGGGCACCTATGAGCTGGTCGCCGGCCGCCCGCAGGTGGTGGCGATGGCGCCGCCCCTGCTGCGGCACACGCGGACCAAGTTCGCGACCGCCATGGCCCTGCACGCCGCGGTGCGCGCCGCCGGCCTGCCCTGCGAGGTCTTCACCGAGGGCGCCGGCATCCAGACCGACCGTGATTCGCTGCGCGTGCCCGATGCCTCGGTCAATTGCGGCATCCTGGCCGACAACGACACCCGGACCCTGCCCGACCCGGTGGTGGTGGTGGAGGTCCTGTCGCCCTCCACCGAGCGGGAGGACATGGTCGGCAAGTTCCGCGACTACTTCAGGGTGCCGACGATCCGCCACTACCTGCTGCTGGACCCGGTGGCGCGCGTCGTCATGCATCACGCCAGGGGCGAGGACGGCGAGGTCCGCACCGCCATCCTCGGCAGCGGGGTGCTGCGGCTCGATCCGCCAGGCTTCGCCGTGCAGGTCGAGGCGCTGTTCGCCGCCTGAGGCGTCAGCCCGTCGCCAGCAGGAAGCCGACGCCGCCCACCAGCCCGATCACCGCGCCGACCGCCTGCGACTGCGCGCGCGTCAGCCGCCGCCCGGCGATCTCGCGCTTCGGCAGCATCTCCGCGCACATGATCACCGGCGCGGAAAAGATGACGATCGCGACCAGAAGCTTGAGCGTGCCGGCATCCATGGCGCGTCACCCCTACCCCGCCAGCCGCGCCAGCGCGGCATCCAGCCGCGCCATCTCGGCCTCAGCCGCGGCGAGGCGTTCGCGGTTCTCCTCGACCACTTCTTCCTTGGCGCGGGCGACGAAATCGGCATTGCCGAGCTTGGCGCCGATCTTCTGCGCCTCGGCCTCCGCCGCGGCGCGGGCCTTGGCCAGCCGCGCGCGCTCGGCGGCCAGGTCGATCACATCGGCCAGCGGCAGCATCACCGTCGCCTCGCCCACCACCACCTGCGCAACACCCTTGGGCGGCGCGCCCTCCAGCCCGCGCACCTCGGTCGCGCGGCCGAGGCGGCGGATCGCCTCGATCCACGCCTCGGCGCGGGCGAGCGTGGCGGGCGCGGCGCCGGCCAGCAGCAAGGGGACGGTGACCGAAGGCGGGACGTTCATCTCGGCCCGCGCGGCGCGCACCTCGCCGATCAGGCTGACCACCCAGTCGAGTTCCGCCCGCGCCTCCTCAGCGCCCTGGACCAGCGCCGCTTCGGGCCAGGCTTCGCGGATCAGGCTGCATTCCGGCCCGTAGCCGAAGCGGTGCCACAGCTCCTCCGTCATGAAGGGCATGACGGGGTGCAGCATCCGCAGGATCACCCCGAACGCATGCCGCGCCGCGCCCTTGGCTTCCGCCTTCGCCTCGCCCTCCGGCCCGTTGAACACGGGTTTCCCGAGTTCGATGAACCAATCGCAGAAGCTGCCCCACACGAAGCGATAGGCGGCGCCGGCATATTCGTCGAAGCGATACGCCTCCAGCGCCGCGGTGCAGTCCGCGACGGCGCGGTTCGTCCCGTCCAGCACCCAGCGCGCCAGCGGCGTGCGGCAGGCGGCGGGGTCGAAGGCGGCGTCCGAGGCGTCGAAGACCCCGTTCATCTCCAGGAAGCGCGCCGCGTTCCAGATCTTGGTGACGAAGCCGCGCGCATCCTCGACGCGCTTGCGGCCCAGCTTCACGTCGCGCCCGGGCCCCGTATGCGTCGCGATGGCGAAGCGCAGCGCATCCGCGCCGAAGGCGTCGATCAGCTCCAGCGGGTCCATGACGTTGCCGCGGGATTTCGACATCTTCTGGCCGCGCTCGTCGCGGACCAGGCCGTGGATGTAGACCTCTCGGAACGGCACCTCGCCCATGAAGTGCAGGCCCATCATCATCATCCGCGCGACCCAGAAGAAGATGATGTCGAAGCCCGTCACCAGCACGTCGCCCGGGTAGTACTTCCCGAGTTCCGGCGTCTTCTCCGGCCAGCCGAGCGTGCTGAACGGCCATAAGGCGCTGCTGAACCAGGTGTCGAGCACGTCCGGGTCGCGTTCCAGCGCCACGTCGCGCCCGAATTTCTGGCGCGCGGCCTCCATCGCCTCGGCTTCCGACTTGGCGACGAAGATGCTGCCCTCCGGCCCGTACCAGGCCGGGATCTGGTGGCCCCACCAGAGCTGGCGGGAGACGCACCAGGGCTGGATGTCGCGCATCCAGGCGAAGAAGGTGTTCTCCCACTGGCGCGGGACGAAGACGGTCCTGCCGGTCTCCACCGCCTCGCTGGCTGGCTTGGCGAGCGTCGCGGCGTCGCAATACCATTGCCAGGTCAGGCGCGGCTCGATCGGCACGCCGCCGCGGTCGCCATGCGGCACCTGGTGGGTGTGCGGCTCGATTTTTTGGAGCAGCCCCAGCTCCTCCAGCTTCGCGACGATCGCCTTGCGGGCGGCGAAGCGATCCTGGCCGGCAAGCCCGCGCACGAAATCGGGGTCCGCGATGCCCTCCACCGCCCGCAGCTCGGCCTCGATCTCCGCCAGCCACACACGCGCCTCGGCATCCAGCACGGAGGGCATCGGCAGCGCGTGGCGGCGGCCCACCTCGAAATCGTTGAAGTCGTGCGCCGGCGTGATCTTCACCGCGCCCGTGCCCTTCTCCGGGTCGGAATACTCGTCCGCCACGATCGGGATCAGCCGCCCGGTCAGCGGCAGGATGGCGCGCCTGCCGACCAGGTCGCGGAAGCGCTCGTCGCCGGGGTGCACCGCGACCGCGGTGTCGCCCAGCATCGTCTCGGGCCGGGTCGTCGCCACCTCGATGAAGCGGCCGGGCTCGCCTTCGATCGGGTAGCGCAGGGTCCACAGATTCCCCTTCACCTCCCGGCTCTCGACTTCCAGGTCCGAGATCGCGGTCAACAGCTTCGGATCCCAGTTCACCAGCCGGCGGTCGCGATAGATCAGCCCCTGGCGGTGCAGGGTGACGAACACCTCCACCACCGCCTTCGACAGGCCCTCATCCATGGTGAAGCGCTCGCGCTGCCAGTCGAGGCTCGCACCCAGCCGCCGCAGCTGGCGCGTGATGGTGCCGCCCGACTGCGCCTTCCAGTCCCAGACATGGCTCAGGAAGGCCTCGCGCCCGATCTCGCGCCGGTCCACGCCCTGGCCGGCCAGCAGGCGTTCCACCACCATCTGGGTCGCGATGCCGGCATGGTCGGTGCCGGGCATCCAGAGCGAATCGCGCCCCTGCATCCGCCGCCAGCGGATCAGCATGTCCTGCACGCTCATCGTCAGCCCGTGGCCGATATGCAGGCTGCCCGTGACATTGGGCGGCGGGATCATGATGGTGAAGGGCTGCGCGCCGGAGGCCGGGTTCGCGGCGAAGGCGCCGGAAGTCTCCCAGCCGGCATAGAGGCGCGGCTCCACCGCCGCGGCGTCGAAGGTCTTGTCGAGCATGGCGGCATCCCTTCCCCGCCTTCCCGGCGGCGTCAAGGGCGCCGGCGCCGGCGCCTGGATGGCCGGGGCTTTAGCCGCCCCGTTCCTCCGTCACCTCGTCGCGCCAGAAATGCAGCGGGCCGGCCCCGCCCT